>NZ_CP108518.1:4388750-4760000 GCF_035989885.1 Streptomyces sp. NBC_01232
GATGGCGGCGCCGACGGCGACGGCGATCAGTCCGACGACGGGCAGCACCCGGTTGGCGCGGCGGATGCCGCGGCGGCCGGTCAGCGAGGCCAGCACGGTCTGCCGGGAGGCGGTGACGGCCGGGACGATCGCGGCCAGCAGGCCGGTCAGTACGGCGAGAGCGGCGATGGCGGCGAGTTCCAGCGGGCGGAGGTCGAAGTCGCCGAAGCGTTCGCCGAGCTTCTCCTCCAGCACCGGCCGCAGGACGACGGTGAGCAGGATTCCGACGACGGTGCCGACGACGGCGGCGACGGCGCCTATGACCAGGCCGCCGGAGAGCACGATGGAGCGGATGTGGCGCCGGTCGCCGCCGTTGGCGCCGACCAGGCCCAGCTGGCGGCGCGAGCGGCGGGCGCCGACCGCGAAGGCCGGTCCGGCGAGCAGGCAGATCTCCAGCATGGCCAGGCCCACCACGGTGGCCACGATGGCCATTTGGACGACGGCGTTGCTGTCGCGGTCGAACCTCTCCTTCGGCTCGTCCTTGTACAGCGGGACCTCGGAGTCGGCGGGCGGGTCGAGCATGACCGCGCGGGAGACGACGACCATGCCCTTGGCGTTGGCCGCCTTGACCGCGTCCCAGGTGACACCCGCGCCGCCGACCTTGACCAGGTATTCGTCGTCGGCGCCGACTCCGTGCGCTCCGGCGGCCTGCAGCGCCTTGGCGAGCGGGGCGAGCAGGGTCCCGGGCGGGGCGATGAGCTCGTTGCGCCCGAGCGCGGACGGCACCTCGTGGGCACCGACGATCTTGTACGCGGACGTGGCGCCGCGCGGGGTCACCGAGGAGCCGACGAAGAGGCCCGAGTTGTCCAGGAAGGCCTGGGTGGCGATGACTTCGCCCGGTCCCTCGGGCAGCCGGCCGCGGTCGAGCGTGATCAGGCCGGTCACCAGGGGGCTGTGCGTGTCGAGTTCGCGCAGCTGCGTGTCGAGCAGCCCGTGGGTGGTGCGTACCTTGCCGAAGCCGCTGCTGTCCTTGAGGAACTCGGCCCCGGCCGGGAACAGGGACTGCACCGGAACCGGCGGGACCTCGCGCGCCTGCGACGGGTCGAAGTTCTTGTATCCGCCGACGGGTGCGGAGGTGGTGCCGTCGGGGTTCTGGTTGATGGGACTGCCCGACATCGTGGCCCGCACGCGGGCGTCGGCCGTGCCGACCGTGCGGGACAGGGTCTGTTCGGGGGAGAGTTCGGCGCTGCGCAGGGTGAAGTCGGCGGCGCTCACGCCGACGATCGGCAGGGCGAGCATCGCGAGGACCAGGGCACTGCGGCCCTTGGCGCGCCATGCGTCGCGGCGCGCTATGCGCAGGGCCGCGACCCAGGAGTGGTACCAGGCCCGGAGCGGAGAGTTCACTGGCCGGCCGCCCGCCCGGAGAGGAGGGAGTCGGCCTGGCTGCGCAGGGTCTCGTCGACCACGCTGCCGTCGCGCAGGAAGACCACGCGGTCGGCCCAGGCGGCGAACCGCGGCTCGTGCGTGACGAGGATCCCGGCCGCTCCCGCGTCGCAGCGGGAGCGCAGCAGGGCGAGGACGGACTCGCCGGTCTCGGAGTCGAGGGCGCCGGTGGGCTCGTCGGCGAGGACCAGGCGGCGGTCGCCCACGAGGGCGCGGGCGATGGCCACGCGCTGCTGCTGGCCGCCGGACATCTCGTCGGGGAAGCGGTCGGCGAGCTGGCCGAGGCCCATCTCCTCCAGCGCGGCGAGCGCGGAGACACGGGCCTTGCGGGCGGAGGTCCCGTCGAGCTCGCGGGGCAGTGCCACGTTCTCGGCGGCGGTCAGGGCCGGGATCAGGTTGTAGTCCTGGAAGACGTACCCGATGCTGCGGCGGCGCAGCGCGGCCAGCTGCTTGCGGCTCGCCGTGGTGATGTCGGTGCCCTCGACCACGACCCGGCCGCTGCTCGGGGTGTCGAGGCCGCCCGCGAGCGTGAGCAGCGTGGACTTGCCGGAGCCGGAGGGGCCCATGACGGCGACGAGTTCGCCGGGGAAGACGGAGAGGTTGATGCCGCGCAGGGCGTGCACCTCGGTGGCACCGCTGCCGTGGGTGCGCACGAGTTGGTCCAACTGCAGTACGGGCTGGTGGGGCTGGCGCTGGTCAGGCATGGAGGGTCCCCCCTGGAACGGTGGTTCAGCCACGTCGCGTACGGGCGGTACGGGGCCGGGTGGTGGTGGTCGGGTCCGGGGTGTCGGCTACGGCGGCCTGGGGCGGTTCGGGTTCAGCGGCTCTCCGGTCGGCCGGCAGGGAGAGCCGGACGAGCCGGGCTTCGCAGTGGTCGAGCCAGCGGGCCTCGGCCTCGGTCTGGAAGATCAGCTGCTCCAGGACGAGCAGCCAGGCCACGTCGTCGCGTTCGCGGGACCGGCCGCTCTCGACCGCGGCCAGCGCCGTGGCCTTGAGCCGGGTGTAGTCCTGCATCGCCTTGATCGTGGCGTGCCGCTGGGCCTGGATGACCGCACGGATGTCCACGCCGGGGGCGCCCACGGCCATGGCGAGCTTGATGGACAGCTCGTCGCGGGGCGGGTTGGCGCGGTCGACGGGGCGCTCGTACCACTGGAACAGCTCGGTGCGCCCGGTGTCCGTGATGGCGTAGAGGGTGTGGCCGGCGGCGTCCTCACCGTCGGGGGCGACGAGGCCGTCGCGTTCGAGGCGGGCGAGGGTCGTGTACACCTGCCCGACGTTGAGCGGCCAGGTGGAGCCGGTGCGGGACTCGAACTCGGTGCGTAGCTGGGAGCCGTACCGAGGGCCCCGTTCCAGCAGGGCAAGTAGCCCGTGACGGATCGACATACTCAGTATGTATACCGAGTATGTTCACTCCCTGCAACCATCCTGAGATGTACATCCCAAGGGGGACGGCGGTTCAGATGCCGCGGCGCAGGCGCACTCCGAGGTAGCCCAGACCCAGGCCCATCAGGGCGCATCCGGTGCCGAGCGGCAGTATGTGCGCGGCCAGGTCGGCGGCCCGGTCGTTCGGGCCGGTGCCGAGCGCGCTGACCACCTCCTGCGGGGTGGGGGCCGCGACGGCGGCGGTCGGCAGCGGCCGCGCGGTGGGCTCGGTGCGGGGGCGGACCGGGAGCGGCCGGGAGGCCACCATCAGCTCGGGGTTGGCGGGCTCGCCGACCGGCCTCCCGGGGCGCTCGCGGCCGACTCCGGCGACGCTGCCGGCCAGCTCCTCGTGGGGGTCGTCGTCCTGGGTGGCCGGGGCCGCGGCGTGCCGGGCCGGGGCGTGCCGGGCCGGGACGAGCAGGGGGCCGGCGTACGCGGAGGCAGTGGGCGCGAGCGCGGCCGCGGCCAGGACCGCGCAGGCCAGCCAGTGCGGCGGGTGGAAGCCTTGGATCACGGGGAGCCCCTCCCGTCCCGAGCCGCCGAGCTGCTCGCTGCGCGTCAGAGATATGCGCCAAGATTTACATAGTGGGGCAAAAGCGGCATCCCGGACGCCCATCGGGGTGTCCGGGATGCCGGTGTGTCGTACTGCGGGGCGCGCGTGCCCGCTATTCGGGGTTGCCGGTCGACACGGTCAGCGTGTAGGCCGTGCCCTCCTTGTCGATCTTCTCGCCGGAGGCCGGGGTCTGGAACAGCACCGTGTCCTTGCCGTACACGGCCTCGTCCTTCTCCACGATCGTGTACCTGCCGCCCGAGGCCTGGATGCACTCCTTCACCGAGAGCAGGTTCTTGTACTTGAAGTCCGGCGCCATGTACTTGCCGGTCTCGCTGTAGTGCCTCACCGGATCCGAGCACTTCTTGGGGTCGATGGTGCGCGTCAGGTCCGGCCCCTTGAACCCGGCCTTGGCGGAGGCGGACGCGGAGGCACCCGGGTCCGCCGTCGTGCCCTTGTCCTTGTCGCCGTCGCCGTTCATCGAGATCGCCGCGATCAGACCGCCGACGGCCAGCAGCGCCACAACGATCGCGCCGACGAGCACCGGCGTGTTCCGCTTGCCGTCACCGGCCGCCGCGGACGTGCTGCCCGTGCTCGACGGGGAGATCGTGTACGGCGGCGGGGTCTGCGGCGCGTACTGCTGCTGCGGCGAGGGCGTGTGCGGGTAGGCGTAGCCGCCCTGCGCGTGCTGCTGCGGCGGGGGCGTCGGCGCGTACGGGGCCGGCGTCTGCGGGGCCTGGTACGGCTGCTGCACCGACTGCGGCGGCGCCTGGTACCCGGACTCCACCGGCGGGAACACGGCCGAGGCCACGCCGGCGCCGCTGCTCAGGGGGCCCTGGCCCTGCACGATGACCGGCGCCCCGGTCTGCCCGGAGCCCAGCACGCGCGCGACCTCGTCGCCCATGGCCGCGGCCGTGGGGAAACGCTCGTTCGGGTTCTTCTTCAGGGCCCGCGCCACCAGCGCGTCGATCGCCGGGCTCAGCGACCGGTTGACGGAGGACGGGGCGACCGGCTCCTCCTGCACGTGGGCGTACGCGATGGCCAGCGGGGAGTCGGCGTCGAACGGGATCCGTCCGGTCAGCAGCTGGAAGAGCATGATGCCGACCGAGTAGAGGTCGGAGCGGGCGTCGACCCCGCGCCCCAGCGCCTGCTCGGGCGAGAGGTACTGGGGGGTGCCGACGACCATGCCCGTCTGCGTCATCGAGGTGACCCCCGACTGCATGGCGCGGGCGATGCCGAAGTCCATCACCTTGACCACGCCGCGCTTGTTCACCATGACGTTGCCGGGCTTGATGTCGCGGTGGACGAGCCCCATCTCGTGGCTGGTCTCCAGGGCGGCCAGCACGTCGGCCGTCACCTTCAGCGCCTTGTCCGCCGGCATGGCCCCGTACTGGCGGATGTCCTCCTCCAGCACCGAGCCCAGCGGCCGGCCCTCCACGTACTCCATGACGATGTACGGCATCACCGCGCCGTCGCCGCCGGAGCCGCCGTTGAAGGTGACCTCGGCCTCACCGGTGTCGAATACCGAGACGATGTTCGTGTGCGACAGTTTCGCTACAGCCTGGGCCTCGCGGCGGAACCGCTCGCGGAAGGACTGCTCGCGGCCGAGATCGCTGTGCAGCGTCTTGATGGCGACCTGCCGGTCGAGCGCCGAGTCGTACGCCAGGTACACGGACGCCATGCCGCCCGCACCCAGCAAGTCCCTTAGCTGGTAACGGCCACCGGCCAGAGAGCCGCCCGCGTATTGGCCCTGAGTGCCGTCCTGGCTCATGACTGTTGCTTCCCCTCGGGATGTGTCCCCACGCCGCTGGCCGGGCGCATATGGCGCCCAGTCTGCCCGAGGGCAAGCACACGTCAAGCCAGGTGCCCGTTCCGTGACCGGACGTGCACAGGGTGGCCTTGTCCGAACGGTGACCGGTTCCGAGGCTGTAGCGTTCACCGGAGCACCGACGAAGAGGACTACCGCTGAGCGGCGGCCGAGAGATACGACGGCGAGGACTGATGGCACCCGAACCCGATGGAAACGGCGCCGGGATGACCGATGGTCCTGAGCACTGGGGCGCAGGCGGCCTGGTGGGAGACGGTCGTTACCGGATGACGCACCGGCTGGGCCGCGGCGGCATGGCCGAGGTGTTCGCCGCCGAGGACGTCCGGCTGGGCCGCACCGTCGCCGTGAAGCTGCTGCGCGCCGACCTCGCCGAGGACCCGGTGTCCAAGGCGCGCTTCACGCGTGAGGCGCAGTCCGTCGCCGGACTCAACCACCACGCCGTCGTCGCCGTGTACGACTCGGGCGAGGACCGGGTCGGCCCGAACACCGTGCCGTACATCGTCATGGAGCTGGTCGAGGGCCGCACCATCCGCGACCTGCTGCTCAGTGCCGAGGCCCCGGGCCCCGAGCAGGCGCTCATCATCACCTCGGGCGTGCTCGAGGCCCTCGCGTACTCGCACCAGCACGGCATCGTGCACCGCGACATCAAGCCGGCGAACGTCATCATCACCGAGACCGGCGCGGTCAAGGTGATGGACTTCGGCATCGCCCGCGCCCTGCACGGCGCCCAGTCGACGATGACCCAGACCGGCATGGTCATGGGCACCCCGCAGTACCTGTCGCCCGAGCAGGCCCTCGGCAAGGCCGTCGACCACCGCTCCGACCTTTACGCGACCGGCTGTCTGCTGTACGAACTGCTCGCGCTGCGGCCCCCGTTCACCGGCGAGACTCCGCTGTCGGTGGTCTACCAGCACGTCCAGGACGCCCCCGTGCCGCCCTCGCAGCTGCCGGAGGGCCGTCATCTCCCGCAGGAGCTCGACGGTCTGGTCATGCGCTCCCTCGCGAAGGATCCGGACGACCGGTTCCAGAGCGCCGAGGAGATGCGCGGGCTGGTCCAGTACGCGCTGCAGATGCTGCACGACCAGGGTCCGAACACCGGCACCTGGAGCACCGGTCCGGTCACCATGTCCCTGCCGCACGGGCGGGGCGGCGCCGCCGCCACCACGGCCATGCCCGTGAGCGGGACCGGCGGGCAGCAGCAGTACGGGGCGCACGCCTCGACCTCGCAGTTCCAGCAGCCGATGGTGCCCGCGCTGAACCCGGACGACGGCTCGGCCTTCCCCGGCGGCCATGGCGGCCCGGGCGGTTACGACGGCGGTTACGACGGGTACGACGACCGCGGCGGCAGCCGGTGGAAGGCCTGGCTGTTCGCGGTGCTCGCGATCATCGCGGTCGCGGGCGGCGTGGCCTACGCGGCCAACAACGTCGGCAAGGGCGACAAGAAGCCGGGGACCACCCAGAGCACCCCGGCCGGCCAGCCGAGCAAGTCCAGTGCCCCGAACGTCAGCCCGCCGGCGCAGACCCAGGAGTCCCCTGCGCCCAACACCGACAACTCGCCGCTGCCGACCCGCAGCCGGCAGCAGAGCTTCAGCCCGACGCCCACCACCACGGTGACGCAGTCGCCGACCGGTACGGCCTCGCCGTCCTCCTCGGCCGCGACGAAGCCCGCGACGACGCCGCCGCCGAAGCCCACGCTGACGCTGCCGACGAAGCCCGTCGAGACGGGTGGCGCCGCGGCCGGCGGCGGGGGCGGCACCAACTCGGAAGAGTGACGCAGGTCGCAACTACGCAGGTACGCGTGACGCAGGTACGGGGACGGGCCCGGCGGAATCAATTCCGCCGGGCCCGTTCCCGTATCCGCGTGAACGCCGGTCAGAGAGCGTGCTGGTACTGCCGGTCCGGATTCCGGGCGAGCGAGTGCACGGTGATGAACTGGGGTTCGATACGCATGTAGACGGGGTCGTAGACCTCGCCGTCCGCGAAATGCGGAACCGGACCAAAGAGCTCCAGTTCGGCGTTGGTCGGTACCGTGACCTGCGCCGTTCCGGTGAACTGGACCGACCAGAGCTCAGGTTCCCGGGAATTCGAATTGTCGGCCCCGTACGCCACCACGCTGCCGTTGCAGGCCTGGTGGTAGCCGAAACCGGAGTGCATTCTCAGCACCACCCTGCCGTCCACCACGATGTGGCGGGCGAGCGCGAGGAAGGGCAGCGCGCGCATGCTGGTGGCCACGCGGCCGTAGGGCACCCGGCGCAGCAGTTCGACGGCCTCGGCGGCGTGGAGTTCCTCGGGGGTCATGCCGTCCACTCTCGGCCACCGGCACCCCGCCGGGGAAGAGCAGCCCGACCCGACGCTCAGGGACGTTGGTCCCGGTTGGAACACCGCGGCGGGTGGATCAGCGCCCGGATCAGCGCCTCTCGGCCTGCAGCCGGGCCACGTAGGCGGCGGCCTGGGAGCGGCGTTCCATGCCCAGCTTCGAGAGCAGGCTGGACACGTAGTTCTTGATCGTCTTCTCGGCCAGGTGCAGCCGCTCGCCGATCACGCGGTTCGTCAGGCCCTCGCCGATCAGGTCGAGGATCTTGCGCTCCTGCTCGGTGAGGTTCGCCAGGCGGTCGTCGCCCCTGCCGCCCCTGCCGCCGTCGCGCAGCCGCTCCAGGACGCGTGCGGTGGCGACCGGGTCGAGCAGCGACTTGCCGGCGGCGACGTCGCGCACGGCGCTCAGCAGCTCATTTCCGCGGATCGCCTTGAGCACGTAACCGGAGGCGCCGGCCATGATCGCGTCGAAGAGCGCCTCGTCGTCGGCGAACGACGTCAGCATCAGGCACTTGACGTCCTCGTCCTGCGAGCGGACCTCGCGGCACACCTCCACACCGCTGCCGTCCGGAAGGCGCACGTCGAGAACGGCCACGTCGGGACGGGTGGCGGGGATCCGGACCAAGGCATCCGCGGCGGTACCCGCCTCGCCGACGATCTCGATGTCCTGTTCGACCGACAAGAGCTCGTGGACGCCCCGACGTACCACTTCGTGGTCGTCCAGGAGGAATACCTTGATTTTTCCGTCTTCGCGCACGAAGTCAGTTTCACACACTCACCCCTTCCCTGCCGGAGTTACCCGGGATAACGTGCCGTTGTTCCCGGCCCCTGCAAGGCTGTGACCAGTGGTTGTTCCCGTTGCTGCGTTTTTACTAGGAAATCCAAGCAAAAACGCAGGTCAAACGGGGTTTCGCAGTTATGCGGCGCACTGGGTAACGTGCATTGCGCAGGGCACTCGCCGGGACACCTGTCACGCCTGAATCCCCGTACGCGATGCGCACCCACCCCGTGTGCTCGTTACGGATACAGGTGAGCCGCACTGGACCCCGGAGAACCCGGGTGCCGGACCGACGGAGGAGCACACGTGACCGTGGAGAGCACTGCCGCGCGCAAGCCGCGACGCAGCAGCGGCACCAAGCGGGCGGCAGGCGCGGCGAACGCCGCCGCCAAGCCCGCCGCTGCCACTGCGCAGACGCTGGACGCCGTACCTCAGCTCGTACAGCTGCTGACGCCCGAAGGGGACCGCGTCGACAACGCGGAGAACGCCGAGTTCGCCCCCTTCGTCGCCGACATCACCACCGAGGACCTGCGCGGGCTGTACCGCGACATGGTCATGACCCGTCGGTTCGACGGTGAGGCGACCGCCCTGCAGCGTCAGGGCGAGCTGGGCCTGTGGGCCTCGCTCCTGGGCCAGGAGGCCGCGCAGATCGGCTCCGGCCGGGCGCTGAACGACGAGGACTACGTCTTCCCGACCTACCGCGAGCACGGCGTGGCCTGGTGCCGCGGGGTCGACCCGACCAACCTGCTCGGCATGTTCCGCGGCGTGAACCACGGCGGCTGGGACCCGAACCTCAACAACTTCCACCTGTACACGATCGTCATCGGCTCGCAGACCCTGCACGCGACCGGTTACGCGATGGGTGTGGCCAAGGACGGCGCGGACTCCGCGGTCATCGCCTACTTCGGTGACGGCGCGTCCAGCCAGGGTGACGTCGCGGAGGCGTTCACCTTCTCCGCCGTCTACAACTCCCCCGTGGTGTTCTTCTGCCAGAACAACCAGTGGGCGATCTCCGAGCCGACCGAGCGCCAGATGCGCGTGCCGCTCTACCAGCGCGCGCAGGGCTTCGGCTTCCCGGGCGTCCGCGTCGACGGCAACGACGTCCTGGCCTGCCTGGCCGTGACCCGCTGGGCCCTGGACCGGGCCCGCCGCGGCGAGGGCCCGACCCTGGTCGAGGCGTTCACGTACCGCATGGGCGCCCACACCACCTCCGACGACCCGACGAAGTACCGGCGGGACGAGGAGACGGCGGCCTGGGAGGCGAAGGACCCGATCCTGCGCCTGAAGGCCCACCTGCTGGCCACCGGGGGCGCCGACGAGGCGTTCTTCACGGAGCTGGAGGCGGAGAGCGAGGCGATGGGCAAGCGCGTGCGCGAGGCCGTGCGCGCCATGCCCGACCCGGACACCATGGCGATCTTCGAGAACGTCTACGCGGACGGGCACGCGCTCGTCGACGAGGAGCGCGCCCAGTTCGCCGCCTACCTCGCGTCCTTCGAGGAGGGTCACTGATGGCTGTCGAGAAGATGTCGATCGCCAAGGCACTCAACGAGTCCTTGCGCAAGGCCCTGGAGCAGGACCCCAAGGTCCTGATCATGGGTGAGGACGTCGGCAAGCTGGGCGGTGTCTTCCGGATCACCGACGGCCTGCAGAAGGACTTCGGCGAGGAGCGGGTCATCGACACCCCGCTCGCCGAGTCGGGCATCGTCGGCACCGCCATCGGCCTGGCCCTGCGCGGGTACCGGCCGGTCGTGGAGATCCAGTTCGACGGCTTCGTCTTCCCCGCGTACGACCAGATCGTCACGCAGCTCGCGAAGATGCACGCCCGCGCCCTGGGCAAGGTCAAGATGCCCGTCGTCGTGCGCATCCCGTACGCGGGCGGCATCGGCGCGGTCGAGCACCACAGCGAGTCCCCCGAGGCGCTCTTCGCGCACGTGCCGGGCCTCAAGGTGGTCTCCCCGTCGAACGCGAGCGACGCCTACTGGATGCTCCAGCAGGCGATCCTCAGCGACGACCCGGTGATCTTCTTCGAGCCGAAGCGCCGCTACTGGGACAAGGGCGAGGTCGACTTCGACGCCATCCCCGGTGAGCTGCACAAGGCGCGCGTGAGCCGCGAGGGCTCGGACGTCACCCTGGCCGCCTACGGCCCGATGGTGAAGGTCTGCCTGGAGGCGGCGGCCGCGGCGGCCGAGGAGGGCAAGTCGGTGGAGGTCCTCGACCTGCGCTCGATGTCCCCGGTCGACTTCGACGGGATCCAGGCCTCGGTCGAGAAGACCCGCCGGCTCGTGGTGGTCCACGAGGCGCCGGTCTTCCTCGGCGTGGGCGCGGAGATCGCCGCTCGCATCACGGAGCGGTGCTTCTACCACCTGGAGGCGCCGGTCCTGCGCGTGGGCGGTTTCCACGCCCCGTACCCGCCGGCCCGCCTGGAGGACGAGTACCTGCCCGGCCTGGACAGGGTGCTCGACGCCGTCGACCGCTCGCTGGCGTACTAGGAGACCCGCGTCATGACCATCCGCGAATTCAAGATGCCCGATGTGGGCGAGGGCCTCACCGAGGCCGAGATCCTCAAGTGGTACGTCCAGCCCGGTGACACGGTCACCGACGGTCAGGTCGTGTGCGAGGTCGAGACGGCCAAGGCCGCCGTGGAACTGCCGATCCCGTTCGACGGTGTCGTGCACGCGCTCCTCTTCGAGGAGGGCACCACGGTCGACGTCGGCCAGGTCATCATCTCGGTGCAGACCGGTGAGGCGGAGGCCCCGGCCCCCGCCGCCGCCGCGGTGGAGGCGGCTCCGGCCGCCGCCGAGCCGGCCCCGGCCGCCCGCCAGCCCGTGCTGGTCGGCTACGGGGTCTCCGAGGCCTCCACCAAGCGCCGCCCGCGCAAGGCCGCCCCGGCGCCCGCCGTGGCCGCGCAGAACGGCACGGCGGCCCCGTTGGCCGCGCCCGCTCCGGCGGCTCCGGCCGCCCCGGCGCCGCTCCCCGCCGTCCCGGCGCAGCCGGCCGGCGAGCGGCCGCTGGCCAAGCCGCCGGTGCGCAAGCTCGCCAAGGACCTCGGCATCGACCTGGCCGCGGTGGTACCCACCGGCGACGGCGGGGTCGTGACCCGGGAGGACGTCCACGCGGCGGCCGCCGCGGCGATCACCCCGCAGGCCGCCGCGCCCGCGGCGGCCCCGGCCGCCGCCCCGGCAGCCGTGGCGGCGCCCGTCGCCGTGGCCGCGGCCCCCGTGGCCGACGCCTCGGCGCGGGAGACCCGTATCCCGGTCAAGGGCGTCCGCAAGGTCACCGCACAGGCCATGGTCGGCTCGGCCTTCACCGCGCCGCACGTCACCGAGTTCGTCACCTTCGACGTGACGCGCACGATGAAACTGGTCCAGGAGCTCAAGGCCGACCCGGACCTCGCGGGGCTGCGGATCAACCCGCTGCTGCTCATCGCCAAGGCCGTGCTGGTGGCCATCCGCCGCAACCCGGACGTCAACGCGTCCTGGGACGAGGCGGCCCAGGAGATCGTGCTCAAGCACTACGTCAACCTGGGCATCGCGGCGGCCACTCCGCGCGGGCTGATCGTCCCGAACATCAAGGACGCCCACGCCAAGAGCCTCGGCGAGCTGTCGGAGTCCCTGTCCTCGCTGGTCGCCACGGCCCGCGACGGCAAGACCTCCCCGGCGGACATGCAGAACGGCACCATCACCATCACCAACGTCGGCGTCTTCGGCGTCGACACCGGTACGCCCATCCTGAACCCCGGCGAGTCCGCGATCCTCGCGGTCGGTGCGATCAAGCTCCAGCCGTGGGTCCACAAGGGCAAGGTGAAGCCGCGCCACGTCACCACCCTGGCGCTGTCGTTCGACCACCGTCTGATCGACGGCGAGCTCGGCTCCAAGTTCCTCGCCGACATCGCGGCGGTCCTGGAACAGCCCCGCCGCCTGATCACCTGGGCGTAGCGGCACGCACGAAGCCCCACCCGATGGCCGGTCTCCCTCACGGAGACCGGCCATCGGCCGTACCGGGCGGGCCCGCGAGGCGAGCGCCCGCGCCGACGGTGTCCGGCCGGCCGGTCGGCTCCGCGCCGCGGGAAACGGCCTGGTCGGGGAGGCCTGGGCGTGTGATCATCGCCGGATGCTGTTTCGCGCTGCCACCGCAGACCCTGCAGATCTGGACCGAGCCGTGGCCCACCCGGCCGACGGCCGCGTCCCCGCCCTCACCGCCGAGCGGATCCGTGAGGAGCTCGCCGGGAACCGGATCCGCCCCGAGTGGATCTGGCTCGCCGAGGACGGTGAGGGCCGGATCCTCGCCCGCGCCCTGTGGTGGGGCCGCGCCGACAGCGAGCGGCCCGTCGCGCTCGACTGCCTCCAGGTGCGGGAGGGCGTCGCCGACCCGGCCGGGGTAGCCGCCGGACTGCTGGAGGCCGGTCACACGGCCTTCGGCAAGCGGCCGGGCTACCACATCTCCCTGCCCCGCGGCTGGCGGGACGACCCGGCGCTGGCCGCGGCCGTCGCCTGGCGCCGGGAGGCCGCGGCCGCGGCCGGCCTGACGCGCGAGATCGAGCGCCTGCGCTACGAGTGGACCCCGCAGGCCGGTACGGCCGCGCCCACCGGCCGGCTCGTCTTCCGCGAGGGCACCGACGAGGAGATGCTGGACGCCTTCGTCCGCCTCTCCCACGACAGCCTGGACGTGACCACGCAGCACGAACTGGAGCTGATGGACGCCGAGCAGCTGGCCCGCGAGGACTTCGACTTCTACCTCGACTGCCCCGGCGAGCGCTCCTGGTGGCGCCTGGCCCACCTCCCGGACGGCCGCCTCGCCGGCCTGGCGGTCCCGTCGGCGACCCCGTACCACCGCAACGTCGGCTACCTGGGCGTCGTTCCGGAGCAGCGCGGGCAGGGCCTGATCGACGAGATCCTGGGCGAGATCACCCGCTTCCACGCCGCCGCGGGAGCCGAGCGCATCACCGCGACCACCGACACCGTCAACCTGCCGATGGCCGCCGCGTTCGACCGCGCCGGCTATGAGGTCACCGAGATCCGCCTCGTCCTGGAAGCCCCGTCCCGGTGACCCCGGTGACCCCGGTGACCCCGGTGACCCCGGTGACCCCGTGAACTGGGCGGACCTCGTCCCAGGCCCCCCGGCCCTCGCGCCGTACTACGACGAGGTGCCCGGCCTCACGGGCGTACGGCTGAGGTCGGTGCACGCGGACGGCTGGGGTTCGTGCGTGATCCTGCGGCTGGACCTGCCGCGGTTCCCGGACCGCTGGGACGGCGGGCCCGGGGACACGCTGCAGTGCCAGATCGGCTTCTCGCACGTCGAGGACTTCGTGATGGAGGGCTGGCGGCCACCGGTGACGGCGGACATCGGGCTCACGCCCCTGCCCCGCAACCGGCTGGCCGTCCACGTCACGGCGCCCGGCACCGAGGTGTCGTTCACGACGGTCGCCTCGCTGACCCTGGGCAAGGTCGGGGTCTTCACCCAGGACGCGGACGGCGGCGACGGCGGGCCGCGCCGGCACGTCGTACCCCTGTACGACCGGCTGTACCCGACGCTGCCCCCGACCCACGTCAACATCTTCTACGAGAGGGCCTGAGATGAGCCTGGCCCCGTGGCCCGAACTGGCCGCGCTCTACGACACCCCGCCGGAGCTGTCCTCCTGCCCGCTGTACGACGTCCACGTGGACGAGCGGGACACCTCCGTCACCCTCGGACTCCAAACGGCGCAACTGCCCGACCACCCCGAACCGGAGTGGGCGCGGAGCACCTACAACACCCTGTGCTTCTTCCTCGTGTTCACCGGCGTCGAGGACCTGCGGATGACGGGCATCGCCTCCGAACACCCGGATCGCCACGACCGCACGGTACGCGTCACGGGGGCCGGCCCCGGTGGGGGCGGGCGGTCGTGGGTTTCGGTGACCAGCGGGAGCCGCACCATCGGCTTCTCGGCCGCCGCCTCCGCCGTCACCGGCACCCGCGTGTGCCTCCAGGGACCCGAGTGAGCGCGCTCCGCGCCCCCGGAAGGTAACCTCCGCCCCGGGGAAGGGGGCAGGGGTGTCCATCGCCGAATTGCAGGTGTACTCCGTCGAGGAGGCCGACGTCACGGGCGGCGTGTGCGTGGTCCGGTGCGTCGGCGGGGTGGCGCGGGCCGGACAGGTCTACGCCGTGGGGGAGTCCAGGATCGGCCTGCGCCGCATCGAGCGCCACGGGCGGGCCGTCGGCTCCTTCGACGCCGGGCACGTCGCGAAGGTCCACCTCGCGGGGGCCATGGTGGCGCTGCTCACCCGGGGCCAGGTGCTGACCTCCGTGCCGCCCGACGGGCACTCGCTGGAGGACCTGGAGGCCTGGCTGGCCACCGACCCGCCGCTGCTGGACGAACCGCACCCGCGGACCCTGCGCGTGCTCGCCGGGGTGCGGATGCGGGACGAGCGGCTGCCGGAGGGGATCCGGCTGCGCTGGGGCCGCCTCGCGCTGGCCGCCACCCACCGCTGCGCGCGGGCCGAGGGTGTGCCCGAGCTGCTCAGTGCGCCCGAACTGGCCTGCGTACGGGCCTACTTGATCCAGCAGTTTGGCCCGGAACGGGGCGGTGACCCGGCGGCCCTGTGCCGGGACCTGCTGGCGCTGATGGACCTGACCCCGGAACAGGCCGCGGCACAGGGCCGGGTCTGGCGCGACCTCCCGTACCACCGCATCCGGCACCTGCGCCGGATCAAGGGCCTGATCCCGTGGCTGGTCCTCGTCCGGCCGCACCTCGCGGACGCCGACCCCCTGGCGGTCGCGGTCGACGGCTGGTCGGCGGTCCGGCCGCAGCTTCCGTAGCCCGGGAAAGAAGCACGTGACATCGAGTTTCGGACACCGGATACTGATCACCGTACGCGGGGGGCTGCGTGCGCCCGACTGTCGCTGGGGGAACGGAACATCTACCAGTCGTGCGGCGCCGCAGCATCCTTCGTGACACCACGCTCTCTCTCCACGAAGGAACCCCACTGGTGCGTCCCACTCGCACGACGGTCCTGCTGACCGCAGGTCTCGTCACCCTTCTCGGTGTTCCGGCCGTCGCGGCCGCCGAGAATCCGACCGATCTCCACGTCAACAACCAGAGCGGCTCCAACTGCTCCGACACGGGGGCCGGTACGCAGGCCGTCCCGTACTGCACGATCTCGGCGGCGGCCAGGGCCGTGCTCCCGGGCCAGACCGTCCGGATCAAGCCGGGTTGGACATACGACGAGGCCGTCACCATCGACCGCTCGGGAGCGCCGGGCAAGCCGATCAGCTTCGTCGCCGAAGAAGGGTGGGACGGCCAGCAGGCCGATCTCGGCGAGCTGCTGACCGTCCGGGGTGCCTCCCACGTGGTGCTCGGCAGCCTGTTCACCCGCGGCGGTGTTCAGATCAGCGGATCCACCGACGTCGGGATGGACCGGATCCGCGCCGCGCGCGGCAGGCTCGACGGCGTCGTGGTCGACGGCGCGAGCAAGGACGTCCGCATCGGCCGGAGCAATCTGGTCGGCGTCCGCATCGAGGGCGGCTCGCAGGGCACCGTCCTGAGCCGCAACCTCATCACCGGCTCGGCGCAGCCGGGGGTCACCGCCGTCGACGCACCCGGCACCGTCGTCACCAACAACACGGTCCGCGGATACTGCGCGACCGGCGTCTCGGTCGGCGGCGCCTCGACGGGCTCCGGCCTGTTCAACAACGTGATCGTCACCGAGGGGCGCAGCAGCTACTGCAAGACCGACGAGCCGCGCAACGCGATCCTGGTCGAGCAGAGCGCGACGGCGGGCACCGTCGTCGACTACAACCTGGTCACCGGCGTTCCGTCCGCCCCCGTGCAAATGCCGTACCGCTGGGCCGGCACCACGTACCCGGACCCGGCGGCGTTCCATGCCGCGACGGGTCAGGGCGGGCACGACATCCTGACCGCAGGCCAGGCCGGAGTGGGTCCGGTCGAAGGTTCCCCGACCGTCGACTCCGCCGACCCGACGGCTCCGGGCGTACTGCCCAGTGACATCAACAGGAAACCGACCGGGGACGACCCGAGTGTCCCCAATACCGGGAAGAACGGCGGTTACCTCGACCGCGGCGCCTACGAGACCCACGACGGCCTGAGCCAGGCCTGGATGAACATCGACAAGACCTGGGCGCCGGCCGGCACGAAGGTGGAGGTGCAGGCCGTCTCCGACAGCCGCTGGCCCACCGCGATGAGCTACCACGTCGACTTCGGCGACGGGACGGCCCCGGTCGTCACCCAGCAGGGCACCGGCGCCCACGGCCTGGCCACGCACGCCTACGGCAAGCCGGGCGACTACGTGATCAAGGTGACGGCCGTCAACGGCGCCGGCCAGCAGGCCACCACCCAGCAGACGACCAAGGTGACTCCCGCAGGACCGCTGACAGCGGCCTTCTCGGCAACTCCGTTCCTGCCCGCCCCGAACGACACCGCGACGCGCGTTCCCCCGCTGACCATGTCCTTCGACCCCTCGGCCTCGGCGACGCCGTGGCCGGTGGAGCGCACCGACGTGGACTTCGGAGACGGCGTGCAGAGGAGCTTCCCGGGTCTGGCCATCGGCAAGTACACCTACTCCAGGCCCGGCGACTACACGGCGACCGTCACCGTCGTCGACGTCAAGGGCACCAGGTCCACGACGACCCGGCCCGTACACGTGGAGTACGCCAAGGGCGGCTACACGGCCGTAACGCCCTTCCGGCTCAAGGACACCCGCGTCAACGGCGGCACCCTCCAGGGCGGCAGCCCCGCGTCCATCGGCATGCCGATCCCGTTCAACGCGGCGGGCAGCGCTTCGGGCGGCATGTCCGCGGCGGTCATCAACGTCACCCTCACCAATGTCACACAGGACGCCTACCTCAACGTCTCGTCGGCGTACGACGACCGGCCGACGACCTCGAACATCAACGCCCGTGCGGGCGCCACGGTGTCCAACACGGTGACCGTCCCCGTGAGCGAGATCGGCCAGGTCTGGTTCTACCTCAACGCCGGCCGCGCCGACGTGATCGTGGACTTCGTCGGCTACTACCAGCCCAACGCCGGGGAGAAGTTCAGCCCCGTCGCCCCGGCCCGCCTCGCCGACACCCGTACCCCGGGCGCGGGCGGCGCCGTCGCCGGTGGCACCACCCGTACCGTCAAGGTCGCGGGCGTCGGCGGGATCCCGGCGGACGCCAAGGCCGTCGCGGTGAACCTGACGAGCACCGAGGCGACGCAGAACTCGTACGTGGTCGCCTACCCGGACCCGGCGAAGCGGCCCGAGCCGGCGTCGAACCTGAACCCGGAGCCCGGCAAGGCCAACTCGAACCAGGCCATCGTGCCGGTCGGCCCGGACGGGACGATCACCCTGTACAACCACGCCGGTTCCGCGCACCTGATCGTGGACGCGGTGGGCTACTACGGCAAGAACGGCAAGGCCCTCTACACGCCGGTCGTGCCGAAGCGTCTCGCGGACACCCGTACGACGGGCAAGCTCGCCGCGGGCGCCACCACGACCGTGTCCGGCGTGCCGGCCGGCGCGGTGGGCGCGGTGCTGAACCTGACGGCGACCGAGAGCACCGGTGCGGGCTTCCTGACCGCGCACGCCTTCGGCTCGGCCCGCCCGGAGGCGAGCAGCCTGCAGACGCTGCCGGGTCTGACCGTCTCGAACCACGTGACGACCCCGGTCGCGGACGGCAGGATCAGCGTCTACAACAGCCAGTGGGGCGGTCCGAACCACGTGATCGCCGACCTGCTCGGGTACTTCACCCAGGGCTAGTACCCCGGACGCATCGAAGGACGGACCACCGAGCCCCGGTTCCCGCACACCGCGGGGGCCGGGGCTCCGTGCTGCGTGCCCGGGGCGGGGCCGTGGCCGGGCGTCCTCAGGTCCAGGGGATGTTGAGCCAGGGGCTGGCCGGGTCGGTCGTCAGCGTGAGGTGGGTGCCGAGGGAGGTCGTGTACCAGGTGCCGAACTGCTCCTCGTCGAAGTGCAGGCACCGGGCGAGGGAGTATCCGGCGGAGAACTCCTCCCACGAGCGGTACGTGTCGCGCGCCGCCTCCCCGGCGCGCAGTACGGCCGCCTCGGCGTCGGCGACGGTCCCGTAGCGGCAGGCGACGCCCCAGCGGGCCATCTGGGAGGCCCGGCCGATGTCCCAGGCCTCCACCGAGCGGACCCAGCCGTTCTCGGGGAGCAGCCCGTCGGCGCGGAAGCGCTGCTCGTAGCGGGCGATCCGGCCGATGAGCCGGTTGACGCCGGCTATCTCCCCCTCCACCTCCGCGGCGGGGCGCGGCTGGGCGACGGTGACCCCGTCGGCGGTGAGCTTCGGTTCGGCGGCGCGCTCGGCGCCCCGGCGCAGGCTCGCCCCGGCGGCGTGCCGCCAGTGTTCGGTGTCCACGGGCCCGGCGAAGTCGGCGGCGAGGACCCGGCGGACGCGGAGCGCGTACTCCCAGACGGAGCTGACCGCTTCGGCCCGCAGGAGCATCTCCAGGACGGAGAGCCATTCGGCCCGGTCGGTGATGCCCCAGGACTTCTCGACCCGGCGGCGCTCGTGCCGGTAGCCGCTGCCGTGGTGGGCGAGGGAGTTCCAGAACTCCCCGTTCGTCACCGCGAGATGACCGCCGACGGCGAGGCCGTGGGCGACGGGCCCGTGCAGCGGGCCGCCGGTGAAGAGCGCGTGGATCCTGCCCTCGGGCAGGCCGACGCCGGGGGCGGCCTCCGCGTGGGCGCGCCAGCGGGCCAGGTCGGCGGGGGTGGTGGTGAGGTAGGCCTCGCAGGGGGAGCCCGGGTTGACGGCGAGGAAGGCGGGGTCGTCGGCGGCCCAGACCTTGGCGAACCAGCGCAGTCTGCGCGGCTCGTACACCGTTTCGGGGGTGGGGGCGGGGAGCATCCCGGCGGTGTGGACGACGAGCATCCGGTCCGGGGTGGGGTGGAAGAACGTCGAGTCGGGACGGGCGTCGACCTGGGACCGGTGCTGCGCCAAGTACAGCTGGTTCCGCGCGAGTACGTCGAAGTACGCGGGCCAGTCGCCGGCCGTCTTGGCCTCGTACAGCTCTCTCTCGATGACGCTCGGCGCGATCCAGGTCCCCATGCGTCCGAGCCTAAGGGCTGTCCCGTAATCCGCGGTGGGTCAGCGCACGGCGTCAGATGCGGTGCATCGCAAGGCGGAGGGTCGTACTCATACCGGGTGTATTCGGGCGATCCGACAACGCAGCGAGGTGCCGTAGCTGGCGTCGTGCGCCCGCCGGGGATTACGGGACAGCCCTTAGCCTTCGACGACGGGGGTCAGGCCGTCGAGCAGCGCCCGCAGGCCCAGCTCGAAGAGCGCGTCGAGGCGCAGGTCGTAGCCGTCCTCGAAGGATCCGACCAGCTTGGCGAAGGTCGGGAAGCGGCCGGAGTCCACCAGTTCCCGGAGGATGTGTGAGCGGCTGTCCATCCACTGGTCCTCCGACTGGCCGGTGGCGGCTTCGGCGTTGGCCTCCAGCTCCAGGTGGACCGCGAGGCCCTGCACATGGCTGTAGAGCAGGACGTGGATGTCGAAGAGCGTCGTCGGGTCCAGTCCGTGGCCGTCGAGGGCGTTCAGCATCCACTCGCCGTGGACGAGCAGACCGGGCAGGAGCAGCGGGCGGGTGAGGGAGCCGATCTGGGCCAGCCACGGGTGCTTGCGGTACAGGCTCCACAGGGTCCGGGCGCCCATCTCGATGCGCTCCCGCCAGTGCGCGGGCGCCTCGGCCGGGTAGGACTCCTCACCGAAGGCGGCGTCGGCCATCAGCAGGACCAGGTCGTCCTTGCTCGGGACGTACCGGTAGGTGGACATCGCCGCGACCCCGAGCCGGGCCGCGACACCGCGCATGGAGAGCGCCGCGAGCCCTTCGGCGTCGGCGATGGCGATGGCGGCGCGGACGATCCGGTCGAGGCTCAACTCCTGGTCCGTGCCGGTGTCGGTGTCCGGGGTGATGGACGGGGCGGAGGACGGGCGCCTGCGGGCCGCCGCGTCGGGCGCTGCGGCTGCGGCGACGACCGTGCCGATCCGGGGTCGGGCCTCGACCAGGCCCTCCAGGCGCAGGGTGGTGAGGGCCTTGGTGGCGGTGGCGAGCGCGACGCCCCATTGCGCGGCGATCTGCCGGGTGGAGGGGACCCGTTCCCCGGGGGCGAGTTCCCCCTCGGCGATGCGCCGCCGCAGCGCTGCGACGATGCGCAGGTAGGGCGGATCGCCCGCCGGGCCTGTGGTCTGCGTCACGTTCTGCCGCCCTTCTCTCCTGTACTAGTGCAGAAGGTAGCAGCGGCGATGCGTGCCGGAGCCGGTCTGAGCTAGTACAGGGACGTCGTTCTGCCTGTTGAGAGCCCTGCGTGTACGTCGTACATTCAGTATGCGTACAGCGTACAGACCCAGTGGAGGAGCTTCTCATGCGGACCGTACTCATCTCCGGCGGCGGCATCGCCGGGCCCGTCCTCGCCCACCGCCTGCGCCACCACGGCTTCGAGCCCACCGTCGTCGAGCGCGCCCCCGGCCCGCGCGCCGGCGGGCAGGCCGTGGACGTCCGCGGCGTCGCGCTCGACGTCGTGGAGCGCATGGGCCTGCTGGACCGGGCGAGCCGCGTACGCACCCGGATGCGCGGCATGTCGGTCCTCGCCGCCGACGGCACCGAGGTCCACCGCTCCACCGAGTCGACCTTCAGCAGCGGCCGGCTCGACGGCGCGGACATGGAGCTGCTGCGCGAGGACCTGGTGCGGATGGTCCACGAGCGCACCCGTGCGGACATCGAGTACCTCTTCGGCGACGGCATCACCGGGCTGGAGGAGGACGCGAGCGGCGTGCACGTCCGGTTCGCGCACGCGGCGCCGCGCACCTTCGACCTCGTCGTCGGGGCGGACGGCCTGCACTCCACCGTGCGGCGCCTGGCCTTCGGCCCCGAGGAGCGCTTCACCCACCACCTGGGCAGCTACCTCTCGGTGTTCGCCGCGGACAACTTCCTCGCCCTGGACGACTGGCAGGTGTGGCTGCGGGACGGGGACATGGGATTCGGCATCATGCCCGTACGCGACAACACCGAACTGCGGATCGCCTTCGGCTTCGAGTCCGCCCCCCTGGCACCGGAGCTGCGTACCGGCGACGCCCTGCGGCGGCTCGTCGTCGACCGGCTGCAGACCCTTGAGTGGGAAGGCGCCCGCCTGGCCGACGCAGCCCGGAAGGCCCCCGACTTCTACTGCGACGCGATGGCCCAGATCCGCATGGACCAGTGGTCGCGGGGCCGGGTGACCCTGCTCGGCGACGCCGGCTACTGCCCCTCGCCCCTCTCGGGGCAGGGCACCAGTCTGGCCCTGGTGGGCGCCCACGTACTGGCCCACTGCCTCGCGCAGGCGTCCGGCGACCACCACCGCGGTTACGCCCGCTACGAGGAGCGGATGCGGCCCTTCGTCACGCTCAACCAGGCGCTGGCGACGGAGAACCCCGGCGGACCCGCCTCGGAGGAATCCGTGACGCGGGCCAAGAACGCGATCGCGCTGGACGGCTGAACCCGGGGCCGTCCGGGTGGCACGCCCCCTCGTGCCACCGCGCGACCGTGCGGACCCCCTTGACGCCCCCCTGCGCCGGGGGGACGCTCCCGAATCTTGAATCCGAACGGTTGCAGCTGGGGGGCCGCCATGCCGGAGGAGTCTGTCCAGTCGGTGGGGGAGTTGCGCGCGCAGCTCGTCGCACAGGGGGCGCGCTGGTCGGTCCTGGAGCATCTCGCCGACGAGGAGCCCGTGCCGCGGCCCTCGCTCGGTCTGGAGCCCGGGGCGAACCTGACGCCCGCAAGGGAAGCGGGGGTGATCGACCTTGCGGGGACCATCGGCCACGCGAGCGGGAACCCGCATCTCACCCGACGCCGGGCCGCCCACGGGCTGCTGCCCGGCGCACCGGGGCCGGTGACCGCCGCCCGCCCCGCCGCCGTGGACTGGCGCAGCCGCTGGGGCCGGCCGTGGATCACCAAGGTGAAGGACCAGAACCCGTGCGGTTCCTGCTGGGCCTTCGGCGCCGCGGGCCTGGTGGAGTCCATGGCCCGGATCGAGCACGACGTATGGGCGGAGCGCTCCGAGGGGGACGTGCACGACGGCCTGCGCTTCACCTGCGGGCAGGGCAGCAATCCGGAGACCGCCCTGGACTGGATCAAGGCGAACGGCGGGCTCGCCGACCCGGACTGCTGGCCGTACAGCACCCCGCCCGCGGGGCTGCCGGCCGCCCGGCGCGACGCCTGGCGCGCCGAGTACACGCCCAGCTGGGACCGGTCCGGCCGGACCGTCCGGATCTCCGACTACGTCCGGCTCGGCGACGTCGAGCAGCAGAAGGTCTGGCTGGACACGGTCGGCCCGCTGACCGCCTGCTTCGACGTCTACGACGACTTCTTCGGGCTCGGCTCCGGTGTCTACCACCGCACCAGCGACCGTCTCGCGGGCGGCCACTGCGTGCTGATCGTCGGCTACGACGACGCGGCCGGCTGCTGGCTGTTCAAGAACTCCTGGGGGACCGGCTACCACGTCGGCGGCTACGGCCGGATCGCCTACGGCGAGACCGGCATCGACCACTGGGCCAAGTGCGGCCTGCGCGGCACCAACCCCGACCCGTGGACCAAGCGCCGGCTGCACACCGGCAACGTCTACGAGAGCGGCAACGGCCGCGCCCACCGCAACTTCGAGCTCCTCGCCACCGCCCCCGGCGGCCGCCTCCAGCACTGGTGGCGCGAGGGGGACCCGCCGTTCGCCTGGTCCCGCGCGGGCACCTTCGCCAGCGACGCCTCCGGCCAGCCCGCCTTCACGGGGACCACCTACAACCGCAACATGGAGTCCCTGCACGTGACCACCGGCGGCCGGCTGCGCCACTGGTACTACGAGCAGTCGGCCGGCGTCTGGCGCGACGGCGGTGTCTTCGGGCCCGGTGACGCGGCGGCCGGCTCGACCCCGGCGTTCATCCAGAGCGACTACGGCAGGCCGGGCAACTTCGAGGTGGTGGTGCGGACCGCCGACGGCCGCCTGGGCCACTGGTGGCGGATCAACGGCGCCCCCTGGACCTGGAACGACGGCGGCCGGTTCGCCTCCGGCATCGCCCACTACGGGCCCGCGCTCGTCCAGACCCGCGCCCGCCACCTCGACCTCGTCGCCGCCCTCACCGACGGCCGCATGCAGCTGTGGTGGCGCGACGATCCGAACGGCTTCACCTGGCGGGCCGGGGAGATCTTCGGCAGCGGTACGCCCGCCGTCTCCGCGCCCTGCCTGATCGAGGGGCAGTCCGGTGCCGCCGACGAGGACACCGCGGGGAACTACGAGCTGTGCGTGGCCGTCGCCGGCGGGCAGGTCGAGCACTGGTGGCGCGGCAACGCGAGCGGCTCGCCGTGGCGGCGCAGCGCGGTCTTCGGGCACGACGTCGCCTCGGTCACCGGGATGCTCCAGGGCAGTTTCGGGTTCAACCTGGAAGTCATCGTCCTGCGCACCGACCGCCGTCTTCAGCACTACTGGCGCGACGGCGCGGGGTGGCACGAGGGGTCGGTCATCGGCCCCGTCTGAGAGGACCGGGCGGGCGTGGAGGTACGGAGCATCGTGCTGGGCCCGGACGAGCCGTACGAGCTGCGGCTCACCGGGCGCGGGGCGCGCGGGTACGTGTGGACCTGGCAGGTCACCGGGGACGCGGACGTGGTGACGGTGGCCGAGGCCCCCGTGGGCCGGGCCGCCCCCGAGGCGGCCCCGCCGCCGGGGGCGGCGGTGGAGCGGGCCTACGTCGTCCGGGGTCGCGCCCCGGGCGGGGGCCGGGCCCGGATCCGCTTCGTGCAGGTCCGGCCGCCCTACCCGGACGAGGCCCCGTACGACGAGTTCGTGCTGGACGTGGAGGTCGTGTCGGTCACCGGCGCGGCCTGAGGACCGTGCGCTGTACGGCCTCCAGGGGGCCGTGGCCGAAGCGGCGCAGCCACAGCCACGATCCGGCGGCCAGGGCCAGGCTCACGCCGGCCCACAGGCCCATCACCCACCAGGGGCCGCTGCCGCCCAGGCGCTCGGCGAGGCCGAGCCCGATGCCGTAGCAGAGCAGCATGCAGAGCAGGTTCTGGGCGACGTAGCAGGACAGGGCGGTGCGGCCGACGGAGCCGAGGGCGGTGGTCACGGGGGCCGGGAACCACCGGCGGTCGAGGGCGATGCCGATCAGGCCGATGTAGCCGAGGGCGAGCAGCGGCGCGGCTCCGTAGCGTCCCAGGAGGTAGAAGTCGCCGCCGCCGAGGGTGGTCGCGGCGTTCAGCGGCAGTCCCAGGCCCAGGCCCCACGCGGCCAGCCGGGTCCGGATGCGGCGGCCGTCCGCGGTGGCGGTGAAGGCGCCCGCGCGGTGCAGCCGCACTCCGAGGAGGAAGAGGAACACGAGCAGTCCGAAGGAGATGACCGGCTCGATGCGCAGGGCGAGGAAGTGCTCCAGGCGGAAGGCGATCTGGGCGGGGTAGCTGCCGTGCGCGTACAGCTCGACGGCGGCCGGGTCCGGACTCTTCGGGGCGCCGGCCGGCCGGCTCAGCGCGTCGAGGGTCAGCAGGGAGATCAGCGCCAGGTGCAGTCCGCCGGCCGCCCACATGGCCCGCCTGCGCACCTTCTCGGAGCGGGCCAGCAGCCAGGCGACGAGGAGGGCGGTGACGGCGTACCCCATCAGCACGTCCCAGGCGAAGACGAGCACGAAGTGGACGGTGCCCTCGACGAAGAGGAAGGCGGCGCGGCGCGGATAGCGGCCGGGCCAGGGGTCGCCGCGGCGGGCGGCGGAGTCGTACTGGATGGCCAGGCCCACGCCGAACAGGACCGTCAGCAGGGCCAGGAACTTGCCGTCCGCGAGGAAGCGGAAGACGCTCTCCGCGAGGTTCGCGGCGGAGGGGTCGGTGAGCGGGTCGGGCGCCTTCAGGCCGCCCTGCAGCACCCCCCACTCCGAGCCCGGGGAGGTGAAGATCCAGACGTTGGTCATGAGGGTGCCGAGGATGGCGGCGCCGCGCAGGACGTCGAGGAGGGGAAGCCGCGCGGTCTTCCGTGCTGCCGGGGCGATCAGGGTGTCGGCCATGACTTCAGCGTCCCGGCGCGCGGGGGCCCGTACGTCCTGCGGGCGGACGAAGGGGCCGTACATCCTTCGATGCAGCGGGCGGGCGGCGATCCGAGACCCACGACCCGGGATCCGCGCCCCGGGACTCGCGACCCGGGTCGCGGATCCCGGGATCCGCGCCCCACGGTGACGGGTCCACATCCTGGACCCGTCACCGGCTTGCACCTCTGTTGTATCTATCCTGTGCGCATGCCCGCCCCCACCAGTACCGTGACCGCCGCCGAGCGGGTCTACCAGCACGTCAAGCAAGGGGTGCTCGACCGCCGGTACGAGGGCGGCACCCTCCTCACCGAGGGCGAACTCGCCGCGGCCGTCGGGGTGTCCCGTACGCCCGTCCGCGAGGCACTGCTGCGGCTGGAGACCGAGGGGCTGCTGAAGCTGTACCCGAAGAAGGGCGCGCTGGTCCTCCAGGTCTCCGCTCAGGAGATCACCGACGTCCTCGAAACCCGTCTGCTGGTCGAGGAGTTCACCGTACGAAGGGCCGTGCCGGCCCCACCGGGCCTGCTGGACCGGCTCGCCGCCCTGCTGGACGAACAGCGCCGGCACGCCGCCGGGGGCGACCTCGCCGCGATGATGGCCGCCGACCGGGGCTTCCACGCGGAGATCGTGCGCAGCGCCGGGAACCAGATCCTGTGCCGGCTCTACGACCAGCTCCGCGACCGCCAGCTGCGGATGGGCGTGGCCCTGCTGCACGCCCACCCGGAACGGCTGGACCGCACCCTCGCCGAGCACGCCGAGATCCTGGACGCGCTGCGCGCCGGGGACGCGGACACGGCGGCTGCGGCGGTCCGCGGGCACATCGGGCGCGTCGACGCCCTGGTGCGGGGGCCGGGCCGGTGAGCGGCGCCGTGAGCGCCTCCCCCGACAGGGCCGGCATACCCGCCGATCCGCCGGGCGGCGGGCGGGCCGTCGCCGTCTGGAGCATCGGCGTCGCCGTCTACTTCGTTGCGGTGATCTTCCGTACCAGCCTGGGCGTGGCCGGCCTCGACGCCGCCGACCGCTTCCACGTGGGCGCCTCGGCGCTGGCCACCTTCTCCCTCCTCCAACTGCTCGTCTACGCGGGCATGCAGATCCCGGTCGGCCTCATGGTCGACCGGCTCGGCACCAAGAAAGTGCTGACCCTGGGCGCGGTCCTCTTCACCGTCGGCCAGCTGGGCTTCGCGCTGTCGCCCTCCTACGGGATGGCCCTCGCCGCGCGGGCACTGCTCGGCTGCGGCGACGCGATGACCTTCATCTCGGTGCTGCGGCTCGGCACCCGGTGGTTCCCGGCCCGGCGCGGGCCGCTCATGGCGCAGCTGGCCGGGCTCGTCGGCATGGCGGGCAACCTCGTCTCCACCCTCGTCCTCGCCCCCGTGCTGCACGGGGTCGGCTGGACCGCCGCCTTCGCGGGCAGCGCGGTGGCGGGCCTGGTGGTCCTCGTCCCGCTGGTGCTGTTCCTGCGCGACCACCCCGAGGGGTACGGGCCGAAGCCCGCGCCGGGCGGTACGGCGGCCGCCGGGCCAGGCGGGGGCTCCGGCGGGTTCGTGCGCCGCCAGATCCGGGAGTCCTGGGCCGAACCCGGCACCCGGCTCGGCCTGTGGGTGCACTTCACCACGCAGTTCCCCGCGATGGTGTTCCTGCTGCTGTGGGGGATGCCGTTCCTGGTCGAGGCGCAGGGGCTGTCACGGACCACCGCGGGCGGGCTGCTGACCCTGGTCGTCGCCTCGAACATGGCGCTCGGGCTGGTCTACGGACAGGTCGTGGGCCGCCGCCAGTCCGCGCGCATCCCGCTCGCCCTGGGCACGGTCGGCCTCACGGCCCTGCTGTGGGCGGCGGTCCTCGTGTACCCGGGCGACCGGGCGCCGATGTGGCTGCTGGTCTCCCTCTGCCTGGTCCTGGGCACCTGCGGACCGGCGTCGATGATCGGCTTCGACTTCGCCCGCCCGGCCAACCCGGCGGAGCGCCAGGGCACCGCCTCCGGGATCACGAACATGGGCGGCTTCATCGCGTCCATGACCACGCTGCTGACGGTGGGCGTCCTGCTGGACGCCACCGGCGACAACTTCCGCATCGCCTTCTCCACGGTCTTCGTCCTCGAAGCGGTGGGCGTCATCAGCATCCTGCGGCTGCGCCCCCGCGCCCTGGCCCGCGAGGCGGACCGGGTCCGCCTCACGATCCCCGCCCAGGATCCGGAACAGAAGCCGGAGCCGGTGCCCCGGGCGTGCCCGCTCCCGGAAACAGCCGGGCGCGAGGCGCCGTAGGGCCACGTCCGCCGGGGTGCCCGGCGGACGGGCTGCCCGCCGGCCGGGCGCGGGTCCTCGTACCGGCCGCTCCCGCTACGGGGTCACGGAGAACTGCGTGAGGATCGCGTCCGCCAGCTCGACGTCGCCCTCCACCTTCACCCGGTCGGCGACGGTGTGCGCCCGCACCCGGCCGGCCGCGAGGCGCACGTACGTCTCCCAGTCCAGGGTCAGGGTCACCGCCGGGCCCAGCGACGGCGACTTGTCCACCGTGCCGCGGCCGTCCGCGTCCACCCGCACCGTCCGCATGAACTCCAGCTGACCGTGCACGTCGATCACCACCGCCGAGTTCGCGGGTGCCCCCGCCTTCTTGGCCACCACCTTCGGCAGCCCGGCCAGGAGGAGGTCCTGCGCCACGTGCGCACCCGGCGAGTCCCAGTTCCCCGGCATCCCCAGCGCCCACCGCAGGTCCTGCTCGTGGATCCACACGTCGAACGCCCGCAGCCGCAGCGCCTGCTCCAGCGTCACCTGGTCACCGAGCGGCCCGCGGACCATCGTGGCCGGATCCCGCTTCTCGTTCCGCAGCTGCCGCGCGCGGCGGATCACGGTGTATTCGAGCTCCGAGGTCATCTCCGGCGCGGTGTGGTGACGGCGTACGTCGACCTGCACCTCCATGTACCGGCTGAACTCGTCCACCACGTGGCGCAGGTCCCGCGCCACGGTGTGGATCGGTCGCGGGTCGCCGAGCTGCTCGCACTCGATGCCGATGATGTGTGACACGACATCACGGACCGACCAGCCGGGACACGGCGTCGCCCGGTTCCACTCGCCCTCCGTCAGCGGGAGGACCAACTCGGATATCGCCTCGATGGAGTGCGTCCACGCGTCGGCATAGGGCTGGAGGGCGGGATGCGGATGGACGGTCAACGGGACCCCTCGCGGTGCTGTTCAATGGCGCGTTTTAAGAAGCTGTGGACTCAGTTTCCAAAACTACGCTGCCGGTGAGCACCCCGGCAGTGCTTTCGTGTGACGATCGTAGGCCCGAGTTGACGGCTTGAACGCCAGGACGGTGGTAGTGTGCGCGCCTCGCTGATCCAAATCGCAGTGAACGAGGGCGAGTCGGTGTCTTCCCGACGTGCCCGCGTGGCCGAGCTCGTACGGGAGCAGGCGGACGCCGATCTCGTCGTCCTGCCGGAGCTGTGGCCGGTCGGCGCATTCGCGTACGAGCAGTTCGAGACCGAGGCCGAACCACTGGACGGCCCGACCTACGAGGCCATGTCCAAGGCGGCGCGCGACGCCGGCGTCTGGCTGCACGCGGGCTCGGTCGTGGAGCGCGCGGGCGACGGCTCCCTCTACAACACCGCCCTCGTCCTGTCCCCGGCGGGCGAGCTGGCCGCCACCTACCGGAAGATCCACCGCTTCGGCTTCGACCAGGGCGAGGCGGTCCTGATGTCGGCCGGCGACTCCCTGACCACGGTGGAGCTGCCGGAGCAGACCCTCGGCATCGCCACCTGCTACGACCTGCGCTTCCCGGAGCTGTTCCGCGGCCTCGTCGACGCCGGGGCCACCACGATGGTCGTCGCCGCGGGCTGGCCCGCGCGCCGCCGCTCGCACTGGACCCTGCTCAGCCGGGCACGCGCCGTGGAGGACCAGTCCTACGTCCTGGCCTGCGGACTGGCCGGCACCCACGCGGGCGTGGAACAGGCCGGGCACAGCCTGGTGGTGGACCCGTGGGGCGAGGTCCTGGCGGAGGCGGGCCCCGGCGAGGAGGTCCTCACCGTGGACCTCGACCCGGCCAAGGTCCCCGAGACCCGGTCCCAGTTCCCGGCCCTGAAGGACCGGCGCCTGCGCTGACGGGATGCCGGTGCCCGCGGCGCCCGCGCAATCCCCGGCGCCCCCGATTGGCGCCGGGGTGAGCGGGCAGACGAAGGGGACGGGCGGCGCCGGCCGCCCGGCACACGAGGAGGAGGCGGGTACGCCGTGACGGACGACGAAGAGGTCGTGCTGGAGGCCGCCCTGGAGCCGCACGAGCCCTCCGCCGCGGAGGTCGAGGCCCGCCGGCGGGTCCGGGAGCGGGCCACCGGGATGACCCACCACAGGGCACAGGCCGCCCTGGAGACGGTGCTCGCGGACGCCGGCGACCTGGAGTCCGCCGCCGCGGCCGTCCGCGCCGAGGCCGCGGAGTGGCAGCGCATCACCGACCTCCTGCTCGACCACGGAGGCCCGTACGCGCCGGAGACCGACGCCTACGTCCAGGGCCAGCTCACGGCACGGGAACAGCACCGGGACTGACCGCGTCCTCCCGCTCCTTCTCCGCCATCCGGATCACGCACACGGCGACCGCGATCAGCAGCGCCGCGTCCGCGTCCTCCCGGACCACGTCCACCGCGTACGTCTCGCGGAGCCGGTACCACTGGCGCGAGACCAGCGCGAGCAGCTCCCCGTCGTACTCGACCTTGAACTCGCGGTCCAGGATCCGCCCGCTGACGTCGAGCTCGGTGCCCTCGGCCAGGGTGACGCGGAAGTGGCCCCGCACCAGCGAGAGCCGCTTGCGGCGGATCACCGCGAGCCGCTGTTCGTCCTGCTCCAGGGTCATCGCGTCCCGCAGCGTGAAGAGCTTCTCCCGCAGGGTGATCAGGATCTGCCCGGCCGGATCCTTCAGCTCCAGCGTGTCCCGGAAGGACAGCGCCTTCCCGTCGACGAGGAAGGCGTGCCGGCCGTCCTCGTCCTCGATCCAGTAGTCGTCCCCGATGGCCAGCATTTTGTCCCGTACGAGGTATTTCATGCGCTGATCAGTGCCCGCGATAGGTTGCCCTCATGCCCCTGCTCTACGTGACCGACCTGGCGTACCCCGCACGCGGCCGCCGCTACTGCGACGAGGACATATTCCTCACGTCCCGGCTGCGCGCCGCGTTCGACCTGGCCCTGTGCCATCCCGCCGACGCGGAGGCCATGCTGCCGCTCGGCTTCGACGCGGTGATCGTCCGCAACAGCGGCCCGGTCCTGCACTACCAGGAGGCCTACGACTCCTTCCGCGCGGCCGCCCTCGCCACCGGGACCCGCGTCTACAACCCGCTCACCGGCCGCGGCGACATGGCGGGCAAGCAGTACCTGCTCGACCTGACGGCCTCCGGCCACCCGGTCATCCCGACGATCGACGACCCGGCCCGGCTGGCGGAACTGCCGCGGGTGGCGCAGTACGCGGTCAAGCCGAAGCAGGGCGCCGACTCCATCGGCCTGACCTTCACCGCGACACCGGACGGCCCGGCCGGGGCCGTGCTGATCCAGCCGCGCATCGACTTCACGTACGAGGTGTCCTTCTACTTCGTCGACGACGCCTTCCAGTACGCGCTGTACGCCCCCGATCCGGCCCGCCGCTGGGAGCTGGAGCTCTACACCCCGACCGGGGAGGACCTGGCCTTCGCCCGCTCCTTCGTCGCCTGGAACACCCTCGACCACGGCATCCAGCGCGTGGACGCCTGCCGCGCGCCGTCGGGCGAACTGCTCCTGGTCGAGCTGGAGGACCTGAACCCGTACCTGTCCCTGGACCTCGTCCCGGCGCCGGTGCAGGACGCCTTCGTCGAGGCGCTCACGGGGTCCCTCCACGCCTTCCTCGGCACCAACCCCTGATGTCAGACCCGGCTGTCAGGCTTTCCCCATGGACAAGCAGACGTTCTGGAAGCTGATCGAGACGGCCCGCGCCGACGCGCAGCCGCAGGAGGTGGCCTCGCGCGCGGCGCAGCTCCTCGCGGACCGGGCGGCGACGGAGATAGCCGCGTCCCAGCAGGTGCTGTGGGACCTGCTGGCGGAGTCCTACCGGGCGCCGCTCTGGGCCGCCGCCTACGTGATCAACGGCGGCTGCTCGGACGACGGCTTCGACTACTTCCGGGGCTGGCTCCTCACCCAGGGCCAGGAGGTCTTCGAGGCGGCCCTGGCCGACCCCGACTCGCTGGCCGCGCACGCCGCGGTCCGCGAGGCCGCGGCGGAGGGCCTGGAGCTGGAGGACGAGAGCACCCTGTCGATCGCCTGGACCGCCTACCGGGCCGCCGTCGGCCGGGAACTGCCCGCGGACTCCTTCACGATCAGCTACCCGGCCCTGGACCCGTCCTGGGACTTCGACTTCGACGACACCGACGAGATATCGGCCCGTCTGCCCCGGCTGAGCGCCCTCTTCGCCTACTCGTAGCGGTAGAGCAGGCTCTCGAGCTCCTGCTGCCGGATCTCCTCGATCGTCAGACCGGGGAGATCCAGGTGGGCGAGGGTGATCTCGGCGGAACTGGGCACGGCGTCCTCGGCGAGCCACTGCTCCGGCTTCCACGCGTTGCTGCGCAGGAAGGCCTTGGGGCAGTGCTGGTAGGCCTCCTCGACCTCCACCACGATCGCGCTCCGAGGGGGCTTGCCGACGGAGGTCAGCTGCTCCAGCAGCAGCGGATCGGCAGACACGCAGGCCCGCCCGTTGACCCGCAGGGTGGTGGCCCGCCCGGGGATGACGAAGATCAGCCCGGCCCGGCCGGTCTCCACGATGTTGTGGGCGGTGTCGAGCCGCTTGTTGCCGGTGGCATCGGGCAGCGCGAGGGTGAACTCGTCCAGCACGGCCACGAATCCGGGCGGCCCGCCCCGGGGCGTGACATCACAGGTCCCGTCGGCCCCGGCACTGGCGACGAACACCAGCGACGACCGCCCGATGACGGCCCGGGCCCCCTCGTGAATCCGGTCCACGGCCTTCCGGCGCGCCATCTCGCCGGGACTCTCGTAGAGCTCCCGCAACCCGTCCGTGCTCTCCACGGCGGTAGCGCTCAAGGCCTCGAATATCCGCCCGCTCGGCGGCGTGCTGACTGTCACCCCGACACGCTACCGGGCGGGTCAACTACAGCCCGCCGGTGTCGAGATCGACCCCGAACGGCTCCGCGTCCAGGTGCTCGTTGCGCACGAACTCGCGCAGTGCCGCCTCGTGCCACTCGGGCACGGGGTCCGGGCCGTCGTCGGCCGCGGCCGGGAACTCCGCCCGGACCTGGGGCATCCGCAGGGACATGCCCGACCAGTACCGCGCCCGCGCAGCGCCGCCCGGGCGCGGTGCGCCCAGGTACGTCCGTCGGCGGGCTCCGGCTCGGGAGCGACCTCGATCCCGAGGACCCGTATGACGCCCGCCAGAGACCGGGCGAACACCTCCCGACGGTCCTCCGTGCTTCCCGGCAGTGCCATGAACTCCGCCGTCCGCCCGTCCCCGGTCATCCGCCGCTCCTCCGTCGTAGCCCGTGGCCTGCCGTATGCGCGTGATCCGGTGTTCATACCCGGATGGCAAGCTTGAAGGATGAACGATGCTGCCCCGGCGCCCACCCCCGCGCCCGCACCCCGCAAGCGTGCCCGTGTCCGTGCCCCCGAGCTGATCGGCAAGGGCGGCTGGATCAACACCGGCGGCAAGGATCTGAAGCTCGCCGACTTCCGAGGTCGCACATTGATCCTCGATTTTTGGACCTTCTGCTGCATCAACTGCCTGCACGTCCTCGACGAGCTGCGCGAGCTGGAGGAGAAGCACCGCGACACCGTCGTGATCATCGGTGTGCACTCGCCGAAGTTCGTGCACGAGGCCGAGCACGCCGCCGTGGTCGATGCCGTCGAGCGCTACCAGGTGCACCACCCCGTGCTGGACGATCCCGAGCTCGCGACCTGGAAGCAGTACGCCGTACGCGCCTGGCCCACGCTCGTCGTGATCGACCCCGAGGGGTACATCGTCGCCCAGCACGCCGGTGAGGGGCATGCGCACGCCATCGCCCGGCTGGTCGAGGAGCTGGAGGCCGAGCACGAGGCCAAGGGCACGCTGCGGCGCGGGGACGGGCCCTACGTGGCGCCCGAGCCGGTGGCCGGCGCCCTGCGGTTCCCGGGGAAGGCGCTGCTGCTGCCCTCCGGGAACCTGCTGGTGTCCGACTCCACGCGGCACCAGCTCGTCGAGCTGGCCGCCGACGGCGAGAGCGTCGTACGCCGCATCGGCAGCGGCGAGCGCGGCTTCGCCGGGGACAGTTTCAGCGAGCCGCAGGGACTGGCGCTGCTGCCCGACGGCAAGGTCGTCGTCGCCGACACCGTCAACCACGCCCTGCGCACCTACGACCCGGCCACCGGGCAGGTCGAGACCGTCGCCGGCACCGGTCGGCAGTGGTGGCAGGGATCGCCGACCTCCGGGCCGGCGCTGGAGGTGGACCTTTCCTCGCCGTGGGACGTGGCCTGGTGGCAGGGCCGGGTCTGGATCGCCATGGCCGGTGTGCACCAGCTGTGGACCTGGGACCCGCAGGCCGGGACGGTCGGGGTCGCGGCCGGCACGACCAACGAGGGACTGCTCGACGGGCCGGCCGCCGAGGCCTGGTTCGCCCAGCCCTCGGGGCTCGCGGCCGCCGGGGACCGGCTGTGGATCGCCGACTCCGAGACCAGCGCGCTGCGGTACGTGGAAGCCGGTGACGAGGGGTACGTCATCAAGTCGGCCGTCGGCACCGGGCTGTTCGACTTCGGGCACCGGGACGGCGACGCGGCCCAGGCGCTGCTCCAGCACCCGCTCGGCGTCACCGCCCTGCCCGACGGCTCGGTCGCGGTGTGCGACACGTACAACCACGCGCTGCGCCGCTTCGACCCCGCCACCGGGCAGGTCTCGACCCTGGCGACGGATCTGCGCGAGCCCAGCGACGCCGTGCTGGTGGGCGAGGACATCGTGGTCGTCGAGTCGGCCCGGCACCGGCTGACCCGGCTGCGCCTCCCGGAGGAGGCGGTACGGGTGGACGCGGTCGCCCACCGTACGCAGCGGGCCGCCACCGAGGTGGCGCCCGGCACCATCCGCCTCGACGTGGTCTTCCAGGCCCCGAGCGGGCAGAAGCTCGACACCCGCTACGGGCCCTCCACCCGGCTGCTCGTCTCCTCGACCCCGCCCGAGCTGCTGGCGGACGGAGAGGGAGCCGGGACCGACCTGTTCCGGGAGCTCGCGCTGAACCCGGACGTCACCGAGGGCGTCCTGCACGTCTCGGCGATGGCGGCGTCCTGCGACGACGACCCCGCCAACGAGTACCCGGCCTGCCACGTCCACCAGCAGGACTGGGGCGTGCCGGTCCGCGTCACCGCCGACGGCGCCGCCCGGCTGCCCCTCGTCCTCGCCGGGATGGACGCCGAGGGCTAGGTCGTCTCTTTTGGATCTTGTCGGTCGGCCCGCGTCGTCCGGTGCCGTGCATCGCAAGGCGGAGGAGCGCCGTTGTACTGGACGTACTGCGGTGCTCCGACAACGCGGCGAGGTGCGGTGCCGGGCGACGCGGGCCCGGCAAGATCCGAAAGAGACGACCTAGATCGGGCCCGCGGCCTTCCCGGGGGCTCAGCCCTCCAGGAAGGCCACCAGGGCGTTGGCCAGCAGGAACGGGTCGTCCGCGCCGCACAGTTCGCGGGCACTGTGCATCGAGAGGATCGCGACGCCGATGTCCACCGTCTGAATGCCGTGGCGGGCGGCGGTGATCGGGCCGATCGTGGTGCCGCACGGCATCGAGTTGTTGGAGACGAAGGTCTGCCACGGGATACCGGCCCGCTCGCAGGCGGCGGCGAACACCGCGCGCCCGCTGCCGTCGGTCGCGTACCGCTGGTTGACGTTGACCTTCAGGATCGGTCCGCCGTTGGCGCGGGGGTGGTGCGTCGGGTCGTGCCGCTCTCCGTAGTTGGGGTGCACGGCGTGGCCGGTGTCCGAGGACAGACAGATGGTGCCGGCGAAGGCCCGCGCGCGGTCCTCGTACGAGCCGCCGCGGGCGAAGACTGAACGTTCCAGCACGTTGCCCAGGAGCGGGCCGTCGGCGCCGGTGTCGGACTGCGAGCCGTTCTCCTCGTGGTCGAAGGCGGCCAGCACGGGGATGTGGTCGAGCTTGCCGCCGGCGGACACCGCCGCCAGCGCCGCGACGCCCGCGTGCACGGACAGCAGGTTGTCCATCCGCGGGCCGGCCACCAGCTCGCGGTCGCGGCCCAGGTACGAGGGCGGTTCGATGGAGTGGACCATCAGGTCCCAGCCGGCCACCGAGCCCTGGTCCAGGCCCTCTTCCTCCTCCAGGAAGGCGATCAGGTCGCCCTCCTGGACGTCGCCCAGGCCCCAGATCGGCTGCATGTGGCGCTGCTTGTCGAGCTTGAGGCCGTCGCTGTTCACCGACCGGTCCAGGTGCACGGCGAGTTGGGGGACGCGCAGCAGTGCGCGGTCCACGTTCACCAGGCGCTCGGTGCCGTCGCGCAGGGTCAGCCGTCCGGCCAGGCCCAGGTCGCGGTCGAGCCAGGTGTTGAGCAGGGTGCCGCCGTAGATCTCGACGGCGATCTGCCGCCAGCCCTGCGAGCCCGTGTCCGGCAGCGGCTTGACCCGCAGGTTCGGGGAGTCGGTGTGTGCGCCGACGATCCGGAACGGGGTGTGCGGGGACGCGCCTTCGGGGACGAACCATGCGATGAGCGCACCGCCGCGGAGCACGAACTTGCCCCCGGTGCCCGCATCCCAGGCGTCCGTTTCCGACAACTGCCTGAAGCCTGCCTTCTCCAGCCGCTCCGCCGCGTTGGCCACGGCGTGGTACGGCGACGGACTGGCCGTCAGGAAGGTCATCAGATCGTCGGTGTGGCCGCGGTCGAAGCGGGCGGGAGAGCTCATGTGGTTCACCTTAACGACGGTCGTGTTCGTCATGGCCGGACTGCGATCGATGGCCGGAGGTCGGGGGCCGCAGGGTGGGTGATCTGCGGTCCCGTCGGTTTTCAGCCCGGCGGACGCTCGAATCGGCGCTGCAGCTGCCTGCGCTCGCCCCGGCGGATGCGCGGGAGCATCTCCGGGGTCTGCGGGGAGCGCTGCGCGCGTCTCTTGCGTCCGGCGCAGAAGATACAGGCCTCGCCGGGAGGAGCGTCGGGGTCGATCGGCGCGCCGGGATGTTCGGCGCATCCCGAGGCGTTGCGCGGCCGGGACAGTTCGCGGGCGACGATGAAGGCGCGGTGGAGGTCGTCGGCGATGCGGACGAAGTCCTGGTCGGGTGAACCCAGGGTCAGGTGGAAGCGCTGCTCGTCGATCGTGCGCAGGAAGCGGCGCAGGACCTCGAGGGTGAAGGGGCCCTCCGGCACGGGGTAGCCGAGGCGGCGCTGCTCCGCGGCGGGCCCGGCCGGGCCGCCGGTGCGGCCGCCCTGGATGCGCTGTCCGAGGCGTCTGCGGTCGTTGCAGATGAGGCAGCGGCCCCAGCCGTCGGGGGCCTCGGGGTCGAGGGCGCCGTTGGGGTGCTCGGAGCAGCCGGTGTAGCTCTTTGCCGGTGCGAGGGCGGCGGCCGTCTGGAAGGCCACGTAGAGGGCGTCGGCGATGGGGTCGTACTCGGCGGGGTGGGCGCCGTCGTACAGGTCGGTGATGCGGTCGCCGAGCGCGCCCACATTGGCCTGCAGCTCCTTGAGGGCGTACGGACGTCCGGCGGGGACGGAATACCCCCTGCTGCGCTGCTGCTCCTGTGGACTCATACGTACGAGCGTCCCATGAACGACTGACAAGACGGGAACGGATGCCCCGCGCAGGCCAGTGGCCGGGACCCCCCGAGGGGGTCCCGGCCACTGTGCGTACACCGCTGGAGGTGCCTGAGCGGGGCGGCGCTGCCTTAGAAGGCGGCCTCGTCGAGCTCCATGAGGGAGTTGTCGACGACCTCGGCCAGCTGGCGCTGGACCGAGACGTTCGGCAGGACCTGCGACGCGAAGAACTTCGCGGCGGCGATCTTGCCGGTGTAGAAGGGGATGTCCTTCGGGGCGGCGGTCGCCAGCTTCTCGGCGGCCACGGCGGCGCCCTTGAGCAGCAGGTATCCGACGACCACGTCACCCGAGGCCATGAGCAGGCGGGTGGTGTTCTGGCCGACCTTGTAGATGTTCTTGACGTCCTCGCCGGTGGCGGTGAGGTCGACGATCATCTGGCCGACGATGGCCTCGAGGTCGACCGCGGCCTTGGCGAGCGCGTCGCGGGCGCCGGCCAGCTCCTCGCCGCCGACGGCCTCGGCCAGGAACTTCTTCATCGTCTCGCTGAGGATGTTCAGCGAGGCGCCCTGGTCGCGGACGATCTTCCGGAAGAAGAAGTCCTGGCCCTGGATGGCCGTGGTGCCCTCGTAGAGGGTGTCGATCTTGGCGTCGCGGATGTACTGCTCGATCGGGTACTCCTGCAGGTAGCCGGAGCCGCCGAAGGTCTGCAGGGACTGGGCGAGCTGCTCGTAGGACTTCTCCGAGCCGTAGCCCTTCACGATCGGCAGGAGCAGGTCGTTGAGGCCGATCTCGGCGGAGGCGTCCTCGCCCGCGGCCTGCTTGACCTGGATCTCGTCCTGCACGGAGGCCGTGTAGAGGACCAGGGCGCGCATGCCCTCGGCGTAGGCCTTCTGCGTCATGAGCGAGCGGCGCACGTCGGGGTGGTGCGTGATGGTGACCTTGGGCGCGGTCTTGTCCATGAAGTTCGCGAGGTCCGGGCCCTGCACGCGCTCCTTGGCGTACTCCAGCGCGTTCAGGTAGCCGGTGGAGAGGGTGGCGATGGCCTTCGTGCCGACCATCATCCGGGCGAACTCGATGATCATGAACATCTGGCGGATGCCGTCGTGCTTGTCGCCGATCAGCCAGCCCTTGGCGGGGTGCTGGTCGCCGAAGGTCATCTCGCACGTGTTGGAGGCCTTGAGGCCCATCTTGTGCTCGACGTTCGTCGCGTAGACGCCGTTGCGCTCGCCCAGCTCGCCGGTCTCCCAGTCGAAGTGGAACTTCGGGACGAGGAAGAGCGACAGGCCCTTGGTGCCCGGGCCGTGGCCCTCGGGGCGCGCGAGGACGTAGTGGAGGATGTTCTCCTCCATGTCGTGCTCACCGGACGTGATGAAGCGCTTCACGCCCTCGATGTGCCAGGAGCCGTCGGCCTGCTGGATCGCCTTGGTGCGGCCGGCGCCGACGTCCGAGCCGGCGTCCGGCTCGGTGAGGACCATGGTGGAGCCCCAGCGCTTCTCGACGGCGAGCTGGGCGACCTTCTTCTGCGCCTCGTTGCCCTCTTCGAAGAGGATGCCGGCGAACGCCGGGCCGGAGGAGTACATCCAGATGGCCGGGTTCGAGCCGAGCAGCAGCTCCGCGTAGGCCCAGATGAGGGAGCGGGGCGAGGTGGTGCCGCCGATCTCCTCGGGCAGGCCCAGGCGCCAGTACTCGGAGTCCATGAAGGCTTCGTAGCTCTTCTTGAAGGACGCCGGGACGGGCGCGGTGTTGGTGGCCGGGTCGAAGACCGGCGGGTTGCGGTCGGCGTCCTCGAAGGACGCGGCCAGCTCGTTCTCGGCGAGACGGGCGAGCTCGGACAGGACGCTCTTGGCGGTCTCGGTGTCCATCTCCTCGAACGGACCGGTGCCGTACTGCTTGTCGCGGCCGAGCACCTCGAAGAGGTTGAACTCGATGTCGCGGAGATTCGACTTGTAGTGCCCCATGGCGACGGCTCCGTTAAGGCTCGGGGAGACAGGTTCCTCGTACATACCAATCGGTAACAACATGATGCTACCCGCCGGTAATAACGGCAACCCTTCCCGGCCGACTGTGACCAGGGTCAAAGCTCGCACCAGACCGTTCTGGTCCCGGCTCCCCGGGTGACCCCCCGTCGCAGCGCGACGGCGTCGAGCAGGGCGAGGCCGCGCCCCGACTCCTCGGTCCCGGGCGCCCGCCGCGGTACGGGCCGCGCGCGCGGATCGGGATCGGTGAGCTCGACCCGTGTACGGGTTGCCCTTCCGGTCCCGGTGACGCGCAGGGTGACGGGGGTGCCCGCGCCGAGGTGGGCGATCACGTTGGGGCCGTTCGTGCGGGCGCTGAAGGCCGGGGAGCTACCCGGCTGAGGCCGTCCCCCCGCGCCCGCCCCGGGAGGGGACTGGCCGGTACCGGCCGGTATGGGGGCAGGTGCTCGATAGGGTGTGCCGCATGTACGGCTACGACCAGAACCCGGGCGCCCAGCAGCAGTATGCGCAGCAGCCCCCGCAGGGCTACGCGCAGCAGGCGCCGCCGCTGTACCCGGAGCCGTCCCCGCCGTCGCTCGCCGACGCCGTGCGGGCCTTCACCACCGGGTCCCTCTCCGCGGAGGACTTCCAGCAGATCTTCGCCACGTCGAAGGTCTACTGCCCGCGCGGCGACACCCCCGGGTTCCTGGCGCTGCACAACACGCAGCAGCCGGTCATCCCGATGTTCACCACGCTCAAGGAGCTGCGGCGGTACGCGGGCAAGGAGTCCAAGTACTTCGTGATCACCGGCGCCGAGGTGATCGACCTGCTGCCGACCGGGTACGGCTTCGTCCTCGACATGGAGGGCGACCACCGGATGGTCTTCGACGCGAAGGCGGTCGAGCAGATGGTCGACTTCGCCATGCGTCGCATGTACGGCTAGAGCCGGACACACATCCGGCTGAGCTCGGGGGCGGGCGCGATGCTGAGGGTGCACTTCACGGCCGAAGACCTGCTCAACGTCACCTTCATGAGCGAGCCGCTGCCGATGGTGGAGCTGGCCATGGCGCTGGTCGCCTGGCAGCGTACCGACGAACCGGCGGTTTTCGGCCGGTGGCGGGGCAGGGTCGGCCGGGAGCTGCCGGGCCGGGTGCGCCCGCTGCTGGACCTGCTGCGCCCCGACGGTGACAACCCCCAGTTCGTCGAGCCGTACACGGCCACGCTGGAGGAGGGGCTCGCCGCCGTACGGGAGGCCGCGCCGGCGCTGACCGGCGGGCAGCTCGCCCGCGCCGCGGTCCGGGCGCCCGGGCCGGATTCCTGGCTGCGGGCGCTGTGGGGCCGGGAGCGGGAGGCGTGGGACCAGCTGGGCGGGGCGCTCAGGGCCGGCCACGAGGTCGTGGTGGCCCCGCACTGGGCCCGGATCCGGCAGTCCTTCCAGGCGGACGTCGCCTGGCGCACGCGGCTGCTGGCCACCCACGGGATCAAGGCGTGCCTGGCGAGTACGCACCCGCGGGCCGAGTGGTCGGGCACCGTCCTGGAGGTCGACCGGCCGCCGCATTACGACGTCCGGCTCGGCGGGCGCGGGCTGCTGCTGATGCCCTCGCCGTTCTGGACCGGGCGTCCGCTGGTCGCGGCGGGCCCGGGCGGGCCGCAGGGGCCGCCCGTGCTGATGTACCCGGCGCTGACCCCGCTGCCCCTGGTCGGCGCCGGGCCCGCGGAGGGCGCGCTGGACGCCCTGCTGGGCCGCACCCGGGCGGCCGTGCTCCAGCAGCTGGTGCGGCGGCGCACGACGAGCGAGCTGGCCAGGGACCTCGGCATCAGCCTCCCCTCGGTCTCCGAGCACACCCGCACCCTGCGCGCGGCCGGGCTGATCACCACCGAGCGGGACGGCAGGGCGGTGCTGCACTCGGTGACGGGCCTGGGCGCGGACCTGCTGCGCAGCGGCGGCTGACGCACCTTTCGGCCCTGCCCGAAACCATCGCGGCCGCGGCCGGGGCTCCCGAGTATCGGTGCTGCGGGGGGACACCCGCTCCTACGGACAGGGGAGACTGCGATGTCACGTACGTCGTTTCGCACGAAGCTCGCCGCTGTGGCGGCCACGGGGGTGATGGCGCTGGGTACGGGGGTTCTGGCGGCTTCGCCCGCGCAGGCCGCCTGGTGCGGGGTGAGCGGAGGGACGCTGTACTGCGGCAACACCCCGAACATCGACATGTACCGGTGGGCGGGCTTCGGTGCGCCGTACGCGGACACGTTGAAGACCAACCCGAGCCAGTTCGACTGCTGGACCACGGGTGACTGGCACGGCGGCGGCAACAACACGTGGTACGGCGCCCGCGGGGACGTACGGGGAGCGTTCGGGTTCGTTCCGGCCCAGTACGTGAACACCTCCTCGGCATTCGACGCACACCCGGACTGGTACGGGCTCGACCACTGCTGACCTGCGCCTGAGCACACGGCGGCCCCCGGGGGAATGTCTCCGGGGGCCGCTCTGTTCTGTGGGGTGTGGCAGAAAGTTCGAGTTTCAACTAAACTCGACGCAGAAGGAGGTCCTGACCATGCCCGCAGTGACTGTTGAGAACCCGTTGACCCTTCCGCGAGTGGCCGAGCCCCAGGCCGCCGTCCCGCGCAAGGTGCTGGCCGTCGTCTCTGCTCCCGGTGGGTTCGAGGGTGAGGGATTCCCGGTGCGCCGCGCGTTCGCCGGGATCAACTACCAGTACCTCGACCCGTTCATCATGATGGACCAGATGGGCGAGGTGGAGTACGCGCCCGGCGAGCCGAAGGGAACCCCCTGGCACCCGCACCGCGGCTTCGAGACCGTCACGTACCTGATCGACGGAACCTTCGTCCACCAGGACAGCAACGGCGGCGGCGGAGTCATCAACGGCGGTGACACGCAGTGGATGACCGCAGGTTCGGGCCTCTTGCACATCGAGGCCCCGCCGGAGTCCCTCGTCGTCTCGGGCGGGCTGTTCCACGGCCTCCAGCTGTGGGTCAACCTCCCGGCCTCCGACAAGATGATGCCCCCGCGCTACCAGGACATCGGCGGCGGCCAGGTCCAGCTGCTGACCACCCCGGACGGCGGCTCCCTGCTCCGCGTGATCGCCGGTGAGCTCGACGGCCACCAGGGCCCGGGCATCACCCACACCCCGATCACGATGATCCACGCGACCGTCACGCCGGGCGCGCAGATCACCCTGCCGTGGCGCGAGGACTTCAACGCCCTGGCGTACGTCATGGCCGGGCGCGGGTCCGTCGGCGAGGACCGCAGGCCCGTACAGACCGGGCAGACGGCCGTCTTCGGCGAGGGCGGCTCGCTCACCGTGCGGGCGGACGCGTCCCAGGACTCCAACGCCCCGGACCTGGAGATCGTGCTCCTCGGCGGACGTCCCATCCGGGAGCCGATGGCGCACTACGGGCCGTTCGTGATGAACAGCCAGCACGAGCTGCAGCAGGCCTTCGACGACTTCCAGGCGGGCCGGCTGGGCCGCATCCCCACCACCGCGCGCACCGGGCTCGGCCACCGCGGCGCCGGCGAGGCGGACAGCTGATCGGGCCGGTCGGACGGCCGGGCGGTCGGGCGGTCGGGCAGGGCGGGTTCCCGGAGGGGGCCCGCCCGCCCCGTTTTACGGGGTGGGGTCCACCGGTACGGGCACGGCATCGGCGTACCGGACCCGCAGCTCCGAGATCACCCCGAAGACGGCGGCCGTCAGCGGCACCGCCAGCAGCATCCCCAGGATCCCGGCGACGCTCGCCCCGGCGGTGATGGCCAGCATCACCACGGCCGGGTGCATCTGCACGGTGCGGCTCTGCACCACCGGCTGGAGCACGTAGCCCTCGATCATCTGGACCAGCAGCACCAGGCCCAGCGCCCACAGGCCGATGACCCAGCCGCGGTCGGCGAAGGCCACCAGGACCGCCACCGCGCCCGACAGGAAGGCGCCCAGGTAGGGGATGTAGGCCGTCACGAAGACCAGGGCGGCCAGACCCAGCGCACCCGGCACGTCGAGGATCAGCAGCCCCACGCCGATCAGCACGGCGTCGACCAGGGCCACGAAGGTGGTCCCCCGCATGAACCCCTCGACGGCCTCGAAGGCGCGCCGCCCCATGGCCTCCATCAGATCGCCCGAGCGGACCGGGACGATGGAGCGCAGCGTGCCCACGGCCCGGTCGGAGTCGCGCAGGAAGAAGAAGATCAGCACCAGCGCGAGCAGCACCATCGCGATCATCGAGCCCACCACGCTGAGCCCGGTGACGACGCCCGAGGCGGCCGTGCTGCCGAACTTCGTGAGCAGGTCCTTGGAGTTCGCGGTGATGTCCTCCAGCGAGGTGCCCACCGCTCCGAAGTGCTCGGCGAGGGTTTCGCCGGCCCGCCGCAGCGCGTCGACGATCTGGTCGCCGGTCTCCATGAGCGCGAGGACGACCACGTACGTGGCCCCGCCGACGACTGCGACCACCGCGAGGCAGGTCAGGGCGGCGGCGAGCGAGCGGTTCATCTTCATCCGGACCAGCCGCCGGTGCATCGGCCCGAGCAGGGCCGTGCCGAGCACGGCCAGCAGTACGGGCGTCACGGCGGCTTCGAAGACGATGCACAGCCATACGCCGACGGCGAGGACGGCGGTGACGAGCAGGACGACGCCGCACCAGGCGGCGAGCCGCCGTACGGGTTCGGGCAGGAGGGGATTGGACACCGCCGTATCCAATCACGCCCCGCCCGGCCCGCCCCGCCGCGTCCGACCCGGGGTCAGAACACCGGATCGGCGTCCGTCTTGGACTGCTCGTGCAGCTCGAACCAGATGGACTTGCCCTCGCCCCGCGGGTCCACGCCCCACGCGTCGGCCAGCATCTCCATCAGCAGGACCCCGCGGCCGCTGGAGGACATCTCACCGGGCTGCCGCTTGTGCGGGAGCTCGTCGCTGCCGTCGGCGACCTCGACGCGCAGCCGGCGCGCGCCCAGCTCGCCGACCGCCTCCGCGACCAGCAGCGCGTCGCCGTCGGTGTGCGTCAGTACGTTCGTCACCATCTCGGAGACCATCAGCACCGCCGAGTCCACCTGGTCGGGGTCGGCCCAGTCGTGCAGCAGCTCCCGGATCTGCTGGCGGGCGCCCGCGATCCGTTCGGGTTCCACCTGGGCCACGGTCAGGACGGTCCGGCGCGCGGGGCGGGCCGGGTGCGGCGGTGCGGTGCGGTGGTCCACGGCCTCGCGGCACAGCAGCACCACCGCTATGTCGTCCTCGCGCCGGTCGGCGAGCGGGCCGGTGGTGTGGTGCGAGGACGGCCCGTGCACGGCCTGGACCAGCAGGTCCGCCAGCCGTTCGAGGTGCGGCGGCTCCAGGAGCCCGGCCGTGCCCGTCCCCGCTCCCGTCCCGGCTCCGGCCCCCGTCCCGGCTCCGGCCCCCGCCCCGGTGCTCGGCGACTCGTGCGCGTCGGACTCCAGGACCGCGCGCAGCCGGGCCCAGCCGGTGTCCAGGTCGTGCCCGCCGGTCTCGATGAGGCCGTCGGTGCAGAGCATCATCGTCTCGCCGGGTTCCAGGGGGAACCGGGTGGTGGGGTAGTCGGTGTCGGGGTCGATCCCGAGGGGGAGCCCGCCCGCGGTGGGTCGCATGAGGACCGTGCCGTCCGCCATCCGGATCGCGGGGTCGGGGTGGCCGGCGCGGGCCACCTCCAGCATTCCGGTCTTCGGGTCGCACTCCACGTACAGGCAGGTCGCGAACCGCGGGCTCTGGAAGTCGGAGTCCCGCACGTCGGCGTCGCGGGCGCGGGCGTCCCCGTCCACGTACGGGTCGGACTCCTGCGAGGAGCACAGCCCGGCCAGGAAGCGGGAGGCGCGCGAGAGCACCGCGTCCGGCCGGTGGCCCTCGGACGCGTACGCCCGTACGGCGATCCGCAGCTGGCCCATCAGCCCGGCCGCCCGCACGTCGTGGCCCTGGACGTCGCCGATGACCAGCGCGAACCTGCCCGACGGCAGCGGGATCATGTCGTACCAGTCGCCGCCGACCTGGAGCCCGCCGCCCGTCGGGACGTACCGCGCCGCGATCCGCATGCCGGGGATCTCCGGGCCGAGCTGCGGCATCATCGACCGCTGCAGGCCCGTGGTGAGTTCCCGCTCGGACTCGGCCACCCCGGCGCGCTGGAGCGCCTGGGCCAGCATCCGGGCCACCGTCGTCAGGACGGACCGCTCGTCGGGGGAGAAGGACGCCGGGTGCTTGAAGGCGGCCATCCAGGCGCCCATGGTCCGCCCGGCCACGATCAGCGGCAGGAAGGCCCAGGAGACCCGGTCGAAGCGCTGGGCGAGCGGCCAGGCGGCCGGGAAGCGCCGTCTGTACTCGTCGGGGGTGGGCAGGTAGATCGCCCGGCCGGTACGGACGACCTCCGCGGCCGGATAGTCCGTCTCCAGCGGCATGTCCGTGAAGGGGCCCTCCTCGCACGGATCGTGCCCGTGGTGCCCGATGATCGACAGCCGGTCCCCGGCCGCGCCGAAGACGGCCAGACCGTCCGGGCTGAAGCCGGGCATGGACAGCGAGGCGGCGACCCGCAGCACCTCCGCCGTGGACCGGGCCTCCGCCAGCGCCCGCCCCGCGTCCAGCAGGAAGGCCTCGCGGGAGCGCCGCCAGTCGCCGGTGATGGGGGTGTGCGCGGCCGTGGTGCCGGGCTGGGGCTCGGCGATCTCCTGGATGGTGCCGATCAGCTCGTAGTCCGTGCTCCCGTCGGCCGCCCTCTTCTCCATCGGTTTGGAGCGGCTGCGCACGGTCCGCAGGACCCGGCCGTCCACGTCCATGATCCGGAGCCGGGCCTCGGCGAGCGTGCCCTCGGCGACGGCCAGGTTCACGATCCCGTTGATCTCGTTCCAGTCCACCGGGTGGAACCGGGACCGTACGGCGACCTCCGGGAGGACCACGGGCTCGGGGGGCAGCCCGAGGAGCCGGGCGGCCTCACTGTCGAGGGTGACCGTCCCGGAGGCGTTGTCCCATCGCCACAGGCCGGTCGCGATGGCTGCCAGGACGTCCTCGGTGCGCACTCGGCCATCTTTACAGGTCATATCCGTTACGTGCCTGTTCGCCCGTGCTCCGGGCGCATTTGCGCAGGCTGGAGGGAGTGCCCGACCCGTCACCCTCCCGGACGGTAACCTTGGGACGGTTGAATCCACCCTGGTATCGCGTAGAACTGGATGACTGATGCATCGGTACAGGTCCCACACCTGCGGCGAGCTCCGCGCCTCTGACGTCGCCGCCGACGTCCGACTGAGCGGCTGGCTGCACAACCGTCGAGACCTGGGCGGCATCCTCTTCATCGATCTGCGGGACCACTACGGCATCACGCAGCTGGTCGCCCGGCCGGGCACCGCGGCGAACGAGGCGCTGAGCAGCGTCACCAAGGAGACCGTCGTCCGCATCGACGGCAAGGTCCTCTCCCGCGGCGCCGACAACGTCAACCCGGAGCTCCCGACCGGCGAGATCGAGATCGAGGTCTCCGAGGTCGAGGTGCTCGGTGCGTCCGCACCGCTGCCCTTCACGATCAACACCGACGACGGTGTGAACGAGGAGCGGCGCCTGGAGTACCGCTTCCTCGACCTGCGCCGCGAGCGCATGCACCGCAACATCATGCTGCGCTCGGCCGTCATCGCGTCGATCCGCTCGAAGATGGTGGCCCTCGGCTTCAACGAGATGGCGACGCCGATCCTCACCGCGACCTCCCCCGAGGGCGCCCGTGACTTCGTCGTGCCGTCCCGCCTGAACCCGGGCAAGTTCTACGCCCTGCCGCAGGCGCCGCAGCAGTTCAAGCAGCTGCTGATGATCTCCGGCTTCGACCGGTACTTCCAGATCGCGCCCTGCTTCCGCGACGAGGACGCCCGCGCCGACCGCTCGCCGGGCGAGTTCTACCAGCTCGACGTGGAGATGTCCTTCGTCGAGCAGGAGGACGTCTTCCAGCCGATCGAACGCCTGATGACCGAGCTCTTCACCGAGTTCGGCAACGGCCGCGAGGTCACCTCGCCGTTCCCGCGGATCCCGTTCCGCGAGTCGATGCTGAAGTACGGCAACGACAAGCCCGACCTGCGCGCCAAGCTGGAGCTCGTCGACATCACCGACGTGTTCGAGGGCTCGGAGTTCAAGGCGTTCGCCGGCAAGCACGTGCGTGCCCTGGCCGTCCCGGACACCGCCGCGCAGCCCCGCAAGTTCTTCGACGGCCTCGGCGAGTACGCGATCTCGCTCGGCGCCAAGGGCCTGGCCTGGGTCCGTGTGGGCGAGGACGGTTCGCTGACCGGCCCGATCGCCAAGTTCCTCACCGAGGAGAACCTCAAGGTCCTCACCGAGCGCCTGGGCCTGGTCCCCGGCCACGCCGTGTTCTTCGGCGCGGGCGACTTCGACGAGGTCTCCAAGATCATGTCCGGCGTCCGCGTCGAGGCGGCCAAGCGTGCGGGCCAGTTCGAGGAGAACGTCTTCCGCTTCTGCTGGATCGTCGACTTCCCGATGTACGAGAAGGACGAGGAGACCGGCAAGATCGACTTCTCCCACAACCCCTTCTCCATGCCGCAGGGCGGGATGAAGGACCTGGAGGAGAAGGACCCGCTGGACATTCTGGCCTGGCAGTACGACATCGTCTGCAACGGCATCGAGCTGTCCTCCGGCGCCATCCGCAACCACGAGCCCGAGGTCATGCTGAAGGCCTTCGAGATCGCCGGTTACGAGGCCGAGACCGTCGAGCGCGAGTTCGCGGGCATGCTGCGCGCGTTCCGCCTGGGCGCCCCGCCGCACGGTGGCATCGCCCCGGGTGTGGACCGCATCGTGATGCTGCTGGCCGACGAGCCGAACATCCGCGAGACCATCGCCTTCCCGCTCAACGGCAACGCGCAGGACCTGATGATGGGCGCGCCGACGGTGCTGGAGGAGGCCCGCCTGCGCGAGCTGAACATCGCGCTGCGCAAGCCGGTGGAGACGAAGGCGGCCGAGCGGCCGGTCTCCGACGCGGTCACCCCGGACGCCGGGTCCCCGCGGGGCTGACGCCCGCCGCGCCGATACGCCGAAGGCGGCGCTCCTCTCCTTGCCGGAGGGGGGCGCCGCCTTCGTTGTTCCCGCTGATGGCGACCGCTGACTAGAACTGCTCCAGGACGCCCTTGGCCAGGGCGGCGGAGGTCAGCTCGGTGGGGGCCGGGCCGGCGTGGAAGAAGCCGGCGTTCTCGGCGTCCAGCTTGCGCAGGAAGTCGAAGGCCTTGGAGTCGTGGTCGCCGAAGGCGACGAACTGCCAGTGGATGCCGGGGGCCGTGGTGGCGGCGTCGGCCAGGGCCTGCCGGGCGGGCTGCCGGTTGTCGGGGGCGCCGTCGGTCTGGAAGACGACCAGGGCCGGGCCCTCGCCGCCGTCCTTCTGGTAGCGCTCCACGACGGCCTCGACGGCCACGTGGTAGCTGGTGCGGCCCATCCGGCCGAGCTCGGCGTGGCGGGCCTCGACCCAGGCGGCGTCGTAGCCGTCGAGGGACAGGTCGGCGGTGCCGTCCACCTCCGTGGAGAAGAACACGGTGTGCACGGTCGCCGCGTCGTCGAGGTGCGCGGCGAGGGCGAGGGCGTGGTCGGCGAGGTGCTGGGCGCTGCCGTCCTTGTAGAACCCGCGCATCGACCCGGACCGGTCCAGCACGAGGTAGACCTTGGCCCGAGCCCCGGCCTTCCCCTTGCCGCGGAGGACCTGACCGACGGCCTTGTACGCACCGACGACCTCGGGAGCCCGGCGCTTCACGGCGGCGAGCGCGTGTGCGGGCGCCTCCGGCGCGGTCTCCCCGGCGGCAACCGGCTCGGCCTCCGCCTCCGCCGGCTGCTCAGCAGTGGGGGCGGCCTCGGGCTCGGCCTCGGCGGCGGCCGGCTCGACCTCCGCCTCGGCGGCGACGGCCTCGTGCTCGGCGGCGGCGGCGGCGACGGCCTCGGGCTCGGCCTCGGCGGCGGCCGGGGCCTCGGGCTCGGCCTGGTCCTGCGCCTGCGGTGCCTCCGCTTCGGCGACGGCCTCAGCCTCGGGCTCAGTGGCGGCCTCTGCCTCGGCGGCGGCCGGCTCGGCCTCGGGCTGCTCCGCAGCGGGGGCGGCGGCCGGCTCGGCTTCCGCTTCGGCGGCCGGGGCCTCGGCCGCGGGCTCGTCCTGCGCCTGCGGTGCCTCGGCCTCGGCGGCTGCCGGCTCGACCTCCGCCTCGACGGCGGCGGCCTCAGCCTCGGGCTCAGCAGCGGCCTCAGCGGCTGCCGGCTCGACCTCCGCCTCGACGGCGGCGGCCTCAGCCTCGGGCTCAGCAGCGGCCTCAGCAGCGGCCTCAGCCTCGGGCTCGGCGGCGGCCGGCTCGGCCTCGGGCTGCTCCGCAGCGGGGGCGGCTGCCGGCTCGGCCTCGGCGGCAGCCGGGGCCTCGGCCTGGTCCTGCGCCTGCGGCGCCTCAACCTCGGCGGCCACCGGCTCGGCTTCGGCCTCGGTGGCGACCGGGACCTCGGGCTCGGCTGCAGCCTCGGCGGCGGTGTCCGCCTCCGGTGCGGTGGCTTCGGCGGGTGCCTCCGCCTGCGGAGCTTCGGCTTCGGGCGCCGCGGTCGGCTCGGCCTCGGGGGTGGCATCGGCCTTGGCCTCCGCGGCGGCCGGCTCGGGCTCGGCCGGGGGCGCGGGGGTTTCTCCACCGGGCTTCGCCGCAGGCGCACGGCGGGCTTCCGGAACCGTCGGGTCCGCCGCCGGGGCGGGGGCCGTGAGGACCGTACCCGGCTCACGGTCGCGCGGAGCGGACTGCGGCGGAACCGTGGGGTTGTCGAAGGACGCCGCCACCAGTTCGGCGGCGACGTCCAGAGGGGTCCGTTCCGCCTGGTTGGGGACAGCGGCCGAAGGGGTGTCCGTAGTGTCCGGAACGGATTCCGCGGACCGTCCGAATACCTTGCGCAACAAGCTCCGAATACCCATGGGCCAGGCCTTTCGCATGTGTGCGTGCGTCATTTGTCCGTGCTGCGCGGTTGATCCCTGCCCAGAGTGGACACGTAAGGTTATCGGCCGCCCGGCTGGATCTTCGGCAGGGTCGCCTTTCGTGGCGCCCGGCTCCGAACCATCCGCACACGGTCGGTGAACTGCCGCTCCGACGTGCCGGGTTCACCGACCGTTCATCCCCGCGCCGCCGCTTCGGCGCAACCCGGGCCTAGCGTCGCGGCTGGATCGTACCGACACGTTGTCGGCGCCCACGCAGCCACTCGGAGGACACTCGTGCGCAAGCTTCTGCCGTTCATCGGCAACCCGCATGGGAGCGGCCGTTCCGCTCTCACCTGTCGTTACCGCTGTGGCGACGCATGCTTCCACGAGGTGCCGAACACAAGCAACAACGAGTACGTCGGCGATGTGATCGCGCGCGCCTACTCCCGCCGCGCGATGCTGCGTTCCGCCGCGGTCGTGACGGTCGCCACCGCCGCCGGTTCCGCCGTGGTGCTGGGCGGCCCGGGGCAGACCGCCAACGCCTCCCCCTCCGCCGAGGCCGGCGCCGGGGCGGCCGGCGGAGCCGGCAAGAGCGGTGAGGCCGCCCGGGGCTTGCGCTTCAAGGCCGTCGCGCCGAACACCGACGACAAGGTCACCGTCCCCGAGGGCCACGAGCAGAACGTGGTGATCCGCTGGGGCGACCCGATCATCAAGGGTGCCCCGGGCTTCAACCCCGACCAGCAGACGGCCGCCGCGCAGGCCGGTCAGTTCGGCTACAACAACGACTTCCTGAGCCTTCTCCCGCTCGGCGGCGACTACGAGCGCCAGCAGCTGCTCGTGGCCAACCACGAGTACACGGACGAGCAGCTCATGTTCAAGGCGTACGACCCGGCCAACCCGACCCGCGAGCAGGTCGAGATCGCCTGGGCCGCGCACGGCCTGTCCGTGGTCGCCGTCCAGGAGGACCACCGCAGCGGCAAGCTGACCGCCGTCGGCCGCCACCAGCTCAACCGCCGCCTGACCGCCACCAGCGAGTTCCGGCTCACCGGCCCGGCCGCGGGCACCGACCTGCTGAAGACCTCCGTCGACCCCACCGGCACCAAGGTGCTCGGCACGCTCAACAACTGTGCCGGTGGCACCACCCCGTGGGGCACCACCCTCCACGGCGAGGAGAACTTCAACCAGTACTTCGCCAATGCCGGTCAGGTCACCGACCCCGCCCGGGCCGCCCGCCTGAAGCGCTACGGCGTGACCACCGGTGCCACCGAGCGCAAGTGGGAGCGATTCGACAAGCGCTTCGACGTGGCGCAGGAGCCCAACGAGTCGCACCGCTTCGGCTGGGTCGTCGAGCTGGACCCGTACGACCCGCACTCGGTGCCGCGCAAGCGCACCGCTCTCGGCCGCTTCAAGCACGAGGCCGCGCAGCCCCGTCTGACCGAGGACGGCCGTCCGGTCGTCTACATGGGCGATGACGAGCGCTTCGACTACTTCTACAAGTTCGTCTCGTCGAAGCGGATGAAGAAGGGCAATTCGCGCGCCGCGAAGGAGCACAACCTCACGCTGCTCGACGAGGGCACGCTCTACGTCGCCAAGCTCACCGGTGACTCCCCGGCCGCCGAACTCGACGGCGCCGGCAAGCTGCCCTCCGACGGCGAGTTCGACGGCTCCGGCGTCTGGATCAAGCTGGCCACCGGCAACGTCTCGCACGTCGAGGGCATGACCGCCGAGGAGGTGTACGTCTTCACGCGCCAGGCCGCCGACAAGGTGGGCGCCACCAAGATGGACCGCCCCGAGGACGTCGAGCCCTCACCGCGCACCGGCCGCGTCTACATCGCGCTGACGAACAACACCGACCGCGGCAAGCCGGGCAAGGAAGGCGCCACCGAGGCCAACCCGCGCAACCTGAACAAGCACGGCCAGATCCTGGAGCTCGCCGAGAACTTCGACGACCCGGCGGGCGACGGCTTCGCCTGGCGGCTCTTCCTGGTCGCCGGTGACCCGAACGACCCGGCCACCTACTTCGCGGGCTTCCCGAAGGACAGGGTCAGCCCGATCTCCTGCCCGGACAACGTGGCCTTCGACCCGCACGGCAACCTGTGGATCTCCACCGACGGCAACCAGCTCGGCTCCCACGACGGCCTGTTCGGTGTGGCGACGGCCGGTGAGCGCCGCGGTGAGCTGAAGCAGTTCCTGACCGTTCCGCGCGGGGCCGAGACCTGCGGTCCGCTCATCCAGGACAAGCGCGTCCTGGTCGCCGTCCAGCACCCGGGCGAGATCGACGGCGCGTCCGTCGAGAAGCCGCAGTCGGTGTGGCCCGACGGTCCGGGCAAGATCGTCCGCCCGGCGGTCGTCTCCGTCTGGCGCAAGGACGGCCGCAACATCGGCGTCTGAGCGGGCCGGTTGGCCAGGTGAAAGGCATCTTTATGGTCTCGAACCAGGCCAATTCCCCTCTGCCAGCCTGCCGACGGGGAGCCGGAGCGTCGTCACGGCGCCCCCGTCGGGGGCGTTGGTGAAGCTCACCGCGATCTCCAGCACCGCCGCCTGCCCCATCACGATCGTGAGTCCCAGGCCGTGGCCGCGCCCGCGGCCCGGGTCTCCGGTGCGGAACCGCTGCGGGCCCTGCTCGATCAGTTCGGGCGGGTAGCCGGGCCCGTGGTCGCGGACCACCACCACCGGGCCCTCCACCGTCACTTCGACCGGTGGCCGGCCGTGTTTGCCGGCATTGACCAGCAGGTTGGTCAGGATCCGGTCCAGGCGCCGGCGGTCGGTGAGCACCTCCGCGTCCCGGACCACCCGTACCGAAGCGGCCGGCCCGGTCGCCGTGACGGCTCCGGCCCCCGCGGCGGCCCCGGCGACCGCCCGTTCCACGGCCCGGCCCAGTTCCACCCGGGCGAGGTCGGCCCGCTCCACGCCCGATTCCAGCCGGGAGATCTCCAGCAGGTCCTCGGTCAGCAGGTGCAGGGCCTTCAGCCGGTTGTTGATCATCTCCTTGGGGCGGCCCTCGGGCAGCAGGGCCGCCGCGGCCAGCGAGCCGGTGAGCGGGGTGCGCAGCTCGTGCGCGACGTCCGCCGTGAAGCGCTTCTCCGCCTCCAGCCGGCCCTGCAGCGAGGCCGCCATGGAGTCCAGCGCGTGCGCCACGTCCCGTACCTCGTCCCGGGAGCCGGAGTCGCTCGGGAAGTTGACCCGGGCGTCCAGGTCGCCGGCGCTGATCCGGCGGGCCACGGCGGCCGTGGCCGTGAGCCGCCGGCTGATCCGGTTGGCGAGGAACAGGCCGGCCAGCGCGACCAACCCGGCCGCGAGGACGGCGGAGGCGAGGATCGCCGCGTCGACGTCCCGCAGCCGCTCACGGGTGGCCCCGAACGGGAGCCAGACGGCGACGACCTTGTCGTCGGCGGGTCCGGCCGCCCACATGACGGGCTTCCCCTGCTGGAGGCCGACCATGCTGCCGGTCTGTCCGGCCGCGACGAGCTCGCGCAGGGGCCGGGGCAGGTCGGCGGGGTCGAAGACGACGTTCACGTCGCCGTGCGCGGTGCCGTACTCGTAGTGGCCCAGGGCGTGGTCCAGCTCGGTGTCCGCGGCCTTGCGGACCTCTCCGACCATCTGCCGGGCGACCACGTTGTGCACCAGGATCCCCAGCGCCGCGGCGACCATGCAGCACACCATCGTGGTGGTCAGTGCGATCTTCCAGCGCAGGCTGCTCAGCGCGCGCATCGCGACCCGTCCCCGTCCGGAGGGGTCTGTGCGAGCCCCGGGCAGTCGTCGAGGGTGAGCTGGGACAGGTTCATGATTCCGGCCTTCGGGTCCCACACGTAGTCGGAGACGGCCACGTGGTCGGGGTTCGTCGTGGGCTCGCGGACGGCGAGGTGCTCGGCGGCCACCTCCACGCCCTCCAGGACGGCCCGCCGGGACAGGATCCGGGCGATGCTGCCGTCGTCCTGCACGGTGTAGACGCGCAGCTCGCTGAGCCGGCCGTCGATGTCCAGGGCGGTGATGAGCTCCTCCCGGCCGTTGCCCGTCAGGTCGTGCAGGACCGCGGGGCGCACCGGGCAGTCGGGCCCGCCGTCCACAGCCTGTGTGCAGAGCGCGAGGCGCTGGGCGGCGCGCGGGTCGACGAGCCGGCCGGTCCCGCCGTCCTGCTCGGTGGCGGAGGTGATGTCGGCGCGTACGACGGGCAGCGCGTCCACCCCGCGCATGGTCCGGCCCGCCACCTTGGGGAGCCCGGGGACCACGGCGGCCGTGCCCGGCTTCTGGTCCGGGGCGGGCGGGTCGGGGCGGATGTCCTTCCACAGGCTCTTCGGGGCGTGCACCGTACCGAGGTCGCCCTCGCTCTGCAGTCCTTCCACATCGGCGCACCCCGCCAGGAGTAGGGCGAGGACCATCACGGCCGGGACGCGGTGCATGCTCCGATGCTGCCCCGTGCGGCCCCGCCCGGCCCGGGAGGCGGCCCATTCGGGGGACGGCGCCGCCGCGCGGGCGGCGCCCGTGGGTCAGGACTCCGGCCGGGCGATGGCGAGGGCCGCCGCGATCTCCTGGTGGACGGGTGCGAGGACGCTCGCCGCCGCGGCCTCCGGCTCGGCGTCGACCCGTACCGGGACGGTGCTGGTGCGCACCCGGCCGGCCAGACGGTGGAGCTGGCGCGCGATCGACTCCACCTCCTCGGCGGGGGGCGGGGGCGCGCCGTGGTTGACCCGTACCCGTGCGGCGGTGGTCGCGTCCACGATCCGCTCGACGGCGACGACCAGGGGCCACCAGGCGGCGGCCCGCGCCCCGGTCGGCGGCGGCTCGGTCAGCGCCCGCTGGAACTCGCTGCGGACGCCCGACAGGTCCCGGTAGATGCGCCGCCGGGCCTGGAGGCGGGCGGTGCGCGCCGCCGCGAGCGCGGCCTCGTCCGGGACCGGCGCGAAGGCCCGTTCCACGTAGCGGGCGGCGTCCTCCACGGTGTCGGCGAGCCGGTCCCCGATCCGGGTGCGCCAGCTCTCGGGCCACAGCAGGTATCCGAAGACGAGGGTGATGGCGCAGCCGATCAGGCTGTCCAGCAGCCGGGGCCGGATCAGGTCGAAGCCCTGGTGGTTGAGCAGGTCCGACAGGAGCAGGATCACCGGGGTGATCGCGGCGGTCTGGAAGGCGTACCCCTTGACGGAGAAGGCGGGGATCAGCCCGGCGAGCACCACCATCACCGGGACGTCCCACCAGCCGCGCGGCACCTCGGCGAGCACGGCGGCCGCGACGACCAGTCCGCCCGCGGTGCCCAGCGCGCGCAGGACGGCCCGGGAGAACACCGAGCCGAAGTCGGGCTTGAGGACGAAGGTGACGGTCAGCGCGATCCAGTAGGACCGCTCGACCTCGATCACCGATACGAGGGACTGCGCGATCCCGATGCACAGCGCGAGCCGCAGCCCGTACCGCCAGGAGGCCCGGGACAGCATCATGTCGCGCACCGCCCGCCGGGCCCGCACGCGCAGGGCGGCGGGCCGGCCGAGCCGGTCGTCCACGTTGTGCAGGTCCGGTTCGGCGACGTGCACGATCTTCGCGGCATGCCGAAGGGCCGCGTCGACGGCCCGCTCCGCCGGGGTGTGCGCCGCGGGCAGGTCCAGTACCGGGGCTGCGGTGCGGCCCTCCTCGACGGCGTCGGCCAGCTCCCGCACGGCGGCCGGGATCTCGGGCGGCAGCGGCCGGCCGCGCAGGTGCGCGGCGGGGGCGGCCTCCACCAGGGGGATCACCACGTTGAGCTGGGCGAGCAGCCGCACGAGCGAGGGGCTGCGCCCGTGCACCCGGGCCCGGCGGCCGAGGACGAGGTCGTAGGCGTGGTTGATGGCCCGGGTGACCTCCTGGCGGCGCGCGTCGTAGAGGTCGCCGGGGCCACCGGCGGCCTCCAGGGCGTCGGCCAGGGCCCGGTAGGTGTCGGCCACGGCGGTCCGCTCGGGCTGCCGGCGGCGCAGCGGCCAGCCGAGCAGGGTCAGCACGAGGACGAACAGCCCGCCCGCGGTCAGCAGCACCGGCGCGATCCACCAGGGCCGGGGCAGCGGCAGCCCGGCGCCGATCACGGCGTTGAGCAGGAGCAGCAGCCCGGACACGGAGGCGACCGTGCCGATGGAGGAGATCATCCCGGAGACGAGCGCGACGAGGGTGAGCGCTCCGACGGCCAGCCAGCCCTGCCCGTAGACCAGGGTGCCCAGGGCCACGCCGACCGCGCCGAAGAGCTGCGGGACGGCGATGTTCAGGACCCGCATCCGGTAGGCGTCGGCGGTGTCGCCGATGACTCCGGCGAGGGCGCCCATGGAGGCGAGCGCGCCGTATTCGGGCTCGTCCAGGGCGAAACCGACGGCGAGCGGCACGGCCAGTGCGATCGAGGCGCGGGCCACGGCGGCCCACGGGATCGGTGCGGCGCTGGGCTTCAGCCCGTTGAGCAACCAGGAGGGCGGAGCCAGCGGATGGTGCCGGGCCCGCCGCGACGATATGTGTTCGGTGCGTTCGGTGCTCATTCCCGCTTCCGTGCCCGCCGCTCGCGAATCGGTTCTTCTGGGATCTTCTGCGTGCTTCTGCGTGTGTTGGTACCTTCCGAGCTTATGGGGTGCGGCGTAGTCGGCCCGTCACCCATGCGGCGAGTACGGCCGCGAGCCCGATCGCCAGGACCGTCCAGGCGGTGGTGCGCAGGTACGCCGTGAGGGCGTCGTACACCGCGCCGGCGGCGGGCCGGTCGATGTCGGCGGGCAGATCGTCCAGGGTGAGCCGACGGCACACGTCCACCGCGAGCCACAGCAGTGCGGCCCCGACGGCCAGTCCCGCTCCGGTGGCCATGACGGCGCGCCGGCGGTGGACGGCGACCGCGATCGCGGCCGCGGCCAGGATCACGGTCAGGACGGGGAGCCAGACGCCGGCGACCTGGAGCATGTGGAAGCCCTTCCGCAGAGCGCCGAGGTTGTCGTACTCCATGACCGTCACGGTCGGGTGGGTCACCGGGATCCGGTCGGCGAACGGCACCTGGTCGGCGACGAGGTCGCCCCTGACCTGGGCGATGACGGGGGCGAGGTCGAGGGTGAGGGCGTCGCCCCGGCCGGTGGTGAGGGCGTTGAGGAAGGCGGCGTGGGCGGCGCGGTTGGCCGCGTCCCAGGCGGTCCGGTAGGCGGAGGTGCCGGCGAAGGAGTGCAGGGCCTCGCCGAGCAGGGTGTCCACCCCGATCTGGAAGGGGCCCGCGTCGATCTGGCCGGCGAGGGCGCGGCTGACCTGCGTGACCACGACCTCCTGCACCTTCGGGTTCTCGGCGAGCGGGGACATGGCGGCGGTGTACCGGTCGGCGTTGCCCAGCTCGCGGTCGGCCCAGTACGCGACGGCGCTCGCGGGCACCAGCAGGGCCACGAGCACGATGAGGACAGCCGACACGGTGGTGCGCACGTCACCAGGGAAAGCGCGCACGGGGCCGGGCGCGAGCGGTGTTGCTGCGGGTGGGTGGTGGCACGCCGGGAGCGGTGACATCCTTGCGTCCATCATTCTGGACATTTAATATCCAGGATATGAAGATGAGCGAGGGCGTCGAGTGGGCGCTGCACAGCTGCGTCAACCTGGCCTGGAGCGGGCCGGACCGGGCCGTGTCGGCGGCGCGCCTCGCCGCATGGCACGACCTGCCCGCGGCCTACCTCAACAAGCAGCTCCAGGCCCTGGCCCGGGCGGGCATCGTCTCCTCCACGCCCGGCCCCCGGGGCGGCTTCCGGCTGGCCCGTCCGCTCGACGCCATTTCGCTCATGGACGTGGTCGCTGCCGTCGAGGGCCCCGATGAGGCCTTCCGCTGCGCGGAGATCCGGCAGCAGGGCCCCGGCGCCGGCGAACCGGCGGACCCCGCCCCGGAGAGGGACTCCGCCGAGTGCGCCATCGCGCATGCCATGACCCGGGCCGAACTGGCCTGGCGCAGGGCGCTCGCGGCCCAGAACCTCGACGAGATCCGACAGCAGGCCGAGCGGCAGGCCCCCGAGGCCCCCGAACGGCTCCGCGCCTGGCTCGCCGCGCGGTAGCCGCAGCGCCGGCCGCACCACACGTACGGAAACGGACACGGAAACAGGGAGCTCGGCATGACGCGCAGCATCATCAATCCGGCAGGACTCCACACGCCGACCGGCTACGGCTACAGCCACATCGTCTCCGCACCCGGCGAGCAGGTCTTCATAGCCGGCCAGTACGGCTCCGACGAGAGCGGCCACGTCGTCTCCGAGGACTTCGCCGACCAGGTCGAGCAGGCCTTCGCCAACCTCCGCACCGCCCTCGCGGCCGTCGGCCTCGGCCCCTCGGACGTCGTCCGCATCGGAACGTACATCGTCGGCCACGACCAGCGGAAGCTGGAGATCCTGCTGGGGCACCTGCACTCCACCTGGGGCACCGAACTGCCCGCCCAGACCCTGATCGGGGCAGCCGCGCTCGCCCTGCCCGGCATGCTCTTCGAGATCGACGCCGTGGCCGTACGCACGCCCTGACTGCTGATCCACTTGCCGGTCGGGGGCGGCGGGTGTGCCCTGGATGATGGGAGAGAGGAGCCCGTCATGGCACATGCGGCACCCAGCACCTTCGGGCGGCACCGGCAGTCGGCGGACCTGACCCATCTGAGCAGGGGCGCGTACGTGAGGCCACTGCTCCTCGGACTCGTCTACGGCGTCTGGGCCGCGTTCATGAAGCGCCAGATGGGCCCGGTGGACGCGGGCAACGTCTTCTACGGGATCCTGTGCGGCGTGCTCTTCGCCGGGATCATGTTCGCCCTGGCCCGGATCGGACCCCGCCTGAAGCGGGAGGTCCACGCCGCCGCGTACGGGGCCTTCGGCGGCATCGCCGTGGGTTACCTGCACAGCCTCACCAACCAGTCGGTCCTCAAGGCCGTGGTGGTGGGCCTCGCCGTCGCCTTCGGCGTGGGAGCGATCGCCTTCTACCGCTACTACACGCACGAGGACTGAGGCGGCCGGCCGGCGCGCGCCGGTTCCCGTGCCCGTGACCGGGGCAGGGGAACCGGCGCGCGCCGCATGTCTGCGCGCGGTTCCTACGCGGCGGAATCCGCGGGGGCGGTCTGCTGCCGTTCGCTCTCGGCCGGGGCGGCCGTGGCCGTAGCCGTCGCCGTGGTCTTCGGTGACGCGGCCTGATCGGTCTGCCGGGCCGGCGGCGCGAACCGGGTGACCTCGGCGCGGAGCATGGCGTTCAGTGCGGCGTACGGGTCGATGGGCATGGCGGAACCTCACGGTGTTCAGGGGGGTGTGGGGGCTGCGTCGGGACCTCGGTCCGCTCAGCAGCGCAGGACCACACTCCGCACCGTCCGCCGGGACAGGGCCGGTTCGGCCGCCTCCGTGTCGGACTCGCACTCCGGAGCCTCGCGGTGTTTCACGTGAAACACCGCGAGCGGTGTGCGCCGTACGCCGGGCAGCCCGCGCGTGATCGTCCGTACGGCCGCCCGCGCCTCGGGGTCGGGGGCCGGATCGGACTGGCCCTCGCCGGGCTCGGGGGACTCCGCGGGAGCCCCGGGCAGGGCGGGGGCTGCGGGCACACCGGAGGCGGGCCGGAACTCGGCGGCCTCGGCGCCGGCCGGACCGGCACCGAAGACGCACAGCAGCACGACACAGACCACGGTCACAGCCCTGGTCAGTGCCGAACGCGCGTAGTGCCTCCCGCTCATGCGAGGGGTGTGCCCCGCCACGCCGAACGACTCCCGGACGGACCTCGAGAAGCCCCCGACCGGGGGACGAAGACACCCCCCACGGCTGACAGTCGGCCGTGGGCCCGCCGGTCCGGGTGCCGCGCGAGCGGGAGGGCTCAGCGGGTGCGGCGCTGCCCGGTCAGCCGGGCCAGCACGGCGGTCTCCCCGCCGACCAGCCGCAGTTGGGCCCGGTCGACGGGCCCCTCGTGGCCGGACACCTCGCCGGGCGAGACCCGTACGACGGTGAACACGGCCGTGCGGCTGTCGGCGCGGGGGATCTCGATGGTCCGGCCCCGCCGCAACTCGCCGAGGCGAAGACCCTCTCCGGTCACCACGGCGGTCCCGGCCGCCCCCGGCGCCGGCCCGCCGGTGTCCCAGGAGACCTCCTCGCGGTCGCCGGTCAACGGTAGGTCCACGCCCAGGCTCGGGATGCGCAACCGCAGGGGGCGCGCGGACCGGAGGGGTCCCGTGACGGTCCGCAGCGGCCCGGCGGCGGTGCGCGGTGAGCGGGCTCCCCGGCCGGGGGCGTGCGCGTCGGGCTGTTCCAGCTCCCGCACGAGACGGCGGTGGCCGGAGAGCCCCAACGCCCTCGAGGGCAGCGCGTCGTCGGTGGTGACGGCGGCGGGCCTGGCCCCCTCGGTCCGTTGCAACGCCGCGATCCCGGTGGACAACAGAACCACCGTCAGCGAGGCGACGACCCACTTGGCGCGGGACATGGGATTCCCTCCTGTCCGGCTCGTACGGCCGGGTCTTGTGAGCAGTGGACACCTCCTCTGCCCGTCGGTACTCCGTGCAACACGGTGGACTGACATGGCGTCACGGGCGTGTCGTCGCAAGATGGGGGAGTCTTCGCAGTTCGCGACGGGTCGACCCGTCGGCTGCCGGGGGTGGCGGCCATGCGCCCGAACGGGTGAGAGCGCAGCCGCCCGGGGCGTGTCCGGGGCATGCTCACGGCGGGTGGCGTGCCCGCGGTCACCGGCACGCTTTTGGCCACGGGTGCCTACTCCCGCTGAGGGTTCACAGCACGACGGCGGCCGTGCCCGCGCCCATCAGTACGGCGGCCAGGTGCATGGCCGGGTGGCCGTAGTCGCCGTACCAGAGGTGGCGGGCCAGGCCGCCCAGGGCGGCCAGCGCGGCGATGATGCCGATCTGGCCGAACAGGGTGACGGCGCAGCAGGGGGCCAGGAGCAGCAGGAACGAGTTCAGCCAGAACGGGGCCGCGCCCGTCCAGCCCCGCCATTCCCTGATCGCCGTCGCCATGTACTACCGGCCCCCTCGTGCTCAACTCGTCGGCTGCACAGCCTCCTTGGGTGCGGAGGCGGGCACAAGGGCTCGTTCGGCTAGAAAACCGAAGGCCAGGCCGAAAGTCGCCCACAGTGCCGACTGGATGGCCAGGGACGCGAGACGGAAGTCCCAGATGAGAGCGGCCGGGAAGTCCGCCGGGACCTCGTTGACGCCGGGCAGCAGGGCGTACGCGATGCCGATGACGAGGACGAAGGCCGCGCCGGCGACGACCGACGCGTTCCATGCCCCGAGCGCCGGCGCGAGCCGCCGCCCGAGGATCAGCGCACCCGCTGCCAGCAGCGCGCTCAGGGCGATCATCAGGAGGTAGAGGGCGGTCCGCCGGGCGGCGGTGCCGGGATCGCCCACGGCGGGCGGGTTGGCCGGGTACTTGAAGAACGGCACCAGGGTCACGGTGACGTAGAGACCGCCGGTGACCAGCGCGGCCGTGGCCCGCGGGCCGAAGCGGCCGATGCGGCCCAGGGCGAAGCAGAAGACGAGCGCGGCGATGCCGCCGAGCGCGACCCCGTAGAGCAGGACGCCGGTGCCGAGTCCGGCCGTGGCCTGGAGGGCCCGGCTGACCGGGGCCTCCTCGCCGTGGTCGTGCCCGGCAGCGGCGGCCTCTTCGATGGCGATCGCCGCGTCCACCTTGGACTCACCGAGGAGGTACGCGACGAGGAAGGCGGCGGCCCCGGCCAGCAGGCCGGCGAGCATGCCGCGGACGAGCAGGGCCCGGGGAGAGACCCCACCCGCAGAAGTGGAAGCCATGTTCTGTTCCCTTGCTGGGACGTCGGTCGGTGGCAGGGGAATCAGTGGCAGGGGAAGCCGAGCAGGTGGCGGCCGTCGTGCAGCCACTCGTGGATGGTCTCCCCCTCGAAGACCGCAGTGGCGCCCTGCTCGGCGCCGACGAAGTACAGCAGGACGAGCATGAGGATGCCGACGAACACGGCCCAGGGGGCCAGTGCGGAGAGCGAGATGGGGGCGATGGCGGGCGAGTTCGTCGTGGGCACGGCGGAGTGGGCCATGGCAGAACCTCCAGGGGGAACACGCGTCCCGGTCAGTGGTGCTCGCTGCGACGGTGGCGGGTCTGACTTCCCTCCCCTCCGGGAGGTTTCACAGTGGCGCGACCGCGCCGGATTTTCACCGGGCTTCCGTCGTACCGTCGTCATTCAATTGTGTCGTTTGTGACCGTACCGCGCTTACGCTCCCCTTATGAAGACCTCGTTGGTGCGAGTCCGGCTCATCTGCTTCCCTCTGGACGCAGCCGCCCGTCAGGGCCGCTTCGGTCACGCCCGGCCGTGCCCCGGTCACGAGGGACTGCGCGGTCTGGACACGGGCGAGTGGGCGGGCCGCACCCTGGACGAGGTGGCGGGCCGGGAGCCGGAGGCCGTGCGGGCCTGGCTGTCGGATCCCGCGTACGCGCCGCCCGGCGGGGAGTCCGTGGACCGGCTGGTCGCCCGCGTCGGTGCGGAGCTGGCCGCTCTGGCCGAGGGGACGCACCGGGTGGAGGTCGAGCAGGCCGTCGTGCGGGCGGCCGTGGTGCACGCCCTGGAACTGCCCGCGGCGACGTTCTGGCGCCTCGACGTACGGCCGGAGTCGGTGACCACCCTCACCGGGCGGGCCGGGCGCTGGAACCTCCTGGTGGGACAGCCGCAGGACGAGCTGTAGGGGGCGGACCGCTCAGCACGTCGGCCCGGACCCCGCGACGCGGTCCGGGCCGATACGTGGCGAGCGGCGTACTGGAGGAGTAAGTCCGATCTAGGCGACGATCCAGTCGGACGTCGCGATCACCGGCTGCACCCCGTCACGGTGGACGGTGCCCTCGATCAGGCCGTACATCCGGTCCGCCGCGAAGTAGACCTCGTTGTCGTTCTTGAGGCCGAAGGGCTCCAGGTCGACGAGGAAGTGGTGCTTGTTGGGGAGGTTCAGGCGCACCTCGTTGACCTTGGGGCAGTTGTCGAGCACGCGCTCGGCCATCTGGTTCAGGGTCTGCTGCAGCGAGTACGAGTACGTCTCCGCGAAGGCTTCCAGCATGTTCTTGCGGACCTTCTTGTACGACTGGTCCCAGTCGTACCCGGCGTCGTCGCCGGCCAGCGCCGAATGCGCCCAGCGCGCGGTGACCTTGGTCGCCAGGATGCGGTCGTACGCCTCCTGCAGCGTCGTGTACTTGTCCTTGATGTAGCCGTGGAACTCGGAGTTGGTCGAGTTCATCACCGTCAGGTCCTTCAGGCCCGAGATGACCTGCAGGCCGGTCGTCTCGCTGTAGGTGATCTGCGCGGTGCGCACCTCCTGGCCCTTGCGGACGAAGGAGTGCTGCTCCTTGCGCGTGGGGACCGGGATCCGGTCCCACACGTACTCCTCGATGCGGATCTGGGCCTCGCGGATCGGCTCCTGCGAGGAGACGAAGTGCTTGGCGAGCAGGATGCCGAAGGCCTCGGGGGATTCGATGCCGTGTTCCTTGCCGAAGGCGTACACGGTGTTCTTGGTGGTGTCGGTCGGCAGGCAGTTGGCGTTGTTGCCGGTGAGGTGGACATCGCGGAATTCACCGCGGAGAGCGACCGAGACGTTGAGGTCGCGGATCTCGTGCCAGGAACCGTCGCCGCCCTTGCGGGTCACCTTCACGATGCGGTTCTCGGCCTTGCCGTACTGGTTCTGGGCCAGGACGTGCTTGCTCATGCTGTCTTCCTTCGGGTACTCGGGAACACGGAGTCCGGTCGTCTGGATCCCGTACGCCCGGCGTCCAGCGCCCGCCCGAATCAAGGACGTCCCGCTCCCCGCCGTTCGGCCCCTCGCCGAGGGACCGCCCCGGGCCTGACGTGCATCCCGGTTCGTAGGTGCTTGGCCTGTTGTGCGTCTTGACGGCCTGCACGGATTGCAGCATGTGTACGGGTGGTTCATCCCCGTACAAATCCTCCGAACACCAGCACCCACGCCTTGGGCGACCCCACAGATCCGCAGGTCAGACCGTGTGCGCATCCGCCACGGAGAGGGCCTCGTCGAGGATCCGCAGCCCCGTGGCCACGTCGTCCGCCGAGATGTTGCACGGCGGCGCGATGTGGATGCGGTTGCCGGCGACGAGCGGCCAGAGCCCGCCCTTCTTGCAGGCGGCCCCGAATTCGGCCATCGGGGCGTTCTCCGCCCCGGAGGCGTTGTACGGGACCAGCGGCTCGCGGGTCTCCTTGCTCCGTACGAGCTCCAGGGCCCAGAAGGTGCCGAGCCCGCGGACCTCCCCGACCGAGGGGTGCCGTTCGGCGAGCGCGCGCAGGCCGGGGCCGAGCAGTTCGGCGCCCGTGCGGGCGGACTGCTCGACGATGCCCTCCTCCTCCATGACGTTGATCGTCGCGACGGCGGCCGCGCAGGCCAGCACGTGCCCGGAGTACGTGAGCCCGCCCGGATAGGGCCGGCGGGCGAAGGTCTCGGCGATCGCCGCCGAGATCGCGACCCCGCCGAGCGGGAGGTAGCCGCTGGTCACGCCCTTGGCGAAGCAGATCAGGTCGGGGGTCACGTCCCAGTGCTCGGAGGCGAACCACGTACCGGTGCGCCCGAAGCCGACCATGATCTCGTCCAGGATGAAGACGATGCCGAAGCGGTCGCAGAGCGCGCGGACCCCGGCCAGATAGCCGTCCGGGTGCACGAGCACGCCCGGGGCGCCGCCGACGGTCTCCAGGATGATCGCGGCGATGGACTGCGGGCCCTCGAAGACGATGGTGTCCTCCAGGTGGCGCAGGGCCCGCTCGCACTCCTCGGCCGCGGTGGCCGCGTAGAAGGGCGAGCGGTAGGCGAAGGGCCCCCAGAAGTGCACGACGCCGGCGGTCGCGGAGTCGTTGCCGAAGCGGCGGGCGTCGCCGGTCAGGTTGATCGCGGTGGAGGTGGCGCCGTGGTACGAGCGGTAGGCGGACAGCACCTTGGGCCGGCCGGTGTGCAGGCGGGCCATGCGGACGGCGTTCTCCACCGCCTCGGCCCCGGCGTTGGTGAAGAAGATCTTGTCGAGGTCGCCGGGGGTGCGCTCGGCGATCAGCCGGGCCGCCTCGGAGCGCACGTCGACGGCGAAGCCGGGCGCGACGGTGCACAGCCTGGCCGCCTGCTCCTGGATGGCCGCGGTGACCTTCGGGTGCTGGTAGCCGATGTTCGTGTAGACGAGGGCGCTGGAGAAGTCGAGGAAGCGGTTGCCCTGGTAGTCCCAGAAGTACGACCCTTCGGCGCCGGCCACGGCGAGCGGGTCGATGAGCTCCTGCGCCGACCAGGAGTGGAAGACGTGCTTCCGGTCAGCGTCTTTCACGGCGGCGAGGGCGTCGGCTTCTGCGTTCATGAAACGAGCGTAGTTGTCCATGATGTGGACGCGGCGGGGGTCGCCCCGCCGCGTCCGCCGCCCGGGGTCAGGCCAGGGCCTCGCGGTACAGCCGGAACAGCCGGGGCCCGGGGGCCGGGGCGGCGGCCTCCAGCCGGGCCCAGGCCTCGGACGCCGCCGCCCGGGCCGTCGTCCCCGGCCACGGCTGCGGCAGCAGCTCCGGCGGCAGCAGCGGGTCGGGGAGCATCGCCTCGGAGAAGGCCGCGGCCAGCGCGACGGCGTGCGCCAGCCCCGCGACGGCGCCGTCGGCCGCCGCGCCGTCGGCCGCCGAGGGGCCGGCCGCCTCCGCCCCGACGGGCCGCTCCGCGAGCGCCCGCAGCCCCTCGTACCGCGCCGCGATCTCCGGCAGCGGCCACAGCCGCTCCGCCAGGGTCCGCGGGTCCGAGGTGCCGCCCACCGTCAGGTCCCGGGTGCTCAGGCAGCTCAGCGCCTCCGGCAGGCCCAGCTCCTGCGCATGCGCCCGTACGTACGGACCGATCGCGTTCGGCGTCACGTACAGCCCGCCCTGGACCGGCGCCGCTCCCAGCCCGGTCAGCGCGTCCCGCAGGGAGTCCCGCGCGGACCGCGCCGATTCCGGTACGGCGAAGGCGAAGGCGTGCCAGACGCCGTCCCACGGCTCCAGACCCCGGTCCTGCCGGTACGCGTGCCGGACGAACTCCACCTCCGGGACGAGCGGCAGTCCCGGTCCGGGCCCCGTCAGCTGCAGGACGGCGCGCCGGCCGCGCCCCTCCACCGTGAACCGGCCCTCGGCCACCAGCCGCTTCACGCACAGCCGCACCTGCTGGTCGGTCATGCCGAGCAGGGCGGCGACCTCGTACAGCTCGCCGCCCGCGACCGTCCCGTCCTCCCGGACCAGCGCGTGCACCACCATCCGCGTGGGGATCCCGCTCATCGCGCCGCCACCTCCTTGTGCATCGTCGTCACGCCCCCGAATCCCAGCACGTCCCGCAGCCAGGGCGTGCGCCGCACCCGTACCTCCCGGAAGCCGTGCCGCTCGTACAGGGCCCGGGCCCGCGGGTTCTCCGCGACCACGTCCAGCCGGATCCGCCGGCACCCCTGCTCCGCGGCGATCGCCTCGATCTCGTGCAGGAGCAGTCCGCCGATGCCCCGGCCCCGCTCGGTGGCCGCCACGGCGATGCCGTCCATGACCAGCTCGCCGCGGGCCGGGGTGCGCTCCAGCAGGGCCAGCAGGAACACCCGGTACAGGCCCCGGACGTGCCCGTACTGCGCCCTGACCGCGGCCGCGTCGCCGCCGACCAGGCCGCGTCCGGCCAGCTGGTAGCCCGCCACGCCCACCACGCGGCCGTCCTCGTCGCCGGCGCCGCCCGACAGTGCGGTCACGGCCCGGTCCGCGTGCAGGTGCCCGGCGATGAACCGCCGGCCGGCCTCCGGGGGGCCGAGCGCGAGGCCCAGCTTTCCCGCGAAGGCCTCCCAGTACAGCTCTGCGACGCGCGCGGCGGCCCCCTCGGGCAGCCCGCGCCGTACCTCCACGCTCTCCGTCGTCATACGCGCAAGCTTAATACGTTCATTGCAGATACGATCGTTTTTGATGTGAGCGAATAAGTGTGTGAATCCCGAGCGAAGAACCCGGAGCCGCAGATGACCGAGACCCGCACACCCGGAAGGGCCCGCCGGGGCCGCCGGGCCCTCCTGACCGGCCTGCTCCTGACCCTCACCACCGCACTCCTCCTCGCCGGCATCGTCCTGTGGCAGCACGACTACGAGATCCACGAGGAGCGCGTCACCGTCCCCGCCGGCGGCCACGACCTCCCCGGCGTGCTCGCCACACCCACCGGCAAGGGCCCCGGCCCCTTCCCGCTCGTCGTCCTCGTGCACGGCGACGGCGAGGTCGACGCCACCCACGACGGCTTCTACCGCCCCTACTGGGAGGCCTTCGCCCGCGCCGGTTACGCCTCGCTCTCCCTCGACAAGCCCGCCGACTGGCTCGGCCGGACCATGGACGACCGGGCGCGCGAGACCACCGACGCCATCGCCTGGGCGGCCCGCACCCGGCCCGATATCGACCCCGCCCGCATCGGCCTGTGGGGCGCCAGCCAGGCCGGCTGGGTCATGCCCAAGGTGGTGGCCGGGGCCCCCGCCCCCGGAGTGCGCTTCGTCATCGCGGTCGGCACCGCCGTGAACTGGGTGCGCCAGGGGGAGTACAACCTGAGGGCCGAGCTCCGCGCGTCCGGGGCGGGCGCCGACCGCACGGCGGCCGCCCTGCGCACCCGGGAGGCCACCCTCGCGCTGCTGCGGCGCGGGGCGGCGTACGAGGAGTACCGCGCGAGTCCGGGCGCCGACCCGGAACTGACCCGGGAGCGCTGGACGTTCATCAGCCGCAACCACACCGCGGACGCGACCGCCGACCTGGCCGCGATGCCGCCCGTCCCGGTGCTGCTGATCTCCGGCGCCGATGACCTGAACGTGGACGGAGCCGAGACCGAGGCCGTGTACCGGAGCGTCCTCGCGCCCGGCACCCTCACGGTCCGGCGTTATCCGGGAGCGACCCACGCCCTGCTGCGCACCGAGGTCGAGCGCTCCTCCTGGCGGCTGACCCTGACGGCCGTGTTCGCCCCGCGTTCCCTCTTCCCGCCCGGCCTCCTCGCCGACCAGCAGCGCTTCCTGCGCGACCTCAGCCGGCCAGCGTGACCCGCGCGAGTTCCCGTACGGTCTCCAGCCCCACCGGGCCGTCCCCGTCCCGTACCACTGCGGTGAAGCACTCCTCGTACGCGTCGCCGAGCGCGGCGCGCGCCGCGGCCTCCACACGGGCCGCGTCGGCGCGCGAGTGATCCGGGCCGCCGCGCACGGCCAGGGAGGCGGCCGCGACGTCCAGCAGGGCAGGGCCGCGCCACAGCTCCAGGGCCGTGCGCAGGAGCCGTGCCGCGCCCTCGGGGTCCCGGCCCCCCGACTCCGACGCCGCTTCCGTCCTCGCCCCGTACGTCCAGGGCCCCCAGCATCGAGATCCGCATGGCGTCATTGCGGGGCGCGGGCGGGCGATATCGCCATGTCGATATCGGGGACGGCCCCCGGGCGAAATGCGGGGGCCGTCCTGCGGAGTGCAGGGCCCGGACGGGTGCGTGCGTGGGTGTGCGCGCCGACGCGGCGGGGAAAGGGGCTATTTGTCGGAGTAGCTGAAGTCTCCGACAGTCCAGGCGCCGACGTCCTTGACCGCGATTCGGTACATTCCGCCTGTCTCGGGGATGCCCAGGGTGCCCTGGAGGATGCGTGCGACATGGAAATGCAGGTGCGAGGGCGCCCCGGCCTGCTGTCTGTCGCCCCGGTCGGGAGAGCTGAAGATCTCGGCGAACGGGCCCAGCTGGTCGGAGTCCCGCAGGACCTCGGCCACCCGCTGACGCCAGACGCTCTCGGGGGCGAGGCGGCCTGTGATGACGGCGCCGTGAACCACGACGGTCAGGGACATCTGATTGGTCTGCTCCGACTCGACCATGGTGGCGAGATCGAGGAGCAGGTCGTCAGGGATCGACATGGGCACGGACTCTAGCAAGCGTGCTCGCGTACCGGCCGGGCTTCGGGGGAGCGGCTGCTCCCGTGCCGTCCGGGACATGCGGACGGCCGAGGCCCGCACCCCAGGGTGCGGACCTCGGCCGCGTCTGCGTGCCGGCGCGGAGGCCGGGCATCAGACGTCAGCGTCAGGCGGGAACGATGTTCTCGGCCTGCGGGCCCTTCTGGCCCTGCGTGACGTCGAAAGTAACCTTCTGGCCTTCCTGAAGCTCACGGAAGCCGGAAGAGGCGATGTTCGAGTAGTGGGCGAAGACGTCGGCGCCGCCACCCTCCTGCTCGATGAAGCCGAAGCCCTTTTCCGCGTTGAACCACTTCACGGTGCCAGATGCCATATGAATTCTCCTTTGGGGCAGTGCCCGGATCCGCACTGTGCGGGCCCGGTGTCGCCGTGATGATTGCCCCGACCGGAACGAGTAGATTTCACTGCATGCACCGGAAATAAAAAGTGCACCCATCGGAAAATCCGGTGAGAGCACTTGTAAGTTTTTGGGAACCACAACTGCAACGGACGTCACCGTAGCACAGCAGGTACCGTTGGCAGCGGAAATCTCCGCGCGTCCGATCGGTAATTCCGGACGCGCAGCAGGTGATTTCCGGACCCGGAAATCATATGAACGCCCGGGGTTATTCCGTGGAAGCATGCCCGCCGGCACGGGACGGCGGCCGTGACGGCTCACGACCGGCCGACGGGGTCCGGCGAGTGGCCGGCGTCGTCGGGGGCGGCTCGGATACCGTCGCAGTGCCCCCGCCAACGGGCGGGGGACCGGGGCCCGTTGCCCCGTATCCGGCAGAGCAGGGAGAACCCCGTGCCCCACGCAGTCGTCGACTACTCGGACTCGCTGACCGGCGCCTTCGACCGGCGGGCGTTCGCGCTCGAACTGCACGCGCTGGCCGCCGAGATCCTCGACACCGCGATCGGCAACTGCAAGACGCGTTTCCACCGCCTGGAGGAGTCCGTCGTCGGGGAGGGCACCGACGGCCGGTCGGTGGTCATCCACGTCGAGCTGGCCATCGCCAGGGGTCGCACGCCCCAGACCAAGTCGCGCCTGACCCGGTCGGTGCTGGAGCTCGTCGAGCGCCACACGTCGAAGGCCGCCGGCCTCGTCGTCAACGCCTCCGTGGACGTGCGGGACCTCGGCGACTTCTACACCAAGAGCGCGACGACGCCCTGACACGGCCCCGGCCCCTGACCCTCCAGGCCGTCTCTTTCGGATCTTGCCGGGCAGCGCGGGCCCGGGGGCACCTCCCAGCGGTAGCCGGGGGAGCAAGATCCGAAAGAGACGGCCTAAGGGCTGTCCCGCAATCCCCGGCGGGCGCACGACGCCAGCTACGGCACCTCGCTGCGTTGTCGGATCGCCCGAATACGCCCGGTATGAGTACGACCCTCCGCCTTGCGATGCACCGCATCTGACGCCGTGCGCTGACCCACCGCGGATTACGGGACAGCCCTTAGGCGCCGATGCGCAGCAGTGCCAGCGTGATGTTGTCGGGGCCGCCGGCGTCGATGGCGGCCTTCCACAGCTCGAAGGCGGCCCGGCCGTCGTCGTGCACCCGCAGCAGCGCCTCGATCTCCTCGTTCGTCACCGGGTCGGTCAGCCCGTCGCTGCACACCAGGTAGCGATCGCCCTCGGTCACCGGGAAGGCCGCGACGTGGGGGGTGATCTCGTCGTATCGGCGGCTGCCGCCGAGGACCTGGGTGACCGCGGAGGTGGTGCGGTGCCCGGGCAGCGGCGGCGGGCTGTCGTCCACGCTGACCTGGAGCAGTCCGTCCTGCGCCGCGTGGAACACCTTGCTGTCGCCGACGTTGAACGCCAGCAGCGAATCCGCCAGGACCAGGGCCCCGGCGACCGTGGTCCCCATGGTGGCCAGTTCCGGCCGCCCCTCGGTGGCCGAGTACACGGCGCGATTGCAGAGGTTCAGCGCGTCACCGACGGCCTCCGGGCCGTCGAGCGTGGACCCGAGCGAGGAGAGCTGGCGTACCACCAGTTCGCTGGCCACCTCGCCGGCCGGCTGGCCGCCGAGACCGTCCGCGACGGCGACGACGAGCGGTCTGCCGAAGGGGAAGACCAGTGTCTGGGGATTCTGGGTCACGGTCCCGCACAGGGTCCACGGCCCGATGACGAGGCTGTCCTCGTTGTGCTCGCGCACCAGCCCGACATGACTCAGGGCGGTCACAGCTATGTACGGCACCTCGACGTCCCGCCTCTCGGCAATGGCTACGGCTACGGCTGCAGCTACGGCAGAGCAAGGGCGCACGCGCCCTTCCCCACCATTGTCGCGCCGCTCCGGCATGCGGGCTGCGGCGCGCCGGAGCACCCTTGTCGTGGAGCCGCCTGTTCCCCGACCGGCGGCCCTGCGAGGAAGGACTGCCGCAGATGTTCGCGAGGCTGAGCACCTACCAGGGATCACCGGTCCCCGCGGAGGGAGACGTGAGCGCGAATTCGGAGGCGATTGTCAGGCAGGTCCAGGACGTTCCCGGCTTCCGGGGGGTCTATTACCTCGTCGACCGGGCCACGGGCGTGGCCAAGTCGCTGACCCTGTGGGACGACGAACGGACCATGAGGGACAGCGAGGAGCAGGCCGCCCGGATCCGTGAGGAGACCGCGCAGCGCGAGGGCCAGCGGATCGTCTCGGTCGAACACTTCGAGGTGGGTTTCAGTCACCTGCTGCCGTAGCGCGACGCAGCGCGGAACGACGTGATGCACGAGGAGCGATGGCCATGGGCAAGCTCTCGATCGACCAATTGCGGGAACGGGTACGCGGGGCGGTCGTCACCCCGGACGACGAGTCCTACGACGAGGCGCGCAAGGTCCACAACGCCATGATCGACCGGAGACCGGCCGCCGTCGTGCACTGCGCCAACGCCGGCGACGTCATGGCCGCGGTCGACTTCGCCCGCGAGAACGGGCTCGACCTCGCGGTGCGGGGCGGCGGGCACAGCGTGCCCGGCTTCGGCACCTGCGACGGTGGCGTGGTGGCCGACCTGTCCGGGATGCGGGGCGTCCGCGTCGACGCCGCGGGGCGCACCGCCCGCGCGGAGGGCGGAGCGACCTGGGGCGACTTCAACGCGGCCACGTACCCCTTCGGACTGGCCACGACCGGCGGGATCATCTCCACCACCGGCATCGGCGGGCTCACCCTCGGCGGCGGCATCGGCTATCTGGCCCGCGGGCTCGGTCTGAGCTGCGACAACCTGGTGTCGGCCGATGTGGTGACCGCGGACGGCCGGCTCGTCGTGGCGAGCGAGGAGGAGAACGCGGACCTCTTCTGGGCGCTGCGCGGCGGCGGGGGCAACTTCGGCGCGGTGACCTCCTTCGAGTACCGGCTGAGCCCCGTCAAGGACATCTACGGCGGGCCGATGCTCTTCGAGCTGGAGGACGCCCCCACCGTGCTGCGTTCCTTCGCCGACCACATCGCCGGTGCGCCGGAGGAACTCGGCGGGTTCCCGGCCTTCCAGATCGCCCCGCCGCTCCCGTTCATCCCGGCTGACCGGCACGGCGACACGTTCGCGCTGATCGTGGCGTGCTGGTCGGGGCCGCTCGACGAGGGGGAGCGCGCCCTGCGCGCCTTCCACGACTTCGCGCCGGTGGTCGCCGAGCACGTGGGCCCGATGCCGTACCCGGCGCTCAACAGCGCCTTCGACGCGCTCGTGCCGCCCGGTCTCCAGCACTACTGGAAGGCCAACTTCGTGTCCGAGCTCAGCGACGCCGCGATCGAGGCGCACGTGCGGCACGCGCCGGGCCTGCCCGCCGTGAACTCGACGGTCCACATCTACCCGATCAACGGCGCCTGTCACCGCGTCGCACCGGACGCGACGTCCTTCGCGTACCGCGACGCCTCGTTCGCCACGGTGATAGCCGGGATGTGGCCCGACCCGGACACCAACGAGGCGGGTACGGCCTGGGTGCGCGACTACTACGAGGCGACCGCCCCGCACTCCGAGGAGGGCGGCTACATCAACTTCATGGCCGATGACGACCAGGACCGGATCCGGGCCAACTACAAGGGCAACTACGACCGGTTGGTGGCGGTGAAGCGCGCCTACGACCCGGAGAACCTGTTCCACCTGAACCAGAACATCCGGCCGTAGGGAGCGCGCCGGCCTGTTGTACCTGTGGGGTGGGTCTGCCCGTCGGCGGACCCACCCCGTACGCATGCGCGCGCGACGGTGCGGTGTCCGCCGTGCGGCTGCGCCGCCTGCTGCGGTGCTGACCGGCCGATCTGCCGGTCGCTCCCGCACCCGCGTACGGGAGGACCCCGCCCGGGAAGCCGGGCGGGGTCCTGCGTGTCGGCCGGGGCCGTCGACTACTCCGCCGCGGGCGCCGCGGCCGTGGCCGGTACGGGGGGCAGCTCGGGGATCGGGGGCCCCACGGGCAGCAGCTCGGTGACGACGAAGGCGACCACGGCCGAGATGATCACGACCGGGATCATCGCGGTGCCGCCGAGCATCAGGACGACCATCACCACGCTGCTCACCGGCAGCCGCAGCGCGCTGGCGGCGGTCGCCGCCATTCCCGCCCCCATCGCCGGCACGATGCCGAGACCGGGCAGCGGCCCGAGCAGGACTCCCGCGACGGCGCCGAGGCAGAGCGCCGGGAAGACGGGGCCACCGCGCAGGCTGCCGAGGCAGATGGCGTAAGCGGCGCCCTTGAAGAGGAGGATGCCGATCAGCGCGCCCACGCCCCAGGAGTGCGGGTCGGCGGCCAGCTTGCCGATGGCCGCCTGCCCCGACCCGGTGACATCGGCGGGCGAGAGCCCGGTGATGAGCGCGTAGAGGCTGGCGCAGGCCGCGGCGGCCAGGGCGCACTGGACGGTGCGCAGGAGGGGCCGCTCGAGCACGTACGCGGCGATCAGGCGGGCCCCGGTCAGTATGGGGTGCAGGGCGAGCGCGAGGGCCGCGGCGATGGCAACCGCCCAGAGCACGTCGGGCACGTCCAGGTGGGGCACGGGGACGCCCAGATCGAGCTTCAGGCTGCCGACCGGCAGCCCGGTCCAGCGGCCGAGACCCGTGAACACCAGGTCGCCGACCCCGGCGGACAGCAGGGACGGCAGCATCACCGCGAACAGCTGCGGCCCGCCCACGCCCGCCACCTCGATCAGCAGCACCGCGGCGATCAGCGGATTCCCGAAGATCGTGGCGATGGCGGCGGCGGCGCCGGCCGCGCCCACGAGGGCGGTGCCCTGCGGGGTCACGGGCGCCTGCGAGAGGTTGCGGAACAGCAGGGCCAGCCCGCCGCCGAGGGCGATCAGCGGGGCCTCCGGGCCCAGCACCGCGCCGAGCGGCAGACTGGCCACGGCCGCGATCACGACGCCGGGAAGGTAGGAGGCCGAGGCCCCGCCGGTCTGCAGGCCGGCCGCGGGGAGGTGACCGCCGTTGCCGCGCATGTGCGGGACGACCAGGCCGACCACGATGCCGGCGACGAGCAGCAGGGGGAGCGGCCACCACCACGGCGGGGCGTCCCAGCCCAGGGCCTCGGGGAGGTCCGTCCACATCAGGTGTTCCATCTTGTGCAGCGCCGCGAGGAACCAGAACGACGCGAGGGAGACCGGGATGCTGATGAGCCCGCAGAAGATCAGCAGCTTGAGGTAGCCGGGGCTGCGGAGGGTCTGCCTGAGGACGTCGGCCTCCTGCGGCTGCGTTCCGCCGGGGGGCGGTTCGGATCGAGGGCGCGACTGCGGCATGGCTCACTTCCTTTCCGCTTCCTCGATGGTCCACCTCGGGGGCGCACTTCGCCGCTCAGGGCTCGTCGTCCGGGCCGGGGGGCGGCGAACTGCGCCTGTGGATGCCGATTTTGACCGCGCCGACGAGCGCTTTGGCGATCACTCCGATGAGGATCAGGTCGGCGACCATCTGGAAGGTGACCAGCACCCGGCCGCCCTCGGTGGTGGGGACGATGTCCCCGAATCCCACGGTGGCGAAGGTGGTGATCGTGAAGTAGAGGGCGTCCGTGCGGGTCAGCGGCTCCGAGAAGGAGGTGGGGTCCTGTGCGGCGAGCAGGTAGTACGTCGCCGAGAACAGCACCAGGAACAGCGGTACACCGGTGGCCAGCGCCTCCAGTGCGCGCATCCGCGGGAACTGCGCGTGGGCGACGGCGGCGATCTGCCAGGCCGTCAGCAGCCCGAAGACCACGAGGCCGAGCACGAGCGTCATGACGGTGGTGATACCGAACCCGCCCTCCAGGGGCGCCACGTAGTAGAGCCCCGTGAGGAGCGCGACCGAGAGCACCGAGCGCAGCAGGTGGCCCAGCAGGACGCGCCGGCGCTGATCGGCTGCGTTGCGTTCCATGCCTTCAGGAGAACGGCCCGGAGTCCGTCGCGCGACCGGAGCCGGTCCTCCGCATGCGGACCGCCGGGGCCGCCTGTATGAATGAAGGACCACGCGCATGATCGGAGTCGGGCATGGACGATTACCCGCTTCTCAATTTCTTCTGGACGATGATGTGGTTCTTCCTGTGGGTCATGTGGTTCTTCCTCCTCTTCAAGGTCATCACGGACATCTTCCGTGACCACACCCTTGGCGGCTGGGGGAAGACGGGCTGGCTCATCCTGGTGCTGGTGCTGCCGTTCCTCGGCATCTTCGTGTACCTGATCGTCCGCGGGCACAGCATGCACGAACGGGACCGGAAGCAGGCCGAGGAGCAGCAGGCGGCCTTCCGTTCCTACGTGCAGAGGACGGCCGGGAGCGGCGGCGGCTCGGCGGACGAGCTGCACAAACTCTCCGCGCTCAAGGACAAGGGCGACATCACCCAGGAGGAATTCGACCGGGCCAAGGCCAAGATCCTGGCCTGACGCCCGGGGCGCGCGAGTGGTCCGGTTGCCGATAATCCGCGACGGATCGATCCTGGTTACCCTGGCAGGCATGACGGCCATGGCACCCACGCGCACCGAACCGGACCTGTCCTTCCTCCTGGACCACACCAGTCACGTGCTGCGGACGCAGATGAGCGCGCGGCTCGGCGAGATCGGGCTCACCCCGCGGATGCACTGCGTCCTGGTCCACGCCCTGGAGGGGGAGCGCACCCAGGCGCAGCTCGCCGAGATCGGCGACATGGACAAGACCACGATGGTGGTGACCGTCGACGCGCTGGAGAAGGCCGGTCTGGCCGAGCGCCGGCCTTCCAGTACCGACCGGCGGGCGCGGGTCATCGCCGTGACCGAGGAGGGGGTGAAGGTCGCGAAGGAGAGCCAGAAGATCGTCGACCGGGTTCACGAGGGTGCCCTCGGCGCCCTGCCCGAGGACGAGCGCGAGATGTTGCTCCGGGCGTTGAACCGGCTGGTCACGGGGCATCTGGAGACGCCGGTCGAAGGTGCGCGTCCGGCCCGGCGGGCCCGTCAGAAAGGGTAGTCGAGGGTGCTCGTGAAGCGCCCGCCCAGCTTGGATCCGTAAAAGATAGTCTGCAACGGAACTATCTGTTACGGTCTCTCTTGTTGCCTCCCGACGACAGGAGAGATCGCCGTGCCCACCACCGCCCCGCCCCCTTCCCCCTCTCTCTCGCGCTCCCGCCGGCCGGCCCTGGGCGTCCTGGCCACCGGGATGCTGATGACGGTCCTCGACGGCAGCATCGTGACCGTCGCGATGCCCGCCATCCAGGGCGACCTCGGATTCACTCCGGTCGGGCTCAGCTGGGTCGTCAACGCCTACCTCATCGCCTTCGGCTCGCTGCTCCTGCTCGCCGGCCGCCTCGGTGACCTGATCGGCCGCAAGCGGATGTTCCTCGCGGGGACCGCGGTGTTCACCGCCTCCTCGCTGCTGGCCGGCTTCGCCACCTCGCCCGAGATGCTGATAGCGGCCCGTTTCCTGCAGGGCGCCGGCAGCGCGATGGCCTCCGCCGTCAGTCTCGGCATCCTCGTCACGCTCTTCACCGGACCGCGCGAACGGGCCGGCGCCATCGGGGTCTTCAGCTTCACCGGCGCGGCCGGAGCCTCCCTCGGACAGGTCCTCGGCGGTGTCCTCACCGACGCGCTGACCTGGAACTGGATCTTCTTCATCAATCTGCCCATCGGCATCGCGGTGTTCCTCATCGCCCTCCCGGCCCTGCCGGGCGACCGCGGGCTGGGCCTTACGGCGGGCGCGGACGCCCTCGGCGCGCTGCTCGTCACGTCGGGCCTGATGCTCGGGATCTACACGGTCGTCAAGATCGAGACATACGGGGCCGGTTCGGCCCGCACCCTCGGCCTCGGCGCCCTCGCGCTCGCCCTGCTCGCCGGGTTCCTCGTCCGCCAGGCCACCGCACGCAATCCGCTCATGCCGCTGCGGATCTTCCGCTCCCGCAGCGTCCTCGGCGCCAACCTGGTCCAGATGCTGATGGTCGCCGCTCTGTTCTCCTTCCAGATACTCGTCGCGCTCTACATGCAGAACGTGCTCGGGTACTCCGCCTCCGCGACCGGTCTCGCGATGCTGCCGGCCGCCGCCGTCATCGGACTGGTGTCCCTCACGGTCTCGGCCCGGCTGAACTCCCGCTTCGGCGAGCGCAGGGTGCTGCTGGCCGGTCTGGTCCTGCTGGTCGGCGTACTCGGCCTGCTGACCCGCGTACCCGGACGGGCCGACCAGGCCGACTACCTCACGGACCTGCTCCCGGTGATGCTCCTCGCCGCCGGGTTCGGCCTCGCGCTCCCCGCCCTGACATCGCTGGGCATGTCCGGGGCGAAGGAAGCCGACGCGGGCCTGGCCTCCGGCCTCTTCAACACCACCCAGCAGATCGGCATGGCGCTGGGCATCGCGGTCCTCTCCACCCTGGCCGCCGCCCGCACCGAGTCCCTCACCGCGTCCGGCCGTCCCGTCCCCGAGGCCCTGACCGGCGGATACCACCTGGCCTTCGCGGTCGGCGCCGCCCTGATCCTGGCCGCTCTGGCCATCGCCCTCACGATCCTGCGCGGTCCGAAGGGCTCCTCGCGGCCGGTCACGGCCGGGCGCGGGACGCAGCTCGCGGGCCTGTGACACCGGGGCCGTAGGGGCCGGGGCGGATCACCGCTCCGGTCCCGCCTCCACGTTGTGGGTCATGCGCTCCAGGACCGAGACGGCGGTGAGGTACTCCTCGCGCGTGATCCCCCGCGCCGACCGCTCGCGGAAGGCGCCCATCCGGCGCGCGGCCTCGGCGAGGAGGGCGCGGCCGTCGTCGGTCAGGGCGAGGCGGTCCGGCCGGGGGCGGGTCAGCCGGCCGTCGGCGAGGAGCGCCGCGACGGTGGCCGACAGGGCCGAGGTGCCGTCGCCGACGGCCAGGGCGGTCGCAAGGCCGGCGTCGGTGGCTCGCGCGTCGTCCCGGACGGCGTTGAGGACCTGCCAGCCGAGCCGGGTGAGACCGAACGCGGCGAGCGCGGAGTCCATGGATGCGGTCAGGGCCCGGTCCGTGCGGTTCAGCCAGTAGCCGATGGGCTTCACGCCCTGCTCCACGTCCCGTTTCGTGTCCTGCTTCATGTCCTGCTCCTTCTGGGGGGCCGCCGGTCGGCGGGTCAGTGGCCGGTGAAGGCGTCCGCGTTCTCGCGGGCCCACTGCCGGTAGGTGCGGGCGGGTACGCCGAGGAGGGTCTCGGTGGTGTCGCCGAGGGGCGCGGGTCCGTGGTCGGCGGCCTCCCACAGGTCGAGCAGCGAGGAGACCATCGGGGCCGGCATGTGACGGCCCATCTGCTGTTCCGCCTCGGCGCGGGTGATGTGCTCGACCGGGACCGGGCGGTCGAGGGCCTGCGAGAGGGCGGCCAGCTGCGCGCGGAAGGTGAGCGATTCGGGGCCGGTCAGGGTGAGCGAGCGGCCGGTGAGGGAGCCGCCGGTCAGGGCCTCCACTGCGATGTCGGCGATGTCCTCGGGATGGATGGGCGCGATCTGCGCGTCCGGGTAGGCGAGCGGGACCGCCGCCGACCGGCCGATGGTCCGGGCCCAGCCCAGTGAGTTGCTGGCGAAGGCGTCGGGACGCAGGAAGGTGCAGGTGAGACCGGAGCCGGCGAGGGCGCGCTCGACCTGGAGGCTGTGGCGCGCGAGCGGGTCGCTCTCGGCGCCGGGGGCGAGCACCGACGCCGAGGACAGCAGGACGACGTGCTCGACCCCGGCGGCCTCGGCGGCCTTGACCAGGTCGTGGATGCCGGCGGGCTGGGGGTAGAGGAACACCTGGCGGATCCCGCGGAGCGCGGCGGCGAAGGTTTCCGGCCGGTCGAGGACGAGCTCGACGGTCTCGACCCCCGCCGGGACGGTCAGTTCGGCGGGGCGGGCGCTGGCGGCGCGGACGGGCAGGCCGGCGGAGTGCAGACGGTCGAGGACCGCGCGGCCGACCGTGCCACGGGCGCCGGTGATGAGGACGGTCACGAGAAACTCCATTCATTCGTGGTCGCATATGCATGCTTACATGCACACGTTTTCATGTCAACACATGCCTGCAGAGACTCACGTATGTACGATGAGGGGCATGACGAAGCACGAGCCGGCGACCGACGAGGAACTGCTGGACGCCGTGGGCCCGGCCTTCGGGAAGCTGCGGCGCTCCTCGCTCCTGGAGGTCGAGAACCCGATCTCCCAGAAGGACCTGAGCCGCACCCTGGTCCTCAACATCGTCCTGGAGGCCGAACAGGGCGACGGCCGCGAGATCACCGTCGGCGCCGTCGCCGAGTACCTGGCCGTCGACCCCTCGGTCGCCAGCCGCATGGTGTCCGACAGCATCTCGGCCGGATACCTCGTCCGCGCCGCCTCCCAGCAGGACGGCCGCCGCACGATCCTTCACCTCAGCCCCGAGGGCCGGGACATGATGGACCGCTTCCGGCGGCACCAGCGCGCGGCCTTCGAGTACGTGACGGCCGACTGGACCGAGCGCGAACGCATCGACTTCGCCCGCCTCATGCTCAAGTACGTCGACGCCCAGAACGCGCTGCGCCACCGCTGACGGCCGCGCTCCGCGGCCCAGGAGCGCGGGCACAGCGCAGCCCCGGGCCGTCGGGCCCGGGGCTGCGATGCGGGGCTGTGGTGCGTCCGGCGGTTACCTGAAGGAGACCCACTTGGCCGCGCTCGGCACCCCGTACTCGTCCAGCAGGAAGAGCATGTAGTAGCCGGGCGGGACGTCATTGGCCGAGGGCGGTGCCTGCAGGCGCAGGATGTTCCCCTTGCGGTGCACGATGCCCAGCTCCAGGTGGCGCTGGCTGGTGTTGAGCGAGTGCGTCGCGGTGGTCGGGGCCAGCAGGACGGCCTTCTTGACCCGGTCGGGCGTGGAGGTCCCCACCGTGAAGGCGGCGTCGTACCGCAGCGGTCCCTCAGGGGCGTAGTCCAGCACCGGGCGGTTTCCCCGGTGCAGGTAGGACGGCTCGAAGATCTCGATGCTGCCGTTCATGTCGTCGTCGATCTTCGGGTCGTTGGCGAGCTGCTGCAGCTCGTCACCGGTCACCATGACCCGGCCGTCCGGGAGGACGACGGCGTTGGAGTGGTAGCCGCGCGGCAGCCGCTGCGCCGGGCCCAGCTTCCACTCGCCCAGCGCGTTGCGGGTCTCGATCTGCCGGTACTTCAGATCGGACTTGGGGTTGTAGTCGCCGTTGCCGTAGTCCCGGATGCCGTAGGCGCCGTTGACGGTGAGCAGGCTCGCGTCCGGGAGCAGCAGCGTGTCGTCCTGCGTACGGCCGAAGGCGCGGGGCTGCTGCTTCTCCCAGGCGCCGCCGCTCGTGAGCCGGTAGGTGTTGGGGTCGTCCCGGTCGCCGCCGAGGACCAGGACGGAGTCGGGGCCGCGCAGTCCCGCGGGCAGCGGCACGGCGGAGCCGTAGCCGCGGTGGACGCCGTCGGGGCGCGCGGGCAGGTCCGTACGGGTCTCCGCGACCGGGTCGAAGGCCCACTGGCGGGTGGCGTGGCGGCCCAGCCCGTACACCTTGCCGTCGCGCAGGGTGAACAGGTGCGGGTAGTCGCTGTCGGCGCCGAACGGCGCGTCCACGCGCAGGGTGTCGGTCGGGACGTCCCTCGGGATCACCGTCTTCTCGAAGGGGACGGGGTGGCTCTTGGCCGGGAAGCGCTCGATGACGGAGGTGGAGGTGCCCCAGCCCTGGTCGGTGTGGCCGGACATGATCAGCAGGCGGCCGTCGGGGGCGGTGGCCACGGAGGGGTACCAGCGGCCGACCTCCATGTCCTTGTTCACGGACCAGCCCTCGGTCCACGGGTCGAAGACCAGCGACAGCTTGGCGCCGGCGCCGCCGCCGTAGCCGAGGTTGCCGCCGAAGACGCCGAGCATGCCGTTGGGCAGGAAGGCGTGGCCGGCGCAGAAGAAGGGCGCAGGGCGCTTCTCGCCGGTGCCGTCCGGCACGACCAGCTCGGGCGGGGTGACCTTCTTGAAGGCGTCCGCCCCGGTGCCGCGGCGCGGGTCCCACAGGAAGGCGCGGCCGGCGTTGGCCTTGCCCAGGGTGTTGGTCGGCGCGGGCTCCTCGGTCGGGTCGGTCTCCATGCGCTCGAAGGAGAAGAGCAGCACCTTGCCGGTCGGGAGCATGGCGATGTGGGCGGCGAAGTCCGGAGACTGGAAGTACTCGGCGAACTGCCCGAACGCCTTGGGGTGGAAGCGCGCGTTCACGTCCGCCTGGGACCGGGTCAGTGAGTTCAGGCTGTCGATGCGGGCGAGCTGGGAGTACCCGCCCAGCTTGAGGAGCTGTTCGCGGACCTTCGTATGCTCCTGGGCGTGTTCGGCGCCGAGGGCGGCTCTTTCCTCGGGGCGGGCCGAGCCGTCGTGCGCGGCCGCGGGGACGGCGGGGAATGCGGTGACCAGGGCGGCGGCGGCCGCGAGGACGGAGAGCGCGGCCCGGTGGGTGGCCCGGCCTGCGGCCCGTTGAGCGGCCTGGTGCGCGGCCCGTTGAGCGGCCCGGTGCGCTGACCGGCGCTTGATGCGTGACATGTGACTCCTCACCAGAGGTGCTGGAGCGGCGGGTGCCCCGGACGTACGGGGGCACAGGACGCCTGCGACGTCTACGAGCACAGACCTATGCCGACGCGTCGGGCGCCGCACATCGGGAAGATCATTCGGGCTTCGGGCCGGCCGGGTGAAGACATCGCCCTGAGCTGCGCCGACGGCGCCCCGCAGCCCGATCCTCAGTCCCCCGCCCGGCCGCAGCCCCTAGTGATCAAGAGGCCGGGGCACCTCCTCGGGGGCGGGCGTCGGGCGCGACGCGGTCCGGTCCGGTCCGCGGCCGGTCCGTTGCCGGTCCACGGGCGGGGCCGGGCCGGGGCCGGGGCAACGGGGCCGAATCGGTCAGGATTCGAGAAGCGCCCTGCGTACAGGCGCAGTTACCGTTCGCCCATGGACATCAGCATTCACCTGAGCACCCTCCCGCACGACGACCCGGACGCCGCGGTGGCCTTCTACCGCGACGTCCTCGGCTTCGAGGTCCGCAGCGACGTCGGCCAGGGCAAGATGCGCTGGATCACGGTCGGCCCCGCCGGCCAGCCCGGCACGGGCATCCTCCTCGCGCCGCCCGCCGTCGACCCCGGGGTCACCGAGGCCGAGCGCCGCACCATCGCCGAGATGATGGCGAAGGGCACCTACGGCTGGATCCTCCTCGCCACCAAGAACCTCGACAGCGTCTTCGAGAAGGTCCAGGCAGGCGACGCCGAGGTCGTCCAGGAGCCGACCGAGCAGCCGTACGGCGTCCGCGACTGCGCCTTCCGCGACCCCGCGGGCAACCTCATCCGCATCCAAGAACTCCGCTGAACCGTTCGCGCACATCGACGAAGGGGGTCCATCCATGTGTCATCCCGCGTGGAGACGCGCACGGATCGAGGCCGCACACCTGCTGGACCTGGCGCGGCTGCGCCGCGTCCGGGACCGGCTCGACCGGGAGTACGCGCGTCCGCTCGACGTCGAGGAGCTCGCGCGCGCCGCGGACATGGCGGCGGGGCACCTCGGCCGCCAGTTCCGGCTCGCCTACGGCGCGTCCCCGTACGCCTATCTGACGGCGCGCCGCATCGAGCGCGCGACGGCCCTGCTGCGGGGCGGCGACCTCACCGTCACCGAGGTCGGCCGCGCCGTCGGCTGTGCGACCCCGGGCATCTTCGGCACCCGTTTCACCGAGCTGACCAGCACGGCTCCGGACGCCTACGCGCGCACCGCCCGGCGGCCGGCCGAACCGGTCAGGATTCGAGAAGCATCCGCCCCGGCCCCACAACTAGCGTGATGTTCATGACCTCCACCGAGACCTTCACCCTTGAGGTGGCCGACACCACGGCCGCCCACCGCTTCTACACCGCCTTCGCTCCCGACGTGCAGGTCCGCCTCAGGGCCTCGGAAGCACCGACGACCGGATTCCGCGGGTTCGCGCTCTCGCTCACCGTCCCCCGGCCGGCCGATGTGGACGCCCTCGCCGGCGCCGCCCTCGCCGCCGGGGCCACCACCCTGAAGCCCGCCTCGAAGTCGTTCTGGGGCTACGCCGCGATCGTGCGGGCCCCGGACGGGACGATCTGGAAGCTCGCGACGTCCGCGAAGCGGGACAGCGGTCCGGCCACCGGGCGGATCGACGACGTCGTGCTCCTGCTGGGGGCGGCCGACGTGTCCGCCAGCAAGCAGTTCTACGTCGGCCACGGCCTCGCCGTGGCCAAGAGCTTCGGCAGCAAGTACGTCGAGTTCGCCACCCCGTCGAGCCCCTTCAAGCTGGCGCTGTACGGGCGCCGCGCCCTGGCCAAGGACGTAGGCGTCCCGATCGACGGCTCCGGCTCCCACCGGCTCGTGATCGGCGGCACCGGCGGGACCTTCACCGACCCGGACGGCTTCGCCTGGGAGGCCGCGGTACCGGCTCCCACCGCCTGATCCCCGACCCGCACCACCCGATCGAGCATCGGTCATCGGCCATCGGCCATCGAGCTTCGCGAGAGAGGAACGCGCACATGAAGGGCACGCAGACGTCGACGGGGGACACCGGCGCGGTCGAGGAGCAGGCCGACGGTTTCACGGACGAGGAACGGGACGCGATCAAGGAGCGTGCCAAGGAGCTGAGGGCCGCCGGGCGCCGCGGATCACGTGCCGCCAAGCCCGACCCGGAGGCCGAGGTCCTCGCGAAGATCGCCGAGATGGAGGACGCGGACCGCGTCCTCGCGGCACGGCTCCACGCCATCATCAGGGCCGCCGCCCCGGACCTCTCCCCGAAGCTCTGGTACGGGATGCCCGCGTACGCCAAGGCCGGCAAGGTCCTCTGCTTCTTCCAGAGCGCGCAGAAGTTCAAGAGCCGGTACGCCACCCTCGGCTTCAGCGACCCGGCGAACCTGGACGAGGGCACGATGTGGCCGACCTCGTACGCCCTGACGAAGCTGACCCCGGCCGACGAGACACTGATCGCCGCGCTCGTCGAGCGGGCCGCCGGCTGATCCGCCGGGCCACCCGGCCGCGGGCTCCGGCACGGCAGCCCGGGGTCACGGTGGGCGGATCTCACGCGGGCTCGGGCCGCGCCTCCCGGCCCGCTCCGGCGGCGCCGGCGGCGTCGGGCAGCAACCGGGCGGCCACCGTCGGCCCGTCCGTGCCGGCGCCCTCGACCAGCTCGGCGAAATCGGGCGGCGCGCACATCCGCACCTCAGCGCCAGGTGTTGATCTCCACGATCTCGCCGGTGTCCAGGTCGATCCGGCCCTGGAAGTCCCCCGCGTTGCGCGTGACGACGATGAGCAACGGCCGCTCGTCCTGCAAAAGGGCGAGGTGGAAGCCGTGCACGTCGTTCGGGTCCCGCAGCAGGTCGCCGGGCGGCCGCAGCCGGTACAGCTCCGAGCCGTCGGCGCGGTGCACCACCGCGTTGTCCGACCGGGTGAAGGGCGTGGGGTCCAGCGCTTCGACCACCAGCACCAGCGTCTCGCCCCGCTCTCGCCACGCCAGGACGTCCTGCGGCGGCAGCTCGTACGCCTTCTCGACGTCCCCGGCGGGGCCGCTCCATCGGACCGTGGTGTCGCCCGGGGTCCAGGTGACCGCAACGGCCGTTTCGGGTGGGGTCACTTGGCGGCCTCCGTGGGGTTCTCCCCGATGAAGCGGCGCAGCTCCGCGCAGAGGGCGCCGGGGTTGTCCAGCTGGACGAGGGTGCCCGCCCCGGGGATCTCCACGTACCGCCCCCGCGGCAGCAGCCCGGCGAGCCGGCGGCCCGTCGCCGGCGGCATCATGCGGTCCTCGGCTCCCCAGGCGACCAGCGCGGGCCGGTCGAAGCCCGTGAGCCTCTCCGCGGCCCGCAGGTAGGTGTCCTTCTCGGTGCTGCGGCAGAACTTGGCGATGTCCCGGCGGATCGCGCGGTGGGTGAGCAGGGGCCGGTACCAGCGCCGCACGAGCGCGTACGGGATCGGCCGCGCCGCCATCCCGCCCAGCGAGCTCCGCATCCGTACGAGGAAGGGGACGCGGAAGGACTGCAGCAGCAGGAACAGGCCGCCCGGGATCCGGCTCGCCGCGTGCAGCGTCCTGCCCTGGGCACCCGGCGGGTAGTTCTCCAGCGCCTCGCACGAGGTGAGGACGAGGCGGCCGATGCGTTCGTCGCGCACCCCCACCAGGAGCTGGGCGGTGCCCGCGTCGTTCTGGACCAGGGTGACACCGTGCAGGCCGAGGCGCTCCAGGAACTCGGCCAGTACCGCGGCGACCCCCTGCGCCGAAAGGTCCGCGTCCGGCCGCATCGGCCTGCGGTGGCTGCCGATCGGCAGTACGGGCACCACCACGCGGAAGTCCCCGCGCAGCTCCCGCACCACCGCGTCCCAGACCGACCCGTCGAACCCGAGCCCGTGGACGAGCACCACGACCTCGCCGTCGCCGCCCGTGTCCGTGTAGTCGATGACGCCTGCGCTCAGCTCGATCTCGGACAAGGTGCTACCTCCGACTAGATAGACCGATCTAGTGAGAGACTAGCGAGCGTGAGGACCACGGGCGACACCAGGCAGCGCATCGTCACGGCCGCGACCGAGCTGTTCCGGCGCCAGGGCTATGCGGCGACGGGCATGAAGCAGATCGTCGCGGCCGCCGATGCGCCGTACGGCTCGGCCTACCACTTCTTCCCCGGCGGCAAATCGCAGCTGGGCGAGGAGGTGATCCGTACGTCCGGCGCGGCCTACCTCGTGCTGATCGCCGAACTCTTCGCCTCCCCCGACGGGGCCCCGGACGCATCCCCGGACGGAGGCCGTGACGGTGCCCGGGACATGGCCGCCGTCACGGGCGACGCGTTCACTGCCGCGGCGCAGACCCTCCAGGAGCTCGACTTCGCCGACCCGTGCCCCATCGCCACCGTCGCGCTGGAGGTGGCCAGTACCCACGAACCGCTGCGCCTGGCCACCGCCGAGGTGTTCGCGAGCTGGACGGACGGCCTCGCCGCCTTCTACGCCGCCGGAGGCCTCACCGAGCCCGCCGCGCACGAGACCGCGAGCTCGGTGATCGCCCTGCTGGAGGGCGCCTTCATGCTCGGCCGCGCCGCGCGCAGCACCGCCCCGGTCCTGGCCGCGTCCCGCGCCGCGACCGCCATCGTCCGAGCGGCCCGATCCACGCTCCCCGACACCCCCGACACGCCCGGTTCCCCCGCCGGCGCGTGACCGCTTCACCGGGCGACGGGCCGGGGCCGGGCTTCGGCGGTCGTCACGATGCGGTGGCGGCGGCTCGGCAGCATCAGGGTCGGGTGGGAGACGCTCCAGGCCGCGCCCGAGCAGATGAGCTCCTTGAGGCGGGCACCGGCCCGGCCCGTGACGGCCGTGGGCTTGACCCGGTCGTCGGGGGTCACCTTCTGGAGGATCCCGTCGCGGCGTCCGAGGCTGATGCACTGCGCGTTGTAGCCGATCGTGGTCTCGGGGACCTTCCGGCCGGTCAGCCGCGCGGCGAGCGCGTCCGCGGCCTGCCATGCCATCGGGGTCGCCGTGGCGCAGGACATCCGCAGCGCCTTGTTGCCCGCGCCCTCGGCGAGCGCGGCGTCGCCGACTGCGTACACGTCGGGGTGGGACACCGAACGCATGGTGGCGTCGACGACGATCCGTCCGGTGTCGGAGACCTCCAGCGTGGTGGCTGCCGCGATCGGGTGCACGGCGAAGCCGGCGGTCCACACGGTCACCTGGGCCGGGATCTCCCCGCCCGCAGCGGTGACCGCGCCGTTCGCTCCGACGCACGTGATGTCGGCCTGCTCGTGGACCGTGATGCCGAGCCGTTCGAAGGCGCCGCGCAGGTGGCGCCGGGCCTTGTCGCTGAGCCAGTCGCCGACGCCGCCGCGGGCGGCGATGGCGACCTCGAGGTCCGGGCGCGCCTCGGCGATCTCGGTGGCCGCTTCGATGCCGGTCAGCCCGCCGCCGGCGATCAGTACGGTCCCGCCCGGCGCCAGCTCGGCCAGCCGCGCCCGCAGCCGCAGTGCGCCCTGCTTCCCGGCGACGTCGTGGGCGTGCTCGGCGACGCCGGGGACGCCGTGGTCGGTGGCGGTGCTCCCCAGGGCGTACACGAGGGTGTCGTAGCCGAGGGTCCCGGCGCCGTGCTCGTCGGCGAGATCGACGTTCTTGCGGTCCACGTCGACGGCGGTGACCCGCGCCGCCCGGAACTGCACGCCGGTGCCCGCGTAGATGTCGCGCAGCCGGCGCGGCGGCAGGTCCTGGCCGCTCGCGAGCTGGTGCAGACGGACCCTCTCGACGAACTCGGGGTCGCCGTTGACCACGGTGATCTCGACGTCGTCGCGGTGCAGCCGCTTGGCGAGGCGACCGGCGGCGATGGCTCCGGCGTACCCGGCTCCGAGGACGACAATGCGGTGCTTCATGGCTGGCTCCCTATCCGGTTGGACTCACCTCCTGAACCGGACAGCCGCGCGATCCCTGACATCTTTCGAAAGTGACGTGGGTCACATCACCTGGGTGAGGGGGTGATGGGGGCCGGCAGCCGCCCACTGGCGCGTGATGCGTTCCAGCTTGTCGGGGTTGACCTGGATCTGGATCGCGCCGACGCCCTCGGGCGTGGGCGCGAGGGAGATGACGCCCAGAATCCGCTCGCCGGCCGTGATCAGAGCGGCGGGACCGCCGTTCACGACGGCGGCATGGGCAACGATGGCACCGCCTCCCGCATGGGCCCGCTTGGCCAGACCCGGCCGGAACAGACCCCGCAGGTACCGCGCGATGCCGAGCGCACCGATGACCGGGGTCCTGCGGGCCGGAACCCGGGCACCGCCGTCGGCCACCGTGACCGCGTCCTCGGTGAGCAGCCGGATCAGCGGCTCGGTGTCGCCGCTGAGCGCCGCGGCGAGGAACTCCTCGACGACCTTCCGCGCGGCGGCCGCATCGATCTCGGTGCGGGCCCGGTCACTGGCGAGGTGCTGCTTGGCGCGCCGGTAGATCTGCTGGCAGTTCGCCTCGGTGAGGTCGAGGATCTCGCCGATCTCGCGGTGCGCGTACCCGAACGCCTCGCGCAGTACGTACACCACGCGCTCGTTGGGCGACAGCCGCTCCATGAGGGTGAGCACCGCGAGGGACACCGACTCGCGCTGCTCGGCCGTGTCGGCCGGACCGAGCATCCGGTCTCCGGCCAGGACCGGCTCCGGGAGCCACTGCCCCACGTAGGTCTCCCGCCTGACCCGTGCCGAGGTGAGCTGGTTGAGGCAGAGGTTGGTGAGCACCTTCGTCAGCCAGGCCTCAGGCGTCTCGATCAGCTCCCGGTCCGCCGCGTGCCAGCGCAGGAACGTCTCCTGCACTGCGTCCTCGGCGTCACCGGCCGACCCCAGCAGCCGATAGGCGATCGCCTCCAGGCGGCCCCTGGAACCCTCGAACACGTCGGCCTCGTGCGTACGCAGTGACATCCCGTCATGATCGGCCATGTGTGCGGGCGCGTCCACAGGTTCCGTGACCGGCCCGGCGGCGGCCGGATGCGTCGTACCGGGCCCGGTGGCGGTGGCGGGATGCCCGAGTGCGGCACTCCGCGGGAACTTCACCCGGTGCCGGGCCCGGCCGGGCGTCGGTCGCGGGTCTGCGGACCCAGGGCCAGGAAGACCAGAACCGCGAACGCGATGACGGCGGCACCGGTACGGAGGTCGTTGAACATCTCCCAGCGGCGCAGGATCTCCGCGTGGTCGGCCGGGGCCGAGGTGCGCGCCCATTCCTTGATCCGGCCGTTGATCGGGACGTTGCCGAACCGGGTGATCAGGAAGGACGCGAGGGTCAGCAGACCCGCCGCACCTGCGAGCAGCCGGGTGCGGCCGCGCGTCAGGGCGGCGAGTGCCAGCGAGCAGACTGTCGACACCCCCATCGCGGCCTGCACGGTGATGCCGTTCATCTTCATCAGTTCGGCGTGGAACGACAGCCGCATGTCGAGGGGTACTGCGTTGAAGGTGGGGACGAGGTTGGCCGCGCCGTAGCCGAACGCGCCGGCGAGGAGTCCGGTGGCGAGCAGGGCGATGCCCTGAAGGAGTCGGATGCGCATGTTCGTGGGCTCCCGTACGTGAGTGCTTGTGGGGCCGGGCCGGGCCGGGCCGGGCGCAGGGCAGGGCGCAGGGCAGGGCCGGGGGCGTGCCCCCGGTGCCGGCTCAGCTCTGCCCGTTCTCGGTCCAGGGGCGGAGCTTCTCCGGGTTGCGGACCGCCCAGATGCGGGAGATGCGGCCATCGGTGAGGCTGAACGATGCCACGGTCACGGTGACCCCGGAGTGCTGGGCGACCAGGCCGGGCCGTCCGTTGACCTTCCGTTCCAGCAGGGTCAGGCCGGGGGCCTTGTCGGCGATGTGGATCAGGTACTGGGCGATCTGCTCGCTGCCCTCGACCGGGCGCAGGACGGTGCCGACCAGTCCGCCGCCGTCGGCGGTCAACGTGGCGTCGGGGTCGAGGAGTCCGACGAGTGCCTTGATGTCCTTGGCCTCCCACGCCTCCTTGAAGTCCCGCACCAGGCCCGCCTGTCCGACGGTCGCGGCCACCGGGTCGGCCGGGGCCGCCGGGGCCTTCGCCGCGTGAATGCGGCGGCGGGCGGAGGACGCCAGTTGCCGGCAGGCCGCGGGCGTCCGGCCGAGGACCTCGGCGATCTCGGCGAAGGGGTAGCGGAAGACGTCGTGCAGGATGAAGGCCACGCGTTCGGCCGGTGTCATCGCCTCCAGGACGACGAGGAAGGCCATGTTCACCGACTCGTCCAGGGTGATCCGGTCGGCGGGGTCGACCGGCCCTCCGGTCCCGCCGTCGCCCGCCCGTCCGCTGATCCACTCCGTGCGGTCGGGCAGCGGCTCGGGGATCCATTCGCCGACGTAGCGCTCGCGCCTGGCCCGCGCCGAGCCGAGCACGTCCAGGCAGATGCGGCCGGCCACCGTCGTCAGCCAGGCACCGGGTGACTCGATGGCCTCCTGCTGCTGGCGCGACATCGCGTACCAGCGCGCGTACGTCTCCTGCACGGCGTCCTCGGCCTCGGCCAGCGAACCGAGCAGCCGGTAGGCGAGGTTGATCAGCTTGCGCCGCTCGCCGACGATCGCGCTCAGGCCCGGCTCGAAGCCGTCGTGCCCTGCCCCGGACGGGGTGTTCATGATCGTTACCGCTCCCTGTTCGTGTCGTCCGTTCCGGCTCTCGGCACTACGACGAAACACCGCCCCGAACGGTGAGGCCGGCGGCACCTCACATTTCGCGGCCCCACGTCGTCGGACTGCCGAGACACCGACGATCCACCGCCGCGAGGCAGATGAGGGGGGCCGCGCCATGGCCACGCAGACGACGGCAGTACCGGGCCGATTCACGTTCCTCCAGGTCGCGATAGCCGTGCAGACCTTGGCGATCTTCTTCCAGGCGGCGACCGCCGGGCTCCTGCTGTCCTCGTCGTACGGCGCGACACTGCACGACGTGGGTTCACGCGTGATGTACGGCGCCTCGATGCTGTACGTACTCGCCGCGGTCCTGGCCTGGCGGCCGGGCGGCGGCTCGCCGCGCCCCGTCCTGTACGCGTCCGGTTTCCTCGTACTCGCCTCGGTGCAGGTGGTGCTGGGCATCGCGCACATGCCCTCGCTCCATGTCCCGCTGGGCATCCTGATGTTCGGCCTCAGCATGATGGACCTGGGACATGTGCTGGCCACCCGCCGGTCGGGAGGCACCGGTAGCCGGTCGTAGCCGCCCCTCCACGGCCCCGTGGACGTCCTGGCCCGCACGGTGCGGCGGGTCCGGCCGCGGCAGGCGTCAGCAGGTCCGTCCGATGCGGGGGCGGCGAGGATCTTGGCGTGCGGGGCCGGAGGAACCGGGTAACGTCTTTGTCATGTTCTTCCAGACGCCGATTCACGAGTGAGCGCGTGACGGGGCCCCGCTGACGTCCTCCGACGTCGCCGCGCCCGTCCCCCACCGATGAATCCGTAGATCACTGCACATCATGACCGGGAGAACCCATGACCGTGAGCAAGAACATCAACAACCCCGTGGGCCAGGGAGGCGGCCAGCGCAAGAGGCTGTCGCGCGCCGAACGGCAGAACAACGGTCCGCACCGCAACCTCGACCGCCGGGGCGCCGCCGACCAGAAGGCGGAGCTGGTGCGCAAGATGCGCGAGAAGGCCGCCGCGGCCGAGGCCGCCGGGCAGACGGGCGAGAGCGCCGCACAGAGCTGACGCGCCGCCGCCGCAGGGCGGCGGCGCACGACGGCAGGGCCCGGACCGCGACGCGCGGTCCGGGCCCTGCCGTCGTATCGGGATCGGCCCCGGGATCGGTCACGGCAGAGCCGGGCTCGAAAGCCGGCCCATCGGCGCGCCCGCTCACGGCCCGGACCCGGCCGGGGGCTCCGCGTCCGCCGGGGCGGACGACCTTTCGCCGCGGCCGCCCGATCTACCAGGCAGCCCGCAATGCCGCCGCGATCTGAACGACATCCAGGTCGACGATCACCTCGTCCGTGTCCCACACGCCGCCCGAGGTGATCGCCATGCCTATGAAGGCCAGCTCGGCAGCGGCCTCGCGCAGTTCGTACTCTTCGCGGCTCTCCTCGCAGGCCCCGCCCAGTTCCTCACGTTCCCAGGCGGCGACCGCAGCCTCAGCGACGGGCCGGGGCAATCGCACCTCGATCCGGCTGATCCGGGGCTCGAGATGAGCCCCGACCGCGGCCAGCACAGCCCGGTCCCGCCGGTACCTCTCGTACTCCTCGCGATCTCCCACGGGCCGAGGGTACCCAGGCCCCACGGCCGGCCGGCCCGGCACGGGAGTCCGCCGACGGCCGGTGGTGGCCCCGCACCCCAGGCGTCCGGGGTGCGGGGGACGCTTCAGACGAGGCTCGTCAGCAGTTCCGCGAAGATCCGCGGCCGGCTGAAGTAGCCGATGTGCGAGGCCGCGAGGGTGTGCACGTCGAAGGGGTTGTGCGGGGTCAGCGCGTCCGCTGCGCGGATCATGTGGTCCTGGACGGCCAGGGCAAGGCTCCGGTCCGCGGAGAGCCGGACGTACGTGTGCGGCACCCGCCCCCACGTGCCGGCCCGGACCAGCGCTCCCGGCTCCATCACCGAGTAGGTCTCGTCAGGGTCCAGGGAGTCGAGCAGCAGCCGGAACTGGTGGTCGGTCGAGTCGGCCATGATGGCGGCCTTCAGCACGGCGAACAGGTCCGGATCGGCGTGGGCGGCCCGCCAGTTCAGCCGGACCACGCCCGGATCGCGTACGCCCGGCACGGTGATCCGGGCCACTGCGGCGTTCAGCAGGCCGTCGTCGGCCACATCCCACGTCCCGGTGAGCATGGCCGGGTCGCCGAGGCAGAGCGCGGAGAGGTAGACCACCCGCTCGAGCAGCTCCGGTGCGGCGTTGGCGACGGCGCTGATCGTCAGACCGCCGAGGCTGTTGCCGACCAGGACGATCGGGCCCGAGGCCGCGAGCCGCCGCAGGGTGTCCACCACGTGGCGCACGTTGTCCTCCAACGTGACACCCCGCAGCGCGGAGGGTGCGGCGGCGAGCGCCGTGACGTCCTGGGGCTGCCGGTAGTAGGCGGCAGGGGTGTCGGCGAGGTCGCCGTGGCCGGGCAGGTCGACGGCGTGCGAACGGTACCCGAGCAGGGCTAGCTCGTTCTGCAACGGGCCCCAGGCCCGGGCATTGCTGGAGCCGCCGTGAACACATACGAAAATGGGGCGCGAGTCGGCGCGCATGGTGAAGATCCTCGTCATCCAGAGGTGAACGGTGGACGTGGGACCAGGTGCCGGCGACGGCCGGCACCACGGTCAGCGCGTCGACCGGTCGCGCAGGGCCTGCCGGTTGTGGATGACGGAACACATGCGGGCAACCGTAACAGCCGGCCACACCCGGCGCGGCCGTGCGACGCCTCGTCATACGGCGGCATCGCGCAGGGACAACGCAGAAGGCCCAGGTCACCGACCTGGGCCTTCTTGTGAGAGCGGATGCCGTCCGGATCGAGGCTCGGCCTGGCAGTTGCCTGCCATCCCGTGACGGGTGGCGAAGCCGGCAGGCTCCCGGCGTCATTGCGTGGACGGGCTGGTGAGGTCGTCGTGTCCCCGGTCCGGCACGTTGTTCACCAGGAGCCCGTTGCGCTCGGCGGCCAGGGCGGCCTGTACCCGGTTGGTCGCTCTGAGCTTGGCCAGGATGGCACTGACATGTTCCTTCACGGTGCTGAGACTCGTGTAGGTCTTGACGGCTATGGCGGTGTTGGTCAGCCCCTCGGCGAGCAGCCCCAGGACTTCGTGCTCGCGCTCTGTCAGCTGCGGCCGGGGTTCGCCCGACGGCAGGCGTCCATGCAGGGCGAGATGGCCGTCGATGACGGTGTTCCCCGGCCGGGGCGAGAGGGCGACACCGCCGGAGGCGATGAAGCGCACCATCGGTGCCAGGTGTTCGGGTTCGGTGTCCTTGAGCAGGAAGCCCGCCGCACCGGCCCGGAGGGCGCTGGTGAGGTGCTCGTCGGTGTCGAAGGTGGTCAGCATGCACACAGCCGGCGGATCCGGGAGTTCCCGGATCCGCCGCAACACCGTGAGCCCGTCGACGTCCGGCATCCGGATGTCGAGGAGTACCGCGTCGGGCGCCCGTTCGGCGATGGCCTCGATAGCACCTGATCCGCTGGTCAGAGCGATGACATCGATGTCACTCTCCGTCGAGAGGATGCGTTGGAACCCGGTCCGGATGAGGGCTTCGTCGTCCACGATTACAACCTTGATCACCAGGCACTCCGCTCACACACCAGCACGGTGTCACCGGCGGCCCGGCCTGATGACGCCAGAGATCATACTGGCGGCCCGGGTGCCCGACGCGTCACTGGCCCGAGAGGCGGGAGGCCGCGAGGGCCTGGCCGCCCAGACGGTCCGTGTCGGTGGGGGATCCGCCGAGCCGGTGAAGGAGTACCCATCGCCCGTCGGGGAGCGTTGCCGCGAAGACGGACGCTCCGTCAGTGGCACCGTTGTGCCAGGTCACGGCGCCGGTCTTCTGCCAGGTCGGGGCGGGCGGCCCGAGGAGTCTGTCGACGAGCAGCCCGGTCAGCAGTTGGGCGGCCGCCCGGGGAGTGGCCCAGAGGCCACCCGCGGGCAGGATGGCGCCATCCATGGTCCACGGCGTCCGGGGGCGGTTCAGCAGGCGGGTCGTCGCGAGCAGCCGCTGCTCGGCCGGGGGATGTGCCGTCATCTCGTTGATGCCCAGGGGCTCCAGGACGTAAGTGCGTACCACCTCCTCATACGGGACCCCGGCCGCCGCGGACAGGGCTGAACCGAGCAGCGCGTAACCGAGGTTGGAGTACTCCTCGGACGCGCTGGGCGGAGCCGTGGCCATCTCGCCGAGACCGCCGAGCAGCGCGTCCAGGGCGGCCTGGTCGAAGCCGCCGTACGGGTTCCTGCGCGGCAGGCCCGGGGGCAGGCGGGGCAGCCCGGACGTGTGGTCCGCCAGGTGCCGCAGGGTGATGCCGCTGCCGGGCGGTGTGTCGAGCCAGCGTTCGATGGGATCGTCCACGCCGAGGACGTCGGCCTCGGCCATGCGCATCAACGCGGTGCCGGTGACGACCTTGGTCAGCGATCCGATCTGGACGTAGCCGGAGATGCTGTGGCCGTGGGTGACACGGGGTTCGATTCCACTGCCGAGAAGGCAGCTGGGTGTCCGGAACATGGAAGGTCCCCTTTCACGGGCGGGTGCTGGGGCCGGGCAGGGCGCAGGCTTCCGAACTGCCGGGCATACGCTGCCTATTGTTCGCCACCCAGCGGTAACCGACTGCCGCGCAAGCCCTGATGCCGGGCGTGCGCAGCAGGGCCGCTGCCAGCCGGTACCCGCGTACGGGCGAGTCCCGTACGAATTCCGCCAGCGCCTGCGCCCCGCCGGCCAGGACACGCCCGTCCAGGAGGAGGAGTACCTCCCGGTCCAGACGCTCCGCATGCGGGTCGGCGACCTCGTCCGGGAGTGACTGCCAGGGCACGGCACGCACCGTGGGCCGAGCGCCGGCGGTGATCCGATTCACGGTGGCCTGACAGAAGCCGCAGTCCCCGTCGAACGCCAGGACGGCGTCGGCCGGGACGGGCTCGCGGCGGCGCAGGGCCGCGCGGGCCCGGTCCAGGGCGGTCTCCAGCGCCCCGCTCAGGAACACGAGGTCGCACGCCACCATCGTGAGGGCGAAGCCGGTCAGGCCCATGACGACGCCGATGGACACATGGAAACCGATGGAGACGACGGCAGCCCAGGGCCGCAGCCGCGGCACGAGGATGCCCATGGGGAAGTACACCAGGAACAGCGTGGTGGAGTACGTCCCGATGAAGACGAGATAGTCGTTGCCGAACACCAGCTCGGACACGCCGGGGAGGTTGAACTCGGACACGCGCAGGACGTAGAACAGCGCCGTTCCGTCCTGCCACATGCGGCCCTGCACCTTGTACAGCCCGCTGACGACGTAGACCAGGCACATCTGGACGGCGATGGCCAGTACACCAAGATTGTGCAGCGGTGTGGACAGCGACCGCAGCACTGGGGGAACGCGCCGGGCGAGCGCGCGGGCGAGACCGGTGGGGTAGGAGAAGCGGTCGTAGCAGCGCGTCAGCAGGAGCATCGGGATGACGAGATAGGCGAGGTTGTCCCCGCCGTCGAGCAGTACGGGCTGACGCTGGTAGACCGACCACAGGAGGGCCCAGTGAACGGCGAGGCCGAGCCGGCCGCCGACACCGCAGGTGACCGCCAGCGCGGCCAGCATCCCCGCGTGGAAGACGATTTCGAACCACAGCGTGGAGTCGCTCAAGGTATAGAGGCTGAAGGTGCCGTTCTCGTGGATCTGGGCGGTGAAGTCCGCCCAGGGCAGCACCCCGGCCGGACCGAAGAGGAACCTCCGGTCGCCGTACTGGCTCGCGTAGTACATGAAGCCGACGAAGCCGAGCAGCATGCGGGTTCCGCTCACCCCCAGCACGCTGAGGGGTCGGCTGCCGACCGCGTCCAGCCGTTCGAGGAGCCGGTTCGTACGGGTACGGCTCACAGGAGATCCCCGGCCTTCATCCATTCCATGTCGTAGGCGTCGACCTGGCCTTCCGCAGCGGGATCGTGCCGCTCCGACCACGGGGGGAGCGTCTGGATGTACATGCGGACCTGCACCTGCTCGGGAGGGGCGCCGTCGCCGCACGTGTGGGCGGGCAACTGCGTGAGGGAGTAGCGGGAAACGAAGCGCAGGGCTTCCTGCTGGGAGGTCTTCTCGTGGGGCATGAGGGGCAGTTCGGTCTTGTTCTTCGCCCGCTCGGACTCCCGCAGCCGGGCCAGCACGGCGTCCGAACCGCTCAGCTGCTGCATGTTCCCGGTCACCAGCCGGGACATGCGCGAGGGGAAGAACCTGCTGCTCTGCGCCGCTGCTATGTACTTCGCCGTCACGTCGTAGAAGGAGGTGACCGAGCCGTCGCGGCATTGCGCCCGGGCCAGGATTCCCCTGTTCTCCGACAGCGGGTCGGGTGCGAAGAGCATCCAGTTCTGGGCGGAGTACGGCTCCAGATAAGTGGCGACCTTGTTGTAGTGCCGGATCTTCATCGGTGTGAGGGGCATCTGGGAGAAGGCTGCGGCGGCGAAGTGAAGGCCCAGGAGGGCGGCACCGATGAGCAGTGCCGCCCTCCTGGTCAAGCGGTGATCTCTCACTTGTCGAAGACCGTCTCGACGGACGTGCCCTCGGGGATGCCGGCCGGGCTGACGCCGCCGGTGAACTGGCTGGCGGCATCGGCCACCGACGGGCAGGCGGCCTTGGCGTGCACCCAGGCCTTGCCGGCGAACTTGCCTGCAGCCTTGCCGACGAAGGAACCGAAGCCCATCGGGCCGTTCTGGGGTCCGTCGACGGAAGCGACCGCGGCAGGAACCTCCTGCGCAGTGGCGGCCTGCGCGGACCCCTGGGTGGTGACGACCAGGGCCGCACCGCCGAGGGCTACACCGATGCCTGCCAGTGCCTTCTTCATTTCCTCAACTGCCTCTCTCGTGGATCTCTGCCCGCCCGGTTCGAAGTGGGATTCGCCGCGCGGACCATTTCGGGTGAGCGGCGTGCGGGAGCACGCCGGCGCCACTCGACGATCATGATTTCGGCACCGTCCGGCCGTTCGGTACCGGCCACTTGGCCGGACGAACCCGCCAGCTGGCTTCAGCGGGCGCGGAGATGCGCGGGAGGGGCCGGGGGCAGGCCGACTCAGGGGGACGTGGCCTCGGCGGCGTGCCGGGTCGGGAAGGAGGCGGTCACGAGATGCCCGCCGTCGTCGGTGGGGCGGGCCTCGAAGGTACCGCCGACGAGGTGGGCGCGTTCCGCCAGCCCGATGAGGCCGTAGCCGCCGGAGGGCAGGTCCGGGTCGGGGTGCGGGTCGGTGAGGCCGGGCGGGCCGTTGTGAATCCGGAGGCACAGGTGTCCGTCCGACTCGTGGAGCCGCACGCTGACGACGGCCCCCGGCGCGTGCTTGCGGATGTTGGTCAGAGCTTCCTGGACCGTGCGGTACACCGCGTGCTGGACCAAGGTGGGCCACCGGCTCGGGGAGCCGGTGGCAGGCTGAAGGAGGCGCGGGTCGATCCGCGCCTCGACCTCGAGCTGGCACTCGCGGATGAGCTGCGGCAGGCCGGCGAGCCGGGGCTGGGGCGCACCGGTGTCAGCGCGGTTGCCGCCGTCCCGCAGGACCCCGACCACCTGGCGCAGCTCGTCCAGAGTGCGGGCGGCCATGGTGCGCACGGCGCAGGCGGAATCCCGCACCGCGGGGTCGGACGTGGTCATCTGCAGTGCGGCGGCCTCGACGCTGATCAGGCTCACCTGATGGGCCACGACGTCGTGCATCTCACGGGCCAGGCGGGTGCGCTCGGCCACCAGCAGCCGCTCCGCCGACAGTGCGTCCTCGCGCGAGCGTGCCGCGGCGAGGTCGGCGACGCGTGCAGTGAGTTCCGCGCGGCTGCTGACGAGCAGGCCCAGCGTGACCGGCAGGATGGCCTGGGCAACGGCGTCCATCAGGATGAAGTAGTCGGTGGGGTTGTCCCACGTGGCTTCCTCGGGGTTCAGCGTGTAGCCGCTCCAGAGGAGGAACACGACGGTGCACACGGTGACCACGCGGCGACGGGTGGCCATGAGCGCCACCGTGTACAGCGCGATCATGCTGGGGATGCAACTGTCCAGGTACATCCCGGGCAGGGTCGTGAGGAACGTGGCGATCGGCCAGCGACGCCGGGCCAGCACGACCACGGGCAGCGCGCACAGGGCCACCGTCGCCCAGAACAGCTTCCGGGAGTCGTTCGTGTCGGCGTACGCCCATTCCAACTGGACGGCGATGTCGACGGTGGCGGCGCACGCCGGGAGCAGCAGCCATAGGGCCTGGGATGCCCTCACCTGCCGATTTGCTCCGAACACCCGTTTGCCCCTTCGAAGTTACTCGTTGGTTACTTTTCGACTATAGGGCCAGCCGGCTGGGGGTCCTCCCGGTGGTTTCGCGCTCGCCCGCCAGGTGCATCGAGGACGACTGCCGGAGTGCGCCGGAGGTGGAGGCGTGGCGCCGGCCGGGCGGCGATGGCAGCGAGCGCCGACATGCTCGCCGGAGGCTGACGGTGCTCTGGCGGCAGGACGCGTCCGGTGAGGTGAGCGCTGTCCTGTCGGGGCAGCCGCTGCGGCGGGACTCGGATGGCAGCGGAAGGCGTGCGAGGCCCAACCCGGCGCTCCACTGGGTCACTTATCGCACGCGAATGGCACGCCGGGCCGGAGAGGTCTGGACAACCACGAAGGCCCAGGTCGTTGACCTGGGCCTTCGTTAAAGAGCGGATGACGGGAATCGAACCCGTGCCACAAGCTTGGGAATCTACTGCGCGGAACGCCTCTACATAGCATCTGACCTGCGAAGATGACCCCAAGGCGTGGGTGATGAGGGGGGCGTACCGGCCCCCTGCTGACCGCTGCTCACCGCCCCGGAGGGCACGGCTGGGGCACGCACCGTGTTGAGCGCGCTGCGCCGGCCCCGACGGCGTGTCCGGAGTCGTTGGCGACGCATGTGCCCGAGTGCTTGGCCGGGGGCGCGGCCTCGTGCCTTCCAGCCGTTGACGCGCGCGGCGGCGGCTCACACGGGCGAGTGACGCGGAAATCTGCGCTGATTGTGTCGCAAGGGCAAGGGAGCCTTGGGCCGACGGCGTGTGGCGCGCTGGACCTGGCAGCCAATCGGCGTAGCCCGGATTTGCGCTGCATAAAAACGTCTTACGTATGTCCATATTCTTGCCTGAGTTTCCCCTGAGCCCGCTCGATTCCTGGAGAACCGTATGCGCGTTGCCGTCACCGGTGGCGGTGGATTCCTCGGGTAGCATCTCTGTGAGGCCCTGCTCAGGCGTGGGGACTCCGTGGTGTGTCTGGACAATTTCTCGACAGGCGAGCCCGGGAACATTGCACACCTGCTGCCCAATCCGGCCTTCGAATTCATTCGTGCAGATGTCAGCGTCTCCGCGGAGGTTCCTGGCCGGGTCGACGCCGTTGCCCACCTGGCGAGCCCGGCGTCGCCGCCCGACTACCTGCGCCAGCCGCTGGAAACGCTGGCTGTCGGCAGCAGGGGGACGGAGAACGCCCTCCGGCTGGCGCTGCGCCACCATGCCCGGTTCATCCTCGCGTCGACGAGCGAGGTCTACGGGGACCCGCTGGTCCACCCGCAGGACGAGGACTACTGGGGCAACGTCAATTCCGTCGGACCTCGCAGCGTGTACGACGAGGCGAAACGATTTGCCGAGGCGATCTCGGTCGCATACCGCCGCACCCACGGTCTGAATGTCGGTATCGCACGGATCTTCAACACCTACGGTCCGCGCATGCGCCCGCACGACGGACGGGTGGTCTCCAGCTTCATCACCCAGGCCCTCACCGGCGAACCCCTGACCATTTACGGCGACGGAAAGCAGACCCGGAGTTTCTGTTACGTCGACGATCTGGTCCGCGGTCTCGTCGCCCTGCTCGACTCCTCCGAGGCCGGGCCCTTCAACCTGGGGAATCCGGTCGAGCGAACGGTCACCGAGCTCGCCGAGATGGTGCTGGAACTCACCGGCTCGCCGTCGGAGATCCAGTACCACCCGCTCCCCGTCGACGACCCGACCCGCAGGCGCCCGGTCATCACCCGGGCGCGGGACGCACTCGGCTGGTCGCCCGAGGTGGACATCGAGGAGGGGCTGCGCAGGACGAGCGCATGGTTCGCCGCCCGTCCCGCCGACCTCTCGGCCGGGGCCGCCGCGATCCGCGGCGGCCAGGAGGACGGGATGCCGCCCCCCAGGAAGTACGCCGGCGCCATGTCCGTCACGGCGGAATCCGTCCCCGCGCAGGCCTGAACAACCCGGATCCTCCACCTCCGGCGGGGAGCGGCGTGACCGCACGCCCTCCCCGCGCCCCTTTCCCGACAAGGCGGCCGTGAGGCTCTCGCGGCGCCACACCGAGATCATCCCGGAGCGCGCTCACATGACCCCGACCCAGCCAGGGCTCGTACGCGAGGCTGCCGCGACCGACGGCCGCATCCCCGGCCCGTCCGGAGAGCAGGCCACACTCAAGGACCAGATTCGCGAGCTCTCCCGGGGTCGGGTTGCCGAGGTTCCTCCCGACGGGCCCGTCTTCGCCGAGCCGCGCCGCGCCCTGGAAACCCGCCCCACGAGCTTCGTCCGCCAGTTCGGGACAGCCGACCGGGTCAAGGTGGCGGCGCTCACCCTGGGGTGGGTGGGCTGCCTCGTCTGGTTCTGGGTCTGGTGGCTGAGTCCCGAGCACCGGATCGGCTGGGTGGGCCTGGCCGTCAACAGCGCGCTGCTGCTCTACCTGGCGCTGCTGCCCGTGCACTTCCTGGTCGCGGTCGTCCGCCTGCGCCGTTTCGACTCGCAGATCGAAGTCCCGCTGGTGCGTGCGGCGTTCGTCGTCACCCGCGCCCCTTCCGAGCACTGGGACATCGCCCGCACCACGCTGGAGGCGATGCTCCAGCAGGACTATCCCCACCCCTACGACGTATGGCTGTGCGACGAGGACCCCTCCAGCGACGTCCTGGACTGGTGCGAGGCGAACGGCGTACGTGTCTCTGCCGCCGGGACCGACCGGACTACCACCGGCCGACATGGCCCCGCCGCACCCGCTGCAAGGAGGGCAACCTCGCCTTCTTCTACGACCACTGGGGCTACCGGGACTACGACGTCGTCGCCCAGCTGGACTGCGACCACGTGCCGAGCCCCACGTACCTGACCGAGATGGTCCGTCCGTTCTCCGATCCCGCGATCGGCTACGTGGCCGCCCCGAGCGTGTGCGACGCCAGCGCCGAAGTCTCCTGGTCCGCCCGCGGCCGACTGCACCGGGAGGCCGTCTTCCACGGGGCCGTTCAGCTCGGCCACTCGGCCGGCCTCGCACCCTTGTGCATCGGCTCCCACTACGCGGTGCGTACGGAGGCGGTCCGGGACATCGGCGGCATCGGGCCCGAACTCGCCGAGGACTTCTCGACCACGTTCCTCATGAACTCGGCCGGCTGGCAGGGATCGTTCGCCATCGATGCCCATGCGAGCGGCGACGGCCCCGTCACCTTCGCCGCCATGGCCACCCAGGAGTTCCAGTGGTCCCGCAGCCTAGCGGTGATGCTCTTCGGGATGCTGCCACGCCACCTGAGCCGCATGCGGGGCTGGCTGCGCCTGCGGTTCGCCTTCGCCCTCTCCTACTACCCGTTGCTCGCCGCGACCACGACGATGGGGCTGGCTCTGCCTCCGGTGGCGGCCGTCACCGGTCTGCCGTGGCTCCGCGGTCTGGCGCATTGAGAACCGCAAGCGCCGGATCAACCTCGACGAAGCCATCGGCTTCGCCGAGATCTTCGGCGTCCCGCTCAGCAACTTCGTCGGACCGCCCAGCCTGGCGGCCATGGACCGCGCCATGGAGCTCATCGACAACGTGGTGGCCATCTACCGGGCCTCCGCGCGCGCCGGCTTCGAAGCCACCAAGGCGCGAGACGAACTCGCGGCCTACCTGGATGACCATCCGGAGATCCGTGCCGAGGCCGACGTGATGGTCTCCAACGCCATCGCCGCCGAGATGCAGAAGATCAACACCGAGCGGTACGGGCCGCCCCCGTTATGTTTTTCGCGGTCCTGCAATGGGGCCGCTGGCCTCCGGGCCCGGTATGACTGTGTCCCCTCTGTCGAACGGATGACCTGGGGGGTGGTGTCGCCGGGTCCGTGGGGTGCCGTCGGAGACGCTGATGAGAGACCCGACCACCGCCCGGCCCGGCGCAATGCCGGGCAGAAGCGTGGGCGGCAGGTCTGCATAACGTGGATGCGCGAGCACGGTGCCAACGCAGAGGCCGGCCAGGTCAACCACCCAGGAGGGGTGCGATGTTAGACACCGGCGATGTGGGCGTCTTCCTGGGTATGGACGTCGGCAAGACCGCCCATCACGGCCACGGGCTGACGCCGGCGGGCAAGAAAGTCTTCGACAAGCCGATGCCCAACAGCGAACCGAAACTGCGGGCCGTCTTCGACAAGCTGATCGCGAAGTTCGGCACGGTGCTGGTGATCGTGGACCAGCCCGCATCGATCGGCGCTCTGCCGCTGACCGTCGCCCGCGACGCGGGCTGCGAGGTCGCCTACCTGCCCGGACTCGCCATGCGCCGGATCGCCGACCTGTATCCGGGAGAGGCAAAAACCGACGCGAAGGACGCGGCGGTGATCGCGGACGCCGCCCGCACCATGCCGCACGTCCTGCGGTCGCTGGAGCTGACGGACGAGATCACCGCCGAGCTCACGGTGCTGACCGGCTTCGACCAGGACCTCGCCGCCGAAGCCACCCGCACCAGCAACCGGATACGCGGCCTGCTCACCCAGTTCCACCCGTCGCTGGAGCGCGTTCTCGGGCCCCGGCTGGACCACCCGGCCGTCACCTGGCTCCTCGAGCGCCACGGATCTCCGGCCGCTCTGCGCAAAGCCGGCCGCCGCAGACTCGTCGAACTCATCCGCCCGAAGGCCCCACGCATGGCCGCGCGGCTGATCGACGAGGTCTTCGACGCTCTCGACGAGCAGACCGTCGTGGTCCCGGGAACCGGCACCCTCGACATCGTGATCCCGTCCCTGGCGGCCTCGCTCGCGGCGGTTCACGACCAGCGTCGGGCACTGGAAGCCCAGATCAGCAGCCTGCTGGAGGCTCACCCTCTTCACCCGGTCCTGACCTCGATGCCGGGAGTCGGAGTCAGGACCGCCGCCGTCCTGCTGGTCACCGTCGGCGACGGCACCAGTTTTCCCAGCGCCGCCCACCTCGCCTCCTACTCCGGTCTCGCCCCGACGACGAAGTCGTCCGGGACCTCGATCCACGGCGAACACGCACCACGAGGCGGAAACCGGCAGCTCAAACGCGCCATGTTCCTCTCCGCCTTCGCCTGCATGAACGCCGACCCGGCCTCCCGCACCTACTACGACCGGCAACGCGCCCGCGGGAAAACCCACACCCAGGCTCTCCTCCGCCTCGCCCGCCAACGCATCAGCGTCCTGTTCGCCATGCTCCGAGACGGCACCTTCTACGAGTCCAGAATCCCCGCCGTCACCCTCGCCGCATGACCATCCCAAACGGTCCCATACCCGACACCACGTCCTTGACGAAAGACATAGAGACACCCCCCCCGTCGAGTAGCCGCCGTTCCCGTCCCGCTTCCCTGGGCCGCAAACCCCCAGTGCGCAGCGGAATCGCCCATCCCATCCCTGAATGACACACCGGCCCGGCTCTGGGGGTTGCCGCCCCCGCCCACGTCCGCGGCCAGAAGCTGGAGCACTGCTTGCGCCACACGGCGATACCCCACGCCTCCGTCCAGCGACCCCGCGACGCCAAGGAGGTGACCACCCCCGACCCCCTCCTGACCGTGGAGCAGGCCGCCGGACGCCTCGGCACCGGCGTCCGCTTCATCCGGCGCCTCATCCAGGAACGCCGCATCCGCTACGTCAAGCTCGGCAAGCACGTCCGCATCGCCGAAAGCGTGCTGGCCGCGTACATCGACGCGAGTACCGTCCCCACCCTCCGCGAAGCGCGTTCCCGCTTCGGGAAGGCGGCCTGATGGCGGCCCGCAAGCCGCAGCGGCGGCGCGAATTCGGCACCACCCGCCAGCTTCCGTCCGGTCGTTGGCAGGCGCGCTACTGGGCACCTGACGGCAGCCGCCGAACGGCCCCGGAGACCTTCGCGACGAAGCCCGACGCCCAGGACTGGTTGACCCTCACCAAGGCGGACATCCAGCGCAACCACTGGACCGACCCCGACGTGGGCAAGGTCAACTTCGAGGCGTACGCCCTCAAGTGGGTCGACGAGCGGGGCCTGGCCGCCACCACGGACGAGCTGTACCGCCGCCTCCTGCGCCTCCACGTCCTTCCCGGCTTCGGTGACCTCGACCTGGACGAGATCACCCCGCCGGCCGTACGGACCTGGCGGGCCGAGCGGCTGTCCGCCACCGGCGCCACGACCGTCGCGAAGTCCTACCGGCTGCTGAAGGCCATCATGGAGACGGCGGCCGACGACGAGCTGATCCGCCGCAACCCGTGCCGCATCAGGGGCGCGGGCAGCGAGCAGGCCAAGGAGCGCTCGACCGCGACCGTCGCCCAGGTCGATGCGCTTGCCGAGGCCATGGGCCCGCGCTGGCGGCTGATGGTCTACTTCTGCGCCTACGGGCCGATGCGCCCGGAGGAGCAGGCGGCCCTGCGCCGGACCTCGGTCACCCTGGACCCTCTCGCCGTACGGATCACGGCGGCGGCCCCGGAACTGAACACCGGCCGCCGCGTCGAGGGCGACACCAAGTCGGCGGCGGGCGTCCGTACCATCCATCTGCCGGCCTTCCTCTCCATGGAGGTCAAGCGGCACCTGGACTGGTTCGCGGAGAAGGAGCCCGACGGGCTGCTGTTCATAGGGGAGAAGGGTGCGCCGTTCCGGCGCACGACCTTCGGCCGGAAGTGGGCCAAGGCCCGCGCGAAGGTCGGCCTCCCGAAGGACTTCCGCTTCTACGACCTGCGCCACACCGGGCACACCCTCTCCACCCAGTCCGGCGCGACCCTCAAGGACACGATGGTCCGCGCCGGCCAGTCCTCGGAGAAGGCCGCGATGATCTACCAGCACTCCGACGACGAACGTCAGCAGGAGGTCGCCGGGGGCATCGACGCCTGGGTACGCGCTGCCCGCGTCAAGGGAGCGGTGAAGAGGCAGGCGAAGGGCGCTTGACGATCGGGTGGGGGAGGGGAGGGAGGCGTCTCGCCTTCCTCTCCTCACCGGCTCTCCGGGTGCCGTTGGACCCGAACAGCAGCGGCGGCGCTCGTCGATGGCCCGTGTACGGCCGTGCTGTGTCGAGAGGAAACCTGGCGCTCAGGCACGCCTCCATGCGTCGAGGAAGGCTTTCCGTTCAGCCGGATCAGCTGATTTGTGGTCCGCGTGCAGGACCCGCCAGGCGGTGAGTTCGAGATCCCGGAGCCACAGCTCGCCGATGACCTGCGTCTTGAGGTCGGGGAGGTGGTCGGATTCGGCGAGCGCCTGGCCGATTACTTCTCCGGCTGCGACGCGCTGGGACGGGGTCATCTCGTCGACAGCCGAGAGGATCTGACCGGCCAGACCGGTGCCTTCTCCGGCCAGCGAACTCAGCACGAACGTCTTGATGTTGGCGGGCAGCAGGTAGAGGGAGCCTGAGGTCCTCCACAGGTCCGACCAGAAGCGTTCTCCGGCCTCGGTGGGAGCGGGGAGCGCGGCCAGCAGTCCGAGGAGGTGCGCGGTGGCCGCGTACCCATCGGAGTGGGCGGATGCGACGACGGCGATGTCGGCGACACGCTCCACGTCGATTCGGCCCGCTTCGAGGCGTGGGTCCAGCCCCAGTCGCTGTTCCAGCTGGTGGGAAAGGGGGGCGGATGCGTGGGAGCGGAACTCGGGAAGCATCGGCGGTCCTTGAACGTAGGAGAGCGGAGAGGCCCGTTCGGAAGCCCTGATCGTTCCCATGGCCCGCCGACTTACACGACTTCCACGGCCCCAGTTGGGGGCAGGCCTCCAGGACGGGAACCACGGGGCGGCTGAACAGACCATGTCCGGCGGTGCCGGCCCGGTGGTCCGAGGCAGGCCTCGGGCCATGCTCCTGCGGGCAGGCTCCTAACATGAGCACGTGGTTGCCAGTGACGCCCAGCAGTCCGAGGAAGGAAGGGAAGCAGTGTCCCGCGACGACGTCGAAACCGGCGGTGTGTCTTCCGCACCGACGGTCGGAGGATGCGAGGCAAGTGGTCCTCCCTCGGGATCGCACCGTGACAAGGCCGCCGAGGACTCCCACCCGGTTGCCGACCTGGTCGAGCGAGCGGCCGATCTGGTGGAGCCGATCAAGCCGAAGCTACGAGGCTGGCTTCACGCCGGAATGGTCCCCGCATCGCTGGCCGCGGGCATCGTCCTCATCTGCCTGGCGGGGACGCCGCACGCCACCCTGGCCTGCACCGTGTACTCCGTCACCGCCTGGATGCTGTTCGGGACGAGCGCCGTCTACCACCTGGGCACGTGGGGACCACTCGGTGAGGCCGTTCTGCGTCGCCTCGACCACGCCAACATCTTCCTGATCATCGCCGGCACCTGTACCCCGCTTGCCGTGCTTCTTCTCCCCCCTGACCAGCGGTCCGTCCTGCTGTGGATCGTGTGGACGGGCGCTCTGGCCGGCATCGCCTTCCGTGTCCTGTGGGTCGAAGCTCCCCGCTGGCTGTACACCCCCTGCTACCTGGCCCTGGGCTGGGCACCGGTGCGTTACCTGCCCGACTTCCTGGACAGTGGTGGGACGCCCGTACTCGCCTTGATCGTGACCGGCGGGCTTCTCTACAGTGCGGGCGCGGTTGTCTACGCCCTTCAGCGCCCCGACCCCTCGCCCCGCTGGTTCGGCTTCCACGAGGTCTTCCACGCCCTGACCGTGGCAGCCTTCACCGCGCACTACATCGCCATCTCGTTCACCGTCTACTGAGCACGGCAATGTTCCGACCCGGGGCTGCTGTCGGCGTGGGGCGGGCGAGTTGCCGACCGGCTTCGGGTCAGGGTGCGAGGGGGCGGCGGAGGGAGAGGTAGTAGTTGCCGACGGCGGACAGGTAGCGGTGGTCAGCCGTTTCACCGTCGGTGGTGAGGCACCCTGCCCGGTTGCCTCTCACCAGCGCATACACACCGATTCCGGCAACGCGCCCCGTATGGGGGTGGTGCGCTGTTCGGGTGAACCAGTCAGGCAGTACGGCCTGCAGGGGCAGTAGCAGACACCCGGCGTGCGGGTGCTCGGGCAGGGTTGAGAACCGGTCGGCCCAGCGGGTCCCTCGGATACACGGACCAGCCTTCGACGAGGCAGTAGTGGACGACCGCAAGGCCTCGGGCCGGGGCGCTCCGGGAACAGGGTCAGGGAGCAGTTCTCGTGGCGAGGCCGGATCCCACGATGTCGGAGGAGGAGAGGAGCGGCCATGCCACCAACTGAGGAGCGGGACACAGACGTCCGTCGGGGGCGCGCCGACGGCGAGCGGCAGACGGAGATGGACCTGGCCGGCGCGCTCGCGGCGGCGGAAGCCGCCTCCCCGGTGGAATCACTGGACGTTGTGGCGCGGATGCTCAAGGACCGTCTGAACGCTGCAGCGGTCTCGTTCCTGATCGTCGACTTCACCGGGTCGTCGGTGGTGCGGCTCGGCGCGGCTGACAGCGTCGAGTCCGACGAGCCCCCTGAGCGGATCGCTCTGCCCGGCACCCTCTACGGGGACGTGCTGCGCACACAGCGGCCGGCCTCGCAGCGACAGAGCGGAGGCGGCCCCGTCAGGGTCGTGGCACCCGTCACCAACCGCGGCGACGCCATCGGCATGCTCGAGCTATTCCTGCCGGATCACCCCGACGAGGACGCGATGCGGCAGATCGGCGCGACCGCGCACGCCCTGGCCTACATCGTCATCGCCAACCGGTCCTTCACCGACGTCTACCAATGGGGCCGCCGTACTCGGCCCCTGAACCTGGCCGCAGAAATTCAGCACCGGCTCCTCCCCGCCTCACTGGCATGCGAGGCGGCCCAGTTCGCGGTCGCCGGAGCACTGGAACCGGCGACGCACGTCGGCGGCGACACCTTCGACTACGTCGTCAACCGCGACACCATGCAACTCTCCATCACCGACGCCATGGGCCACGACGTGGAAGCCGCCCTCCTCGCCACCCTGGCCGTGGGCGCCCTCCGCAGAGCCAGACGGGCCGGCGCCCAGCTCGAAGAACAGGCTCTCGAGGCCAACCAGGCAGTCATCGACAACGGCAGGCAGGGCTTCGTCACCGGGCAGCTGCTCCGCGTCAGCCTGCTCGACGGGACCACCCAGTTCATCAACGCGGGGCATCCCCGGCCGCTGCGCCTGCGACACGGAACGGTTGACGAGATGATTCCCGAGGCGGACCTACCCTTCGGTGTCCAACCCCGTACGGCCTACCGGGTGCAGCGGCTGGACCTGCAACCAGGGGACCGGCTCGTGATGCTCACCGACGGCATGCTCGAGCGCCGAGCTGTGCATGCCGACCTGCCCTACCTGATCGTGCGCACAGCCGATCTCCACCCCCGCGAGGCCTCCCGGGCCCTGGTCGCAGCGGTGCTGCACGCCCACGGCGGCCGCCTCCAGGACGACGCCACGGTCATGTGTCTGGACTGGCACGGCACCCATCAGGCCACGCGCAGCGCTGACGCCGGGGCGGATCTCACAGAAGCATCAGCGCCTGAATAGCACTCCGTCCACAACCCAGCTTGCAGCCACGGTCCGACGATGACGGACCGAAGCGGGGTGGTTGCGCGAACGTCGCCCGCTGAGCGCGGCGGCATGCCGATGCCTGCGGGCACCTTCGCCTCAGGCCGAGGGCGGCTGTGCGGATGATTCGGCGGCGCGGCGGTATTCGGCGTTGATGCGCTGGGCTTCCTCGAGCTGGTCTTCGAGGATGATGATGCGGCAGGCGGCCTCGATCGGGGTGCCCTGGTCGACGAGTTCGCGGGCGCGGGCGGCGATGCGCAGCTGGTAGCGGGAGTAACGGCGGTGGCCGCCCTCGGAGCGGAGTGGGGTGATGAGGCGGGCTTCGCCGATGGCGCGGAGGAAGCCCTGGGTGGTGCCGAGCATGGCGGCGGCCCGGCCCATGGTGTAGGCGGGGTAATCGTCGTCGTCGAGACGGCCGAACGAGTCGTCTGCTGTCATTGAACCTCTCTCATGGAACGCGTGGAGGGGCCCTGGTGCCGTACGGCACCAGGGCCCCGAAGGAACTACTACACCATCTGTCGGCCCTGATACTGCGCCGACCCTGTGTTTCCGCCGACCCGGCCGACACGCTGCCGGGAATGCGGGGATCGCGGTTGCTTGACCGGAGACCACCTCACTATCGATGTCCTGCGGTACCCGGGCTCAGACTTCCGCCCGGGCGATCCTGATGGTGCTCGGCTCCTCCGTTCTTCCCTCGGTGATCAACTGATTACTGCTTGCACTGCTCATACCGCGGTACTGCTGGTGGCCTGACCCAGCGCCACTCTCCGGCAGCCAGCCCCGTCGCCCATCCTGCGTCTGCTCTGGCTTAGAACCCCACTGCCGAACTTCCCGGTGCGCGCGCCCGCAGCCGACGCCTTCACCGAGGTGCTGCTCACTTACTTCACTGCTGGGTACTGCGAACTGCACTTACTTCGGGTACTGCTACTGCGTTAACTGCGGTACTTCTCTCGGCGGCCCCTGATCACTGCGGGCCCCCCGGTCCGGTCGTCAGTCCCGTCGCCGTCCTGCAACAACCCTGGCTTCGGAACTCCACCACCGCACCGTCCTGCGAACTGCAACTGCGGGTACTGCTGCCCGGCAGTTCGTCTCTGCCAGGCCCTGCTGTCTCTCTGGGTTACGAGAGAAACCATAGCCAGGCCACCGCCCAATGTCTACTCCAGCCGTCATAGATTTTTGGATGGCGGGCGAGGAGGTAATCGAACTCGAACGCACGGCCGATGCCGGGTCTGCAGATGCGCAGCACAAGGAGCGGCTGGGGGAGGCAGTGCTGCCCCGGGCGGAGGGCAAGGTCGTGATGGGCCCTTTACGCCGGCTTCCGGCACGGCCCTACTGCTGGTCGCCGCCGTATGCGGGCTGCCAGAACGGCAGGTGCCAGGGCGGCAGGGCCCCCGGGCCTGGGGGCGCTCGGGGCAATCCCCGAGACGGCTGTCCACCCCGCACCGGTGTCCTGGAGGTTGGAAGAATCGTTTTGACGAACGTGACGGATGATCATGGGGCGAACTCCAGCCGCGGCGCACGGACCGACGGTGGCAGCCGCAGAGCGGTTGGCTGTCTTCCGGAACACGCGCGCCGAAGGCCTTCCCGTAGCCCGGCACGCGCCCGTGACCAGATCCCCGGAGAAGCCGCGAACCAGGGCGCACTCCTCTACACGCAGCTCGTTGAGGAACGGGCTGTCCGCGGCGCCACCGTCCCCCGCCGCTCCGACCCGCTGTGGCAGCATGTGGCCTCTCCCCAACACCTCGGGTGCGAGACGGAGAGCACCTGGCGCCAGCTCCACCCGGCGGGGGAGCGCCGCCCTGTGGAAGGCACGGCCGAGTCGGTTCATCCGGAGGCTCTCACGTGATCCACGCTTCTCTGGTGTGCCGGGGCTGCTCCGGCACCCTCTACGCCGTCTCTACCATCTGCGCCCCTGCCGCACGGTTGCCCACCTGGGAAGTCGACCATGACCACACCCCGACCTCATGTCCCCTGAGCCCTCTCCTGCCGCTGCAAGGGGTGGCCGCTCACGTCTACGAGCTCCCCGAGGCCCCCCGCGTCCTGTCCGAGCCGGCCTGACACGATCCCGGCTCGTCGCCACCGCGCTCCGGCACGCCGGCACGGTCACCTCCATGAGCTCCGCGCGAACCGCCTCGACATCCAGGTCATCGTCGAAGACCCACGTCGCCCCGGCCTGGACGCAGATCAGGGCCGCGCAGCAACAACTGCGCGGCCCTGATCCGGTACGCCTCGGATCCCGCCGACATCGCAGGCGTCCGCTGTTCGGGTCGAGCGGTGCGGGCTACAAGGGCAGTCTTACGTGCCGGTCTCGGTGCCCGCGCGTGGTGAACGTCAGGCCGGGGTGATGTTCTCGGCCTGGGGGCCCTTCTGGCCCTGGGTGACGTCGAACGTCACGGCCTGGCCCTCCTGGAGCTCGCGGAAGCCCGAGGAGTTGATCGCGGAGTAGTGGGCGAAGACGTCCGGGCCGCCGCCGTCCTGGGCGATGAAGCCGAAGCCCTTCTCCGCGTTGAACCACTTCACAGTTCCCGTAGCCATGTCTCGTGCCTTCCAGTCGATGAATGCCTCCCACGACGTGCGGAAGGCGGAGGTGATCGCCCTGGTTCCTGCGGCACAGCACAGCAAAACGCCCACGCCGAAAGCGTGGGCAAAGGGAACTTCCGAACCACGACAGCTGACGCAGACGGTACACGCCGACAACGGGCTGTTACCAGAGGGAAATGAGCGCGCGTCGTGCCCCGACATGCACGGGTGGGCGTGCCCGCCGAGACCGGCGGGCACGCCCACCTCAGGCCGCTGTCCGTGGATGCACCTCGGCCGCTGCGCGACGGTACTCGGCGTTGACGCGCTGCGCTTCTTCGAGCCGGACTTCGAGCATCACGATCCGGCAGGCCGCCTCGATGGGGGTGCCGTGGTCGACGAGTTCGCGGGCGCGGGCGGCGATCCGCAGCTGAGATCGGGAGTAGCGGCGGTGGCCGCCGGCGGAGCGGAGTGGGGTGATGAGGCGGGCTTCGCCGATGGCGCGGAGGAAGCCCTGGGTGGTGCCGAGCATCTCGGCGGCCCGGCCCATCGTGTAGGCGGGGTAGCCGTCGTCGTCGAGACGGCCGAACGAATCGTCTGCTGTCATCGCACCTCACTGCGAAACAGGTAGAGGGAAAGGGGGCGCAACGCGGGGAGGGGCCCTGGCGCGTACGGCACCAGGGCCCCGAAGGAACTGCTACACCATCTGCCGGCCCTAGTCCTGCGCCGGCCTACTGTTTCCGCCGACCCGTCCGAACGGGGACAGGCTGTGCGGGGATCGCGGTTGCTCGACCGGAGACCACCTCACTATCGATGTCCTGCGGTACCCGGACTCACGACTTCCGCCCGGGCGATCCTGATGGCGCCTCAACTCCTCCGTTCTTCCCTCGGTGATCAACTGCTACCAAACGGGAGATACTGCGAACTGCGGGTTACTGCGCTTACTGCTGTACTGCGGGAACTGCACTCACTGCGGTACTGCTGGTGGCCTGACCCAGCGCCACTCTCCGGCAGCCAGCCCCGTCGCCCATCCTGCGTCTGCTCTGGCTTAGAACCCCACTGCCGAACTTCCCGGTGCGCGCGCCCGCAGCCGACGCCTTCACCGAGGTGCTGCTCACTTACTTCACTGCTGGTACTGCTCTCGGCGGCTCCTGATGACTGCGGGCCACCCGGTGCGGTCGTCAGCCCGTCGCCGTCCTGCAACAACCCTGGCTTCGGCACTCCACCACCGCACCGTCCTGCGCACTGCACCTGCGGGTACTGCTGCCCGGCAGTTCGTCTCTGCCGGGCCCTGCTGTCTTTCTGGGCTACGAGAGAAACCATAACCACGCCACCGCGCAATGTCTACTCCGGCCGTCATAGATTTTCGTGCCCGCAGAGGAGAGCTAGACCTTCGCGGTCGGTCCAGGATGCGCAGAGAGGTTTGCACAGCAGGTCAGGGGCTCGGGAGCTTCGCAGCCGAGCGCGTGGGGTCCCCCACGTCTCGTCGACTGGCATCGCGCTTCGACTGCTCTTCGATCCCTTCTCGGAGACCTGAGTCGGGTTGGCGTGCAGTGGGGTGGGGCTCAGGGGGCAGGTAGGCAAGGGCCGGACGTGGACGATGCAGAGACCAGGGTGACCTGATGAACACGATGGCCGAGAGCGTCACAACCGTGCTGTCCACGGTGGCTGTTGCAGATGCACGCGATGCCGCGCGAGCCTTCCTCGACCGTCTTCGTCATCCGGCGATGGCCGCAGAAGCGCAGACACCGTGGTCTTGGTCGTGTCCGAGCTCGCCACGAACGCCGTGCGCCACGGCGGGGGCACCTGCACCTTGGAACTGACGGCCCACGCGGAGAGCGTCGAGGTGGACGTTCACGACTCCAGCCTGCACGCGCCGCGTATGCGCACCCCTGACCTGTACGGCGGCACCGGTGGATTCGGCTGGCCCATGGTCAACCGCCTCGCCCGAGCGACCGCTGTCACCCGTCGGGCCTCCGGTGGGAAGACGGTGAGTGCTCTTCTCGACCGGTAGTCCTCCCGGTCGAGAGAACGGGACGACCGGTGCATAAAATCGGCTCCCATGTCGAAGCCTGACGAGCTGCTCGTTGACGTTGCCACCCTGGTGGAGTTCGGGCAGAGCAATCAGATGTCCCTGACCGTTGTCACCGGTGGCGCTGTCATCACCGGTCGGCTGGCACCCGAAGCCGTGTGGAGGCAGCGGGTGTCGGAGGTCCTGACGGATTCCCCCCGCCTGGGCGAGTTCGCCGCCATCTTCACCGCCACGACACCCCACGAGGGACCGCCCACTCACCTGCACTTCCATGTAGCCCGCATCCTTCAGGGCACGGTCGGGATCCCGGAGACGGGTGGGATGTATCGCGTCTCGATCGCGGATGTCAGCGCATGGACCATGGGCGACTTCAGCTACTCCGACCACTGACCCGACATCGCGTGGAAACCCCTGGGTACGCGGGAGGGCCCGACCGGCGTGTGCCGGTCGGGCCCTCCTTGCTGTTCGGTGTCGGCTCGCGCCGGTCCTGTCCGTCAGACGGTCACCGGGATGCCGAGCATCGCGGAAGCCTGCTGGAGCGGGCTGAGGACGCGCGTGGGCACGGTGGCCCGGGGGAGGCCGCGGCAGGTGAACCCGAGCTGGGTCATGGCCCGGAGGACTTCACCGGCGCTGAAGTCGCGGCGGTCCTGGCGCGTGATGACCTGACCGACCTGCTTGACGGGGTAGGTACGGCGCCCGATGATCACGGACTCGCCGACGACCTGTTCGGGCTTGATGCCCTTCATCGACTCCAGGACACCGCTCTTGGTCAGGTCGAACGGGAAACGGGCGATGACACAGCGCATGTTGCCTCACAGGAAGAAGAAAGGGGGACGGTCGTGCCGTGGTGAGGCGGTTCAGCGTGCAAGGGCGAGGACGCCCAGGGCACTGCCTTGTTCGTCGACGACCGGCAGGGCATCGAGCCGGCGGTAGCGCATCGCGTGCTCGGCTTCGGCCATCGTGGTCAAGGGCGAGGTGACCGGCCCGCGGTCTCCCAGGAGGTCGCGGAGACGGACCTGGTCCGTGTACGCCGCGCTGTCGCGGACGGTGGCGAGCCTGGCCTGGGTGACCAGCCCGGTGCACAGGCCGTCCTCGTCGCAGACGAGCAGATGACCCGCGCGGGCACTGGCCATGACGGCCAGGGCCACCTCGACCGTCATGTCGTCACAGACCTGTGGACCGGCCGCCTCCATCGCGTCATCCACCGTCCGGTGCACAGGGTTGGCGTTCGCCGAGCGGGGCTGCATCTGGACCAGCGTCAAAACGTGCCTCCTACAGAGATGGGTCAGTTTCCTGATCACGTGGTTCTCAGGCCGCCGCATCGAAGGCGGACTGCCGCACGCTCACGCGCCGGACCGTCGAAGCGGGCCGTCGCCTGCCGCGGGAGGCCGCGCTGCGCTTGGCGCGTTCGACGACGGGTGCGGTGATGACGACGGGGATGCCGGAGGGGGCTTGGGCGCCGGTGATCCGGTTCAGTGCCTCTTCGCCGGAGCGGACCTGGGTGGTCTGCGGGACGATGCCGGCGGCGGCCATGAGGCGGGTCATGTCGCGGCGCTGGTTGGGGGTGACGAGGGTGACGACGCTGCCTGACTCGCCGGCGCGGGCGGTGCGGCCTCCGCGGTGGAGGTAGTCCTTGTGGTCGGTCGGCGGGTCCACGTTGACCACGAGGTCGAGGTGGTCGACGTGGATGCCGCGGGCGGCGACGTTGGTGGCGACCAGGACGGTCACGTGTCCGGTCTTGAACTGGGCGAGGGTGCGGGTGCGTTGGGGCTGCGACTTCCCGCCGTGCAGGGCGGCGGCCCGGACACCGCTGTTCAGCAGGTCCTGGGTCAGCCGGTCGACGGCGTGCTTGGCGTCCAGGAACATCATCACCCGGCCCTCGCGCGCCGCGATCTCCGTCGTCGTCCGGTGCTTGTCGGCACCGTGCACGTGCAACACGTGGTGCTCCATCGTCGTCACCGCACCGGCCGAGGGATCCACCGAGTGCACGACGGGGTCGGTCAGGTAGCGGCGCACCAGCAGGTCGACGTTGCGGTCCAGGGTGGCGGAGAACAGCATCCGCTGACCCTCGGGGCGCACCTGGTCCAGGAGGGCGGTGACCTGCGGCATGAAGCCCATGTCGGCCATCTGGTCGGCCTCGTCCAGGACGGTGATCGCGACCTGGTTAAGCCGGCATTCGCCACGGTCGATGAGGTCCTTCAACCGGCCGGGCGTAGCCACGACGACCTCTGCACCTCCGCGCAGCGCTCCGGCCTGCTTGCCGATCGACATGCCGCCGACGACCGTGGTCAGGCGCAGCTTCACGGCGCGGGCGTACGGGGTGAGGGCGTCGGTCACCTGCTGTGCCAGCTCGCGGGTGGGAACGAGGATCAGGGCGAGGGGCTGGCGGGGCTCGGCGCGCTGCCCGGTGGTGCGGGCCAGCAGCGCGAGACCGAACGCGAGGGTCTTGCCGGAGCCGGTGCGCCCGCGGCCGAGGACGTCGCGGCCTGCGAGGGTGTTGGGCAGGGTGGCGCCCTGGATCGGGAAGGGCACGGTCACACCCTGCGCGTCGAGAGCGGCCAACAGCTCGGCCGGCATGGCCAGGTCGGCGAAGGCCTCGACGGCGGGCAGCGCGGGAGTGACGGTCTTCGGCAGGGCGAACTCGCCCTGTACTCCGGCGGGCCGGCGGCCGTAGCCGCCCGAGCGGCTCGGACCTCCGGAACGGCTCGGGGCCGACGAGCCGAAGCGGCTGCTCCGCTCCGAACCGGCGGCAGCGCCGAAAGCGGGGCCGCCGGTGCGGCTGCGGGTGCGGGAGGAACGGTCATTCGTACGAGTGCGGTTCATTCGGAACCTTCCTTGATACGGCACGTATCAAGGAATTCCCGCAGTGGAAACGGAGTGCAGGGAATCGCAAGAACGGGCCGAATGGAATGCGAAAGCGACTCTGGACTGCAGGGATTCTGTCCGGTCGCAGGCGCTGAGATGGGGTGGCGTCACGTGGACGCGAAATCCAGAAAAGTCGAGTGGGGTTGAAGCTCCGAAGGCTGTAACCCTGAATGCTTCGTCCCGCAGGTGACACCACTGCGGGAAATATGTGCAGCTGGGGCCCGCACCCCGAGGGATGCGGGCCCCAGCTACGAAATGCGCGTCAGCGTCAGGCGGGAACGATGTTCTCGGCCGTCGGGCCCTTCTGGCCCTGCGCGATGTCGAAGGTGACCTTCTGGCCTTCCAGCAGCTCGCGGAAGCCCTGGGCTGCGATGTTCGAGAAGTGGGCGAAGACGTCGTCGCCGCCACCGTCCTGCTCGATGAAGCCGAAGCCCTTTGCCGCGTTGAACCACTTCACGGTGCCAGATGCCATGTCATATCTCCTTTGGGGCAGTACATCAGCGTCCGCACTGTACGGACACCGTGTCGCCGCGATGATGCCCCGCCGGAAAATGACCGGAAATATGAAGCGCTCGAATGTGGCGAAAGCCGACTGGGGCGCTTGAAGTTTTTGGGTACCAAAACTGCAACCGAGATCGACAGTAGCACGCCGCAGCTGTTTGTGTGCGTTAAATATCTCCATCGTGTGCGGCGCGGAAAAACTCTTCCTGCGGGGTCCATTAAACTCTCTGACGGCGGGGACAGATATTGATTCCCCCCGAGTGCAGCGTTTCGGGAGCAAGGGTGTCCGCCAGTTGCGACGTGCAGTCCATCGGTACGTGAGCTGGCGGGGTGGGTCCGCGGCGCCCTCCCGAAGGGATCAGCAGCTCGCAGGTGCTCCATGGCGGTCTCGGGGGCGCCCACGGCGAGGCGGCGCGGCCAGCCCCCGCACTCTGACCATTACTGCGGTCGTTCGCTGAGCCGCTCTCGAAGGTGGAGGAGAACCTCGGTGTCGGCGACGTGGACCAAGGCTGCCAACAGGATCCGGATGCGAACATCATCGCCCTCGTGCACAGCCTGCACGAGGGCCTCGACGGTGGCGGCCGCCTCAGCGGGAAGGCGCGGTGGGCCGGCCGTGGCCCGCACGTGAGCGGCAGGATCATCCGTGCCCGTCCGCTCTGCCGGAGTGTCCTGCTCGGAGTCGCTGCCTTCATCCACCGGCACCCGCGGGAACCTCCTGGCGAAATGGTCAGCTGAACGGTGATCCGAGTGGCCATCTCACTGGCACGGCCGGACCATGAGCCGCCTCCCTGGCAGCGGTGTGCAGCCTTCTCCAAGACTGTCCCGCTGTGAGGCGTGGCACTCTCGTGGCGAGCACCATTGGCGGGGAAGGTGGCTCAGGTGATGGCTGAGTTGAAGTTCGAAACCGTCCTGTGCACGCACTGCGCGGCCTGCCCGGCCACGGGGCAGGCCCGTACCATCGCCGCCGACCGGCGTCGGGTGACGGTGACGTGGCATCTCCCTTCCTGCCCGCACCATGCCGCCGATCGCGTGTTGGTGGGGAGAGAGGACTAGATAGTCCCGTCGCGGCTCTGCCCCCGGACCCTCCGGCCAATCGCCTCTTTGGGAAAGCGAATTCGCGCGGCAGCGGCAGTCGTGTGACGCAGGTCATCGAGAACGCGTCTCGCGATCCGAGATCGGTGGAGCTCGTGTGTTGCAAGTGGTGCGCGAAAGGCCCTCCGGGCAGGGCATTCCCGCCAGTTGGGGCACGTGGAGGGCACGGGAGGGTCTGACAGGTCTAGACAATGAAGAAGGCCCAAGTCGTTGACCTGGGCCTTCGTTAAAGAGCGGATGACGGGAATCGAACCCGCGCTATAAGCTTGGGAAGCTCATGTTCTACCATTAAACTACATCCGCACAGCGGGCCAGTTGCCTGGATCCCTGGTTTTCCCCACTCTACCCCATGATCGACCCCCGGTGAATTTGCCGCGGGGTCGTTGTCGTGTGTGGTGTGCACCGAGGCGTGTGTGTGCGGGAGTTGGGGCGTACCGTGTGGGTGCGGAGCGGCGGCTGGAGCGGGTACCGATCGTCCCCTAATGTGGCGGTTCGTCGCAGTACAGCTCGTTGGGGAAAGGGACTCGATGGAGCACACCGTCGTCCGTTGTGCCGAAGGGCACGTTTTCAGTACCGCCTCCTTCCCGCTGCAGCACCTCGGTGCCGGCCGGATCGGGCCCGGGCGGCTGCTGCGGTGTCCACGGTGTGCGCGGTTGCGGCATGCCGTTCCCGTGGGGGGCGCGAAGCGATAGTCGCCGGGCCGGGCGCGCGGGTCGTCGCTCTCGATTGGGGGTGGCCCGCGCGCTCTGCGTATCCTCGGGACGTGCTTCTCTCTGACAAAGACATCCGGGCCGAGATCGACAGCGGACGGGTTCGCATCGACCCGTTCGAGGAGTCGATGGTGCAGCCCTCCAGCATCGATGTACGTCTCGACCGGTTCTTCCGGGTGTTCGAGAACCACCGCTACGCCCACATCGACCCGGCGATCGAGCAGGCGGATCTGACCCGGATGGTCGAGCCGGAGGGCGACGAGGCGTTCATCCTCCACCCCGGTGAGTTCGTCCTCGCCTCGACCTACGAGGTCATCTCGCTGCCCGACGACATCGCCTCCCGGCTGGAGGGGAAGTCCAGCCTGGGCCGCCTCGGCCTGGTGACGCATTCGACCGCCGGGTTCATCGACCCCGGATTCTCGGGCCACGTGACCCTGGAGCTGTCGAACCTCGCCACCCTGCCGATCAAGCTGTGGCCGGGCATGAAGATCGGGCAGCTGTGCATGTTCCGGCTCAGCTCGCCCGCCGAGTTCCCGTACGGCAGCGAGCGCTACGGGTCGAGGTACCAGGGGCAGCGCGGGCCGACCGCCTCGCGCTCCTTCCAGAACTTCCACCGCACCCAGGTGAGGCACGAGGCATGAGCGACGTACGCGAGAACCTGACCTACGCCGGCTTCGGGCGCGCCGTGCGCGAGCTGGCGCAGACGATCGCCGACGACGGCTACGAGCCCGACATCATCCTGAGCATCGCCCGCGGCGGCGTGTTCGTCGCCGGCGGGCTGGCGTACGCGCTCGACTGCAAGAACATCCACCTGGTGAACGTCGAGTTCTACACCGGCGTCGGGACCACGCTGGAGATGCCGGTCATGCTGGCGCCCGTGCCCGAGGCGATCGACTTCACCGACAAGAAGGTCCTCATCGCCGATGACGTGGCCGACACCGGCAAGACCCTGAAGCTGGTCCACGACTTCTGCCTGGGCCACGTCGCCGAGGTGCGCTCAGCCGTCATCTACGAGAAGTCCCACTCGCTCGTGAAGTGCGAGTACGTGTGGAAGAAGACCGACGAGTGGATCAACTTCCCCTGGTCGGTCGAGCCGCCCGTGGTGAAGCGCGAGGGCCAGGTCCTCGACGCCTGATCCGCTCCGGAAGCTTCCTGTTCCGCCCGCCGAGTGCTGTCCGCACCCGGCGGGCGGAGTTGTTTCATGGGCTGGTCCGATGATCCCCCGATAGGGCTCTTGAGTCCGATGGTCCGATGGCCGAAGACGCATGAGGAACGGCAGACCGTTCCGCGGAGTACATGCAGATCGGCACAAGGAGGACGAATGAGCCCCGAGCACGGGCAACGGTCAGCACTCGGTCCGCTCCCCACGAGGGGGCGATGGGTCGTGGGCGGCACGATGGCGTCGCTGGTCCTGGTGATGCTGGGCTTCAGCAGTGGCACCGTCGCCGCGGCGGGCCCGCAGTACGCGGCGACCGCCGGCGTCGGCCAGGCCGATCCGCACCCCGACAAGTGCCGCAAGCCGAACAAGGGCGGCCACGGGCCCGAGGTGATGGGCTCGGAGCACGAGACCGCGGACCGGTGCAAGGACGGCAAGGGCGTCGTCGGGCCGCAGGGCCCCACCGGGCCCCCCGGACCGCAGGGCGCCACCGGAGCGACGGGCGCCACCGGTACGCCCGGTGCGGACGGCGCACCCGGAGCGACGGGCGCCACCGGTACGCCCGGTGCGGACGGCGCACCCGGAGCGACGGGCGCCACCGGTACGCCCGGTGTGGACGGCGCGCCCGGAGGCACCGGTGCAACCGGCGCAACCGGTGCGCCCGGAGTCAGCGGGCGTGAGGTCGTGACCGCGAGCGAGACCGGGACCCCCGGCCAGTTCGTCGACATCACGGTGGCGTGTCCCACCGGGAAGACCGTGCTCGGTGGCGGCTTCAACGCGCCCGCGGCCAACGCCCGCGTCCTCGCCTCCCGTCCCGACGGAGCCGGATGGACCGGACTCTTCTTCGTCGACCCGGGGGGCGGCATCGAGTTCACCGTCTACGCCGTTTGCGCCAACGTGACCCCCTGACGCCGGGCGTACGCAGAAGGGCCCCCGGCCGGTGCCGGGGGCCCTTCTCGTACGACGGTGCGGACGGGTGCGGGGGTGGGCTAGATCGTGCCCAGCTTGATGATCGAGAGCAGCGCGACCAGCTGGATCGCGGACGCGCCCAGGGCCTTCGGCCACGGCAGGTCGTGCGTCTTGCTGACCATCGAGGTGAAGAGCGCTCCGGCGGCCACCCAGGTGGCCCAGCCCAGGATCTGGACGATCATGTTGTCGCCGCCGAGGAACACGGCGAACAGCAGGCGCGGGGCGTCCGTGATGGACATGACCAGCATCGACAGGCCCACGGTCGGCTGCCACGTGCCGTCGCCGCCCAGCTGGCGCGCCAGCGTGTGCGTGACCGCGCCCAGGATCAGGCCGCAGATGACGAAGGCCACGCCGGCGGACAGGACGATCGGGATGGCCTTCGGCACGGTCGACTTGATGACGTCGTCGCGGGCGTCGTCGAGGCCGAAGACCGCGAGGAGCCCGTAGAGGAAGGTCACGATCAGCGCGGGACCCCAGACGGCGTAGTCGCGCATCTGCAGGAAGGTCTGCCCCGGCCGCGTCACGATGCCGCGGAGCAGCTCCTTCCACGGCAGCCGCGGTCCGGCCGGCGCCGCCGCGGCCGAGCCCGCCTGGTACGTCGCGCCCTGGCCGTACGGGTCCTCGCCGACGGCGAAGACCTGGGTGTGCCCCGGGTTGTCGTTCGTGTAGCCCCCGCCGCCACCGGGGCCTCCGTGGCCGTACGGGGGCTGCTGCGCGTGCGGATGCTGCTGCCCGTACGGGTCGAAGTACTCCGGCTCGCCCTGGCCTCCGCCGCCCGGCTGAGGCCACTGCTGCTGCGGTGGCGGGCCGCCGACGGGAGGGTAGGGCGGCTGGCCGTACGGCGGCGGCGGTTGCTGCCGGCCGTACGACTGCTGCTGCTGCGGGGGTTGTTGCGGAGAGCGGTTGTTGTCCCGGCCGCGTCCGATCCTGAATCCAGCCACGTGATCGAACGTACCTGGTCCGGCGGGCGTCGGTGGCCGGGGTGCCGGAACCGCCACCCTTTGCGGCTGACCTGTGACATCCCTTAGGGGATCCCTGACGGGATGTCCCCACCCCGTGCCCGGCCCTCTCGTGCGTCCGGTTTACATGGTTGCGTCACAGTCTGCGGCTTTCCGTTACCTTGCCGACGGGATACCCACATATCGGGTCCGTAGCTTCGTACGCGTCGTCGCCACGCAGCACGAACGAGCACGAGAAGAGCCCACACCATGCGCAACACTCGCCGGACCACCTTCCGCAGCGCCGCCGTCGTCGCCGGCGCGGCCACCCTCCTGGCCCTCCCCGTCGGCTCCGCCCTCGCGGCCTCCCCGGCGTCCCCGGGCGCCCCCGGGACGGCCCCGAGCGTCCGCGCGTACGTCACCACCGTGAGGCTGGCGGACGGCTCCCTCGCCAAGGTCTACAAGGCCGGCGCCGGCCGCTTCGAGGCGGACGTCCTCGCCGGCTCCACGCGGCTGGACACGCTGGTCAGCAAGGGCGCGGCGGTGGCGTACGGGCAGAGCAGCGGCCTGCACGTCGTGCTCCGGCCGGACGGCACCGTCACCTCCTGGATGGAGGGCGCACCGAAGCCGGCGCCGAAGCCCGACGCCGCGCAGCAGATCACGAGGGAGAGCTCGGTGCGCGTCACCACGCCCGACGGGCGGATCGCCAAGCTCGTGGACGGCCCGAAGGGCAAGCGCGTCGAGGTCTCCACGCCGTACGGGCACGCCGTCGCCGCGATCGACCTCGAGCGGCCGAGCGCCTACGACGACGGCTGGACGTACAGGCTGGTCCAGGACGGCAAGCGCGTGAAGTTCGTCGTCATCGACGGCAGGAGCGGCGGGAACAGCTGGGTGTACGACTTCGACGGCAGGCTGATCGAGACGTACACGGTCGACACGGCGAAGAAGGGCGGCCCGGGCCTCGTCGTGCTGCGCCACCACGGCTGAGTGCCCGCACGACGGAGCGGCCGGCCCCCCTCGGTTGGGGGACCGGCCGCTCCGGTGCTGCGCGTGGCTCTACTTGGTCTCGGCCTCGGGCTTGGTCTCAGCCGCGGGCTCGGCCTCAGCCTCTGCCTTGGTCTCGGCCTCGGGCTTCGCATCGGCCGCAGCCTCTGCCTCGGGCTTCGCCTCGGCCTTGGTCTCCGGCTCGGCGTCCGCCGTCGGCCCTGCTTCCGGCTCGGCCGCTGCCTCGGTCTCGGCCGCAGCCTCGACCTCGGTCTCGGCCGCTGCCTTCGCTTCGGCCTCCGCCTTCGCCTTGGCCGTAGCCTCGGCTTCCGCCTTCGCCTTGGCCGCAGCCTCCGCCTCGGCGGCCGCCTTCGCCTTCGCCTTGGCTTCGGCCTCGGCCGCCGCCTTCGCCGCCGCCGCCTCCGCCTCGGCCGCGGCTTCCGCCTCGGCCTCCGCCGCGAGCGCGGCCAGCTCCTCCTCCGTCGGGCCCGGGGCCTTCACGGAGTCGAGCAGCAGCTGCGCCACGTCGACGACCTGGACGTGTTCCTTCGCCTGGCCGTCGTTCTTCTTGCCGTTCACCGAGTCGGTGAGCATCACGAGGCAGAAGGGGCAGGCGGTGGAGACGATGTCCGGGTTCAGGGACAGGGCCTCGTCGACGCGCTCGTTGTTGATGCGCTTGCCGATCCGCTCCTCCATCCACATCCGCGCGCCACCGGCGCCGCAGCAGAAGCCCCGCTCCTTGTGGCGGTGCATCTCCTGCTGGCGCAGGCCCGGCACGGCCGACATGATCTCGCGCGGCGGCGTGTAGACCTTGTTGTGCCGGCCCAGGTAGCACGGGTCGTGGTACGTGATCAGACCGTCGACCGGCGTGACCGGCGTGAGGCGGCCCTCGTCGATCAGGTGCTGGAGCAGCTGCGTGTGGTGGATGACCTCGTACTCGCCGCCCAGCTGCGGGTACTCGTTCGCGATGGTGTTGAAGCAGTGCGGGCAGGTCGAGACGATCCGCTTCGCCGACTTCGGCTTCTTCGTCGACGGGTCCTCGTCGTCCTCGCCGAACGCCATGTTCAGCATGGCCACGTTCTCCTGGCCCAGCTGCTGGAACAGCGGCTCGTTGCCCAGGCGGCGCGGCGAGTCACCGGTGCACTTCTCGTCGCCGCCCATGATCGCGAACTTGACGCCCGCGATGTTCAGCAGCTCCGCGAAGGCCTTGGTGGTCTTCTTGGCCCGGTCCTCCAGGGCGCCGGCGCAGCCGACCCAGTAGAGGTAGTCGAACTCGGAGAGGTCCTCCGCGTCCTTCCCGATGATCGGGACCTCGAAGTCCACCTCCTTGGTCCACTCGACGCGCTGCTTCTTCGCCAGGCCCCAGGGGTTGCCCTTCTTCTCCAGGTTCTTGAGCATCGTGCCCGCCTCCGACGGGAACGCGCTCTCGATCATCACCTGGTAGCGGCGCATGTCGACGATGTGGTCGATGTGCTCGATGTCGACCGGGCACTGCTCCACGCACGCACCGCAGGTGGTGCAGGACCACAGCACGTCCGGGTCGATGACGCCGTTCTCCTCGGCGGTGCCGATCAGAGGGCGCTCGGCCTCCGCGAGAGCGGCGGCCGGGACACCGGCGAGCTGCTCCGCGGTGGCCTTCTCGTTGCCCTCCATGTCCTTGCCGCCACCGGCGAGCAGGTACGGGGCCTTGGCGTGCGCGTGGTCGCGCAGCGACATGATGAGCAGCTTCGGGGACAGCGGCTTGCCCGTGTTCCAGGCGGGGCACTGCGACTGGCAGCGACCGCACTCGGTGCACGTGGAGAAGTCGAGGATGCCCTTCCAGGAGAACTGCTCGACCTGGGAGACGCCGAAGTTGTCGTCCTCGCCCGGGTCCTCGAAGTCGATCTCCTTGCCGCCCGAGGTCATCGGCTGCAGGGCGCCGAGGGCCGTGGCGCCGTCCGCGTTCCGCTTGAACCAGATGTTCGGGAAGCCGAGGAAGCGGTGCCAGGCGACACCCATGTTGGTGTTGAGCGAGACCACGATCATCCAGATCAGCGAGGTGCCGATCTTGATCATTGCGGTGAAGTAGATGGCGTTCTGCAGCGCGCTGGTCGAGAGCCCCTCGAAGGCCAGGACCAGCGGGTACGAGACGAAGTACGCCGGCTCGTAGCTGTCCACGTGGTGGATCGCGCCCTCGAGACCGCGCAGGCACAGGATCGCGAGGCCGATGGTCAGGATGATGTACTCGACGAAGTACGCCTGCCAGGCCTTCGAGCCGGTGAAGCGGGACTTGCGGCCGGCCCGGGAGGGCAGGCTGAGCAGTCGGATCGCCATCAGGACCACGATGCCGAGGACGGTCATCAGGCCGATGAACTCGATGTAGAGCTCGAACGGCAGGAAGCCGCCGACGATCGGCAGCACCCAGTCGGCCTCGAAGAGCTGGCCGTAGGCCTGCGCCAGGGTCGGCGGCAGCGTCAGGAAGCCGATCGCGACGAACCAGTGCGCGAAGCCGACGATGCCCCAGCGGTTCATCCGGCTGTGGCCGAGGAACTCGCGGACGAGGGTGAGCGTTCGGGCCTTCGGGTCATCCGTGCGGCTGCCTGCCGGCACGGGCTGGCCGAGCTTCACGAAGCGGTAGATCTGCGCCACGGCTCGTGCGAGCAGCGCGACGCCGACCACGGTCAGGACCAGCGACACGATGATCGCGGCGAGTTGCATGGAAGGGCTCCTCGGGCGGCACTTACTAAGCGGTAACTTATGAAGTCAAGGCTTGAGGTTACCCATTCCCGACGCCGCAATGTAGCTGAGCGTGCGGTGATCTGTGTCGCTCAGGCGACCCTTTGCCGGTACGCCGCACGCGGGGTCTGCGCCAGGATCGCGAGGTCCATCCCGAGCCAGTGGTTCTCCACATAATGCCGGTCGAGCAGAGCCATCTCCTCCCAGGGGAGGTCCGAGCGCGCGCTCACCTGCCACAATCCGGTCATTCCGGGGCGTACGAGGAGTCGTTCGGGGCGGTCGGTACGGGCCTGCGGGCGCGGCCCGACCAGCGACATCTCGCCGCGGACCACGTTCAGCAGCTGGGGGAGGCCGTCGAGGGCGCAGCGGTCGAGGGCCGCGCCGATCCGGCCGGCGCCGTCGTCGGTGCGCAGCCGCCAGGTGCGGAACGGGCGCCCGGCCAGGCCCGCCGCGGGCTCCCGTACGAAGGGCCGCCCGCCCCGGGTCACGCACAGCAGTGCCGTGGACGCGGCCAGGACGGGCGCGAGCAGAGTCAGCAGGATCACCGCTCCGGTGAGGTCGAACACCCTTTTCGCCGGCGGGACCGCGGGGAAGCGGGCCCGCAGCAGGGGGGCGGTGAGAGTGGGCGGCATGCCAGCACGTTGCCGTATGCCTCCGGCGGTCTTGCGGTGCCGCGCGGCCACGGTGCCCCATTCGGCCCCGGCTTCGCGGTCTGGGGCGGAGCCCCAGGGGGCAGGGCCGCGCCCGGGCCCCAGGGTTGCGCGTAAGTGCCACTTAAAGGTTGAGTCGACCCGGCTCAGTTCTGTTGACGCAAGCGCAGCGATACGGCATGGTTGAGTCTGTTCCACTCAAGTCAGCTGGAGGAATTGAAATGGCACGTGCGGTCGGCATCGACCTGGGCACCACTAACTCCGTCGTCAGCGTTCTGGAAGGCGGCGAGCCCACCGTCATCACCAACGCCGAGGGCGCCAGGACCACGCCGTCCGTCGTCGCCTTCGCCAAGAACGGTGAGGTCCTCGTCGGCGAGGTGGCCAAGCGCCAGGCGGTCACGAACGTGGACCGGACCATCCGCTCCGTCAAGCGCCACATGGGCACTGACTGGAAGATCAACCTGGATGGCAAGGACTTCAACCCGCAGCAGATGAGCGCCTTCATCCTGCAGAAGCTGAAGCGCGACGCCGAGGCGTACCTGGGCGAGAAGGTCACGGACGCGGTCATCACCGTCCCGGCCTACTTCAACGACTCCGAGCGTCAGGCGACGAAGGAGGCCGGCGAGATCGCGGGCCTCAACGTCCTGCGCATCGTCAACGAGCCCACGGCCGCCGCCCTGGCCTACGGCCTCGACAAGGACGACCAGACCATTCTCGTCTTCGACCTCGGTGGCGGCACCTTCGACGTGTCGCTCCTCGAGATCGGTGACGGTGTCGTCGAGGTCAAGGCCACCAACGGTGACAACCACCTCGGTGGCGACGACTGGGACCAGCGCGTCGTCGACTACCTGGTGAAGCAGTTCGCCAACGGCCACGGCGTCGACCTGTCCAAGGACAAGATGGCGCTCCAGCGTCTGCGCGAGGCCGCCGAGAAGGCGAAGATCGAGCTGTCCTCCTCCACGGAGACCACGATCAACCTGCCCTACATCACGGCTTCCGCCGAGGGCCCGCTGCACCTGGACGAGAAGCTCACGCGCGCCCAGTTCCAGCAGCTGACCGCGGACCTGCTCGACCGCTGCAAGACCCCGTTCCACAACGTCATCAAGGACGCCGGCATCGCGCTGTCCGAGATCGACCACGTGGTCCTGGTCGGCGGCTCCACCCGTATGCCGGCCGTCGCCGAGCTCGTCAAGGAGCTCACCGGTGGTCAGGACGCCAACAAGGGCGTCAACCCGGACGAGGTCGTCGCCATCGGCGCCACCCTCCAGGCCGGCGTGCTCAAGGGTGAGGTCAAGGACGTCCTGCTCCTCGACGTGACCCCGCTGTCCCTCGGTATCGAGACCAAGGGCGGCATCATGACCAAGCTGATCGAGCGCAACACCACGATCCCGACGAAGCGCTCCGAGATCTTCACGACGGCCGAGGACAACCAGCCGTCCGTCCAGATCCAGGTCTACCAGGGCGAGCGCGAGATCGCGGCGTACAACAAGAAGCTCGGCATGTTCGAGCTGACGGGCCTGCCCCCGGCCCCGCGTGGCGTCCCGCAGATCGAGGTCTCCTTCGACATCGACGCGAACGGCATCATGCACGTCACGGCCAAGGACCTCGGCACGGGCAAGGAGCAGAAGATGACCGTCACCGGCGGCTCTTCGCTCGGCAAGGACGAGGTCGACCGCATGCGCCAGGAGGCGGAGCAGTACGCGGACGAGGACCTGCGCCGCAAGGAGGCGGCCGAGTCCCGCAACCAGGGCGAGCAGCTCGTCTACCAGACGGAGAAGTTCGTCAAGGACAACGAGGACAAGGTCCCGGCCGACGTCAAGACCGAGGTCGAGACGGCCGTCTCCGAGCTGAAGGAGACGCTCAAGGGCGAGGACACCGCCGAGATCCGCACCGCGACGGAGAAGCTCGCCGCGGTCAGCCAGAAGCTCGGCCAGGCGATCTACGCCGACGCCCAGGCCGCCCAGGCGGCCGGCGGCGCCGGTGACGCGGGCCAGGCCAAGGCCGACGACGACGTCGTCGACGCCGAGATCGTCGACGACGAGAAGCCGAAGGGCGGCGCTGCCTGATGTCGGAGGAGACCCCGGGCTTCGAGGAGAAGCCCGAAGTCCCCGACGCCGGTCAGAACGACGCTGAGCCGAAGGCCGCCGACTCCGCCAAGGAGGAGGCGGCGGCCCCGGCCGGGGACGCAAGCCAGGACGTAGCCCTGCTGGCGCAGCTGGACCAGGCCCGTACCGCGCTCTCCGAGCGCACCACGGACCTCCAGCGGCTCCAGGCGGAGTACCAGAACTACCGGCGCCGGGTGGACCGGGACCGGGTCACCGTCAAGGAGATCGCGGTCGCGTCCCTCCTGACGGAGCTGCTCCCGACCCTGGACGACATCGGCCGGGCGCGGGAGCATGGCGAGCTGGTCGGCGGCTTCAAGTCGGTGGCCGAATCGCTGGAGACGGTCGCCGCGAAGATGGGCCTGCAGCAGTTCGGCAAGGAGGGCGAGCCCTTCGACCCGACGATCCACGAGGCCCTGATGCACTCGTACGCGCCGGACGTCACCGAGGACACCTGCGTGGCGATCCTGCAGCCGGGGTACCGGATCGGCGAGCGTACGATCCGTCCCGCACGGGTCGCGGTGGCCGAGCCCCAGCCGGGCGCGGCCCCCAAGTCCCCCGGTTCCGACGCGTCGGGCGCGGAGGGCGAAACGCCGGACGGCTTGGACACGGATGCCCCCGACAAGGGCTGATGCACCACACGTAGGAGCACGGGAGGAGGGACACCGGGGATGAGCACGAAGGACTTCGTCGAGAAGGACTACTACAAGGTCCTCGGTGTCCCGAAGGACGCCACCGAGGCCGAGATCAAGAAGGCGTACCGGAAGCTCGCACGCGAGTTCCACCCGGACGCCAACAAGGGCGACGCCTCGGCCGAGGAGCGCTTCAAGGAGATCTCCGAGGCGAACGACATCCTCGGCGACGCCAAGAAGCGCAAGGAGTACGACGAGGCGCGCGCCCTGTTCGGCAACGGTGGCTTCCGCCCCGGGCCGGGCGGCGGCGGTTCGTTCAACTTCGACCTCGGTGACCTCTTCGGGGGCCAGCAGCAGGGCGGCGGTCAGGCCGGCGGCTTCGGCGGCGGCCTGGGCGACGTCTTCGGCGGTCTCTTCAACCGCGGCGCAGGCCCCGGTGCGGGTCCCCGCACCCAGCCGCGCCGCGGCCAGGACATCGAGTCGGAGGTCACCCTCTCCTTCACGGAGGCGGTGGACGGGGCCACGGTCCCGCTCCGGATGTCCTCCCAGGCTCCCTGCAAGGCCTGTTCGGGCACCGGCGACAAGAACGGCACCCCCAGGGTGTGCCCGACGTGCGTCGGCACCGGACAGGTCTCGCGCGGCAGCGGCGGCGGCTTCTCGCTGACCGACCCCTGCGCGGACTGCAAGGGCCGCGGCCTGATCGCGGAGACCCCCTGCGAGGTCTGCAAGGGCAGCGGGCGCGCCCGCAGCTCCCGCACCATGCAGGTCCGGATCCCGGCGGGCGTCTCCGACGGCCAGCGGATCCGGCTGCGCGGCAAGGGCGCCCCGGGCGAGCGCGGCGGTCCCGGCGGCGACCTCTACGTGGTCGTGCACGTCGATGCGCATCCGGTGTTCGGCCGCAAGGACGACAACCTGACGGTGACCGTGCCCGTGACGTTCGCGGAGGCGGCGCTGGGGGCCGACATCAGGGTCCCGACCCTGAACGGCCCCTCGGTGACGCTGAAGCTGCCGCAGGGCACCCCCAACGGGCGCACCATGCGGGCCCGCGGCAAGGGCGCGGTCCGCAAGGACGGCACCCGCGGCGACCTGCTGGTCACGGTTGAGGTCGCGGTCCCGACCGAACTGTCGGACAAGGCCCGTGAGGCCCTGGAGATGTTCCGCGAGGCGACGGAGTCGCAGGACCCGCGCTCCGCGCTGTTCGAGTCCGCGAAGGGAGCATGACATGGACGGCCGCCGACGACAGTCCTCCCGTCTGGGAAGTGGTGCCTACCAACTCACCGACGAGACTCCGGTCTACGTGATCTCGGTGGCCGCCCAGCTCTCGGGCCTGCATCCGCAGACCCTGCGCCAGTACGACCGTCTCGGCCTGGTCTCCCCGGACCGTACGGCCGGCCGCGGCCGGCGCTACTCGGCCCGTGACATCGAACTGCTCCGCACGGTGCAGGCGCTGTCGCAGGACGAGGGCATCAACCTGGCGGGCATCAAGCGGATCATCGAACTGGAGAACCAGGTCGCCGCGCTCCAGCAGCGCGTGGCCGAGCTCTCCGCGGCCGTGGACGGGGCGGCGGCCACGCTGCAGGCCCGCGAGGCCCAGGTGCACGCCTCGTACCGGCGCGACCTGGTCCCGTACCAGCCCCCGCAGCCGGGCAGTGCCCTGGTGGTCTGGCGGCCGAGCCCCAAGCGGCCGATGGACTGACCCGGGCCCCACAGCGGGTACCCGGTTCCTGCGGTCCTGTTCTCCCTGACGTACGCCCTCAGGCCCCGCCCCCTCCCGGGGGCGGGGCCTGAGGGCTGTCAGAGCCCTTCCCGGTCCGTCTCGTGGTCCGGGTGGTCCGCATGGACGTCGCATTCCTGTTCGGGGCCCGAGGGCCGCCCCAGGATGCCGGAGCGGGCGATGAGGTAGCCGAGCTGCGCGCGGCTGCCGCTGCCGAGGGTGGTGGCGAGTTTGGCGATGTGCGCACGGCAGGTGCGGACGTTCATGCCGAGGCGGCGCGCTATGGCCTCGTCGACGTGTCCCTCGATGAGGAGCTGCGCGATCGTCCGCTGCACGCCGGATATCCCGCCGGGGGTGCTGCGGTAGGTCACTTCCTCCTGGAGTGGCACGGCGCGGTGCCAGAGCTGCTCGAACACCTTGATGAGGTAGTCGACCAGGCCCGGGTGGCGCAGCTCCAGGGCGACCCGGCGGTCGTCGCTCACCGGGATGAAGGCGACCGTGCGGTCGAAGATGATCAGGCGCTCGATGAGCTCTTCGAGGGTGCGTATCTCCACCTTGCCCGTCGAGATCCGCTCCACGTAGGCGAGCGTGCCCTGGCTGTGCCGTGCGGTGTGCTGGTACAGGGTCCGTATGCTGACCCCGCGGTCGATCAACGGCTGGTCGCGCTCCAGGGCCTGGGTGAGGGCCAGGGAGGGCCGTGCCCCGCCCGGCTGGACCGTCAGCACCTCGGTGTGGCATTCGGCCGTCGCGAGGTTCAGGGCGGCGTTGATCTGCTCGAAGCCCTCCAGCACCGTGATGGCGTGGGTGTTGGCCGGGCTCTGCGCGCTGATGGCGAGGAAAGGCTCGAAAGTGTCGGTGAGATCTACAGCGCTTCGCCGGCGGTCCTGGATCTCGCGTTCAATCGGATGGAGCCGTTGAGCCAATGCGACGGACGGGGGAACCGGACGCAGTTGGTTCGCGTCATCCGGGTCGGGCTGCAGAAGAGCGAATTCAAGCAGGCAGGGGGCGTTCTGGATCTCGCCCCGGGCGATCCGGCCGGTGCTCAGCGCGGTCGCGTAGAGCCGCGTCCCCTCGGCGCACATGGACGTGACGGGGTGGGGATGTGTCGCTTTTGTCTCGTTTCGCGTCAAATCTCCACCCCCCAGGGTCCTGAACATGCAAGAACATGATGCATCGTCCCTGTGGCATTGACGTGCCTGAATGAGCCATCGTCTGTCACGCGGGGGAGAGGATTCCATCAAGTGAGGACGAAGCCGACCATGTACAAGAGAATGCTTCGCTCGGTGCTTGCCATAGTTTTCTCCGCCGTTGCGGTTTTTGGGGCAGTCAGCGCCGTCGAAAGTGACGCGGGGAGCGCTAGGGACGGTCAGGGCACGAGCCTGACGAGCACGGAGTTCGACACCGGCTGGACCACGGCGCCCGTGGGCAAGTACGCGGACACCGGCTGGACCAGTGGCCGGCTGTCGGGCGGGGGTAAGGACGATACGGGCTGGACCGATGCGCCTGTGACGGTGTCGGCGTGACCCCCGACGATCGCGGCTTCCGCCGCGAAATGGCCTCCGCGTACCGATCGGGCTGGCAGTTCATCGATCTCGCCACGGCCATCCCCCACCCGGGCGATTCGTTGATGGTCACCCTGTTCGGCCAACCGATCGTCGTCGTGCGCGAGGAGGACGAGGACGTACGTGCCTACCGGTGCCTGCGCCGCCCGCGGGGCGCGCCGCAGCCCGTCCGCTGCGAGGTGCGCTACGGAATGGTCTTCGTCAATCTCGATCAGCGTGACCACCAGCTCTTCGAACCCGATATCACCACCGCCACCCCCCGCAGTGCCTGAAGCGATTCCCCCGTCGTTGCAGATCGCTCAGGCGCTACCCCCACACAACGGCGCCATCGTGGACCTGACCACGATGGCGCCGTTGTGATGCCCGCGTCCAGTGCCTGAACCGGTCAAGATGAAGAATCAACGTCTTACGCGCGCCCCATGGCCCGGTCCAGGGTGATCTCCATGACCACCCGGTCGGGATTGGGCGACGGCGTGCGCCCGTAGCGCTCCGCGTAGCGCGCCACCGCGTCGGCGACCGACGCCTCGTCCGTGCGGATCACCGCGCGGCCCTCCAGCGTGGCCCAGCGGCGCCCTTCCATCTGGCAGACCGCGACCCGCGCGCCCTGCGGCTGCGCGGCCTGCGCCGCCAGGATGTTGCGCACCTTCTTGCTGTGCTTGTTGCTGATCACCCGGGCGAGCCCGGCCTCCGGGTCGTACGTCACGCCCACGGGCACCACGTGCGGGGTGCCGTCGGGGCGCGGGGTGGTCAGGGTGCAGACGTGCCGCTCCCGCCAGAAGGCGAGGTACTCGGGCGTCGGGTTGAGTACGTCATGGAACATGGGCCGAAGGGTACGGGCAGGCGGTGTCCCCACCCGCCTTGAGTGGAATAGACTCAACTTTGCATACGCTGACTCTGTCAGTGTTGTCGATGTGTGCCGGACGCCGTCCGGCGCCGTCCGACATCGTCGATTCGAAGTGCTTTCTGTTCCCCTCCGGAGAGGAGAAGACGCAGTGGACGCCGAGCTGACCAACAAGAGCCGGGACGCGCTGAACGCGGCCACCAGCAGGGCCGTCAAGGACGGCCATGCGGATCTGACCCCCGCGCACCTGCTGCTGGCCCTGCTCGCCGGCGAGGACAACGAGAACGTCATCGACCTGCTGGTCGCCGTCGACGCCGACCAGGCCGCCGTGCGCAGCGGCGCCGACCGGCTGCTCGCCGCCCTGCCCAGCGTCACCGGCTCCACGGTCGCGCCCCCGCAGCCCACCCGCGACCTGCTCGCCGTACTCGCCGAGGCGGACGCACAGGCCGGCAGGCTCGGCGACGACTACCTCTCCACCGAACACCTCCTCATCGCCATCGCCGCCAAGGGCGGCGCGGCCGGAGAGGTTCTTTCCGCCCAGGGCGCGACGGCGAAGAAGCTGCTCGACGCCTTTCAGAACGCACGAGGAGGACGGCGGGTGACCACCCCCGACCCCGAGGGTCAGTACAAGGCCCTGGAGAAGTTCGGCACCGACTTCACGGCGGCCGCGCGCGAGGGCAAGCTCGACCCGGTCATCGGCCGTGACCACGAGATCCGGCGCGTCGTCCAGGTGCTCTCGCGCCGTACGAAGAACAACCCCGTGCTCATCGGCGAGCCCGGCGTCGGCAAGACCGCCGTCGTGGAGGGCCTGGCCCAGCGCATCGTCAAGGGCGACGTCCCCGAGTCCCTGAAGAACAAGCGCCTCGTCTCGCTGGACCTCGGCGCCATGGTCGCCGGTGCCAAGTACCGCGGTGAATTCGAGGAGCGCCTGAAGACCGTACTCGCGGAGATCAAGTCCAGCGACGGCCAGATCATCACCTTCATCGACGAGCTCCACACGGTCGTCGGCGCGGGCGCCGGCGGCGACTCCGCCATGGACGCGGGCAACATGCTCAAGCCCATGCTGGCCCGCGGCGAGCTGCGGATGGTCGGCGCGACCACCCTCGACGAGTACCGAGAGCGCATCGAGAAGGACCCGGCGCTGGAGCGGCGCTTCCAGCAGGTGCTGGTCGCCGAGCCGTCCGTCGAGGACACGATCGCGATCCTGCGCGGGCTCAAGGGCCGCTACGAGGCCCACCACAAGGTCGTCATCAACGACAGCGCGCTGGTGGCCGCCGCGACCCTCTCCGACCGCTACATCACCTCCCGCTTCCTCCCAGACAAGGCCATCGACCTCGTCGACGAGGCCGCGTCCCGGCTGCGCATGGAGATCGACTCCTCGCCGCTGGAGATCGACGAGCTCCAGCGCTCCGTGGACCGCCTGCGGATGGAGGAGCTGGCCCTGAAGAACGAGTCCGACCCCGCCTCGGTCGAGCGCCTGGAGAAGATCCGCAAGGACCTCGCGGACCGCGAGGAGGAGCTGCGGGGCCTGACCGCCCGCTGGGAGAAGGAGAAGCAGTCCCTCAACCGGGTCGGCGAGCTCAAGGAGCGCGTGGACGACCTGCGGGGCCAGGCCGAGCGCGCCCAGCGCGACGGCGACTTCGACACCGCGTCCAAGCTGCTCTACGGGGAGATCCCGACCCTGGAGCGCGAGCTCGCGGAGGCCACGGAGGCCGAGGCCGAGGCGTCCAAGGGGACGATGGTCAAGGACGAGGTCGGCCCCGACGACATCGCCGACGTGGTGGGTGCCTGGACCGGCATCCCGGCGGGGCGTCTGCTGGAGGGCGAGACCCAGAAGCTGCTCCGCATGGAGGACGAGCTGGGCCGTCGCCTGATCGGCCAGAGCGAGGCCGTACGGGCCGTCTCGGACGCGGTGCGCCGCACCCGCGCCGGCATCGCCGACCCCGACCGGCCGACCGGCTCCTTCCTCTTCCTCGGCCCGACGGGCGTGGGCAAGACGGAGCTGGCCAAGGCGCTCGCCGACTTCCTCTTCGACGACGAGCGGGCCATGGTCCGCATCGACATGTCGGAGTACGGCGAGAAGCACAGCGTGGCCCGTCTGGTCGGTGCCCCGCCCGGCTACGTCGGCTACGAGGAGGGTGGCCAGCTGACCGAGGCCGTGCGCCGCCGCCCGTACAGCGTGGTGCTCCTGGACGAGGTGGAGAAGGCCCACCCCGAGGTCTTCGACGTCCTGCTCCAGGTTCTGGACGACGGCCGCCTCACGGACGGCCAGGGCCGGACCGTGGACTTCCGCAACGCCATCCTCATCCTGACCTCGAACCTGGGCAGCCAGTTCCTGGTGGATCCCCTCACCCCGCCAGAGCAGAAGAAGCAGCAGGTCCTGGACGTGGTGCGGGCCTCCTTCAAGCCGGAGTTCCTCAACCGCCTGGACGACCTGGTCGTCTTCTCCGCGCTGACCGGGGACGAGCTCGCGCACATCGCCGAGCTCCAGATCGGCCGCCTGGCCAAGCGGCTGGCCGCCCGCCGGCTGACACTGGAGGTGAGCCCCGAGGCCCTGGCCTGGCTGGCGGACAAGGGGAACGACCCGGCGTACGGCGCCCGGCCGCTGCGCCGGCTGATCCAGACGGCGATCGGGGACCGCCTCGCGAAGGAGATCCTCTCCGGCGAGGTCAGGGACGGCGACACCGTACGGGTCGACGTCGCGGGCGAGGACCTGCTGGTGGGCAAGGCCCTCTGAGCTGCGCCGGAGCCCGCCCGGGGCGGCCCCAGGGCTGCCCGTGGGCGGGTTCGGCGCAGCCCGTGGGCGGGTTCGGCCCGGCCCGCGTTTCCGCCCTGCGCGGATAGGGCGTGCGGGGCTGGACACGGGGTGGGCGCCATGGGGGAGGATGCATGTATCCGCACGAAGGGAAATCACGGTGAGCATCGACCCGGCCTCGATTCCGAACTTCGGAGGGCAGCAGCCCGATCCGCAGGCCACAGGACCGGCGGGCCCCGTCGTCCCCGACCAGGATCTGGTCAAGCAGCTGCTGGAGCAGATGGAGCTCAAGTACGTCGTCGACGACGAGGGTGACCTCGCGGCGCCGTGGGAGGAGTTCCGCACGTACTTCATGTTCCGCGGCGAGGACGAGCAGCAGGTCTTCTCGGTGCGGACCTTCTACGACCGTCCGCACAAGATCGACGAGAAGCCGCAGCTTCTCGAGTCGATCGACGACTGGAACCGCCGCACCCTGTGGCCGAAGGTCTACAGCCACACCCACGACGACGGCTCGGTCCGTCTGATCGGTGAGGCGCAGATGCTGGTCGGCACCGGCGTCAACCTGGAGCACTTCGTGTCCTCCACGGTCAGCTGGGTCCGCGCCTCCATCGAGTTCGACAAGTGGCTCGTCGAGCAGCTCGGCCTGGAGCAGGACGTCGACTCCGCCGACGGCGACGACAGCGACGGCGACGCCAACAACTAGCCGTTACAGCGGCACGCGGGCCACCAGCAGCAGGTACAGCCCGTAGCCGTAACCGAGCCCGGCCACCACCGCGGTCACCATGACCGCGGTGCGGGGCCGGGCTCGTGCCATGACGGCGGCCACCGGCAGGAGCAGCGGGAAGGCCGGCAGCAGGAAGCGCAGCTTGGACTCGAAGAAGCCCGCCCCGCCGAAGGTGATCACCAGCAGGACCGCGGTGTACACGAGCAGCGGCAGCGGGGTGCGGTCCAGGACGAGCAGTACCGCCAGCAGCCCGGCCGCGGCCAGCAGGACCACCGTCACGGTGGTGGCGAGCGGCACGTGCCCGCCGGTCAGCACGCGCCGCGCGGAGCGCAGTGCCCCGGCGCCGAAGTCGAAGCGGGAGCCCCAGCCGCGCTGCACAGCGAAGTAGCCGCCGAGGGGGTCGCCGACCTGCACCCCGACGGCCAGGACGTACGCCGCCCAGCCGGCCGGTGCCAGCAGCACGGCCGGCCACACCCCGGGCGCCCGGGATCTTCGTACGACGACGGCGTGGAGGGCCATGCCCGAGACGGCGGCCGCGACGGCCAGCGCGGTGGGCCGGGTCAGCCCGGCGAGTACGGCGAGGCCGGCGGCCCACAGCCAGCGCTCGCGCAGCACGGCGTACAGCGCCCAGGCGGCGAAGGCGGCCAGCAGGGCCTCGGTGTAGGCGAGGCTCAGGACCACCGCGTGCGGCAGCGCGGCCCACAGCCCCACGAGCAGCAGCCCGGCGCGCGGGCCGTTCACCCGCTCCCCGACCCGGTAGATCCCGACGGCGGCCACGGCGGCACTGACCCAGGCGATGAGCAGTGCGGCGGGCACCGCCCCGCCGGGAAGCACCGCGGAGACCAGCCGTATCAGCAGGGGGTAGAGCGGGAAGAAGGCGAGGTCGCTCTGCACGGGCCCGGTCCCGGTGGCCGCGTCGGGCCACATCAGGGTGCGCCCGTAGCCGTGGGCGGCGATCCTGACGTACCAGTCCGAGTCCCAGGACCTCCCGAGCACCCTGAGCGGATCGCGCCCGGCCCACCAGGCCCCGAGGGCGAGCACCAGCGCCCCGCCCCCGCGCACGGCGGCGAACACCCCGAGCGCCGTCACGGCGGCCGGCGCGGCCGACCGCACGGCCCGGACCGCGCGCATCTCCAGCGGCGACGCGGACACGGCCGCTCTGCCCGTTGCCATGAATCCCGACTCTCCGGCTCGCGTTGGTCCGCTCACCCGGCGGTGAGGGCTTCGGGCACGTGCACGACGCACAGCCTCACACCGGCCTCACAACCCCGCAAGGACGCACGGTGACGGGTGGTGGAACGCCCGGGTCCGAAGAAAGCCCCGGGGCCGGAGGAGGGCCTGATCGCAGCCCCCTACAGTCGGCGCAGCCGTTCGGCGGCCTCCCGCAGGACGTCCTCGCGCTTGCAGAAGGCCCAGCGGACCTGGGTGGCGCCGGCCGACTTGTCGTCGTAGAAGACCTGGTTCGGGATGGCGACGACGCCGCAGCGCTCGGGGAGGGCGCGGCAGAAGGCGAGGCCGTCCTTCTCGCCGAGGGGGGTGATGTCCGTGGTGATGAAGTAGGTGCCCTGCGGGCGGAAGACCTCGAAGCCGGCCGCCGTGAGGCCGTCGGCGAGGATGTCGCGCTTGGCCGCCAGGTCGGCGCGGAAGGTCTCGTAGTACGTGTCGGGCAGGGCGAGGGCCTCGGCGATCGCGTACTGGAACGGGCCCGAGGCGACGTAGGTGAGGAACTGCTTCGCCGAGCGGACCGCCGCGACCAGTTCCGGGGACGCGGTGACCCAGCCGACCTTCCAGCCCGTGAACGAGAAGGTCTTGCTGGCCGACGAGATGGTGACGGTGCGCTCGCGCATGCCCGGCAGGCCCGCCAGGGGGGTGTGGACGCCCTCGAAGACCAGGTGCTCGTACACCTCGTCCGTGACGACCAGCAGGTCGCGCTCGACCGCCAGCTCGGCGATCGCGGTGAGTTCGGCCGGGGTCAGGACGGTGCCCGTCGGGTTGTGCGGGGTGTTCAGGAGCAGCAGGCGGGTGCGCGGGGTGACGGCCGCGCGCAGTTCGTCCAGGTCCAGGGCGAAGGCTCCGTCGTGCGGGCGCAGGGTGACGGGGACGCGCACCGCGCCGGCCATGGCGATGCAGGCCGCGTACGAGTCGTAGTACGGCTCCAGGGCGATGACCTCGTCGCCGGGTTCCAGGAGGGCGAGGAGGGAGGCGGCGATGGCCTCCGTTGCGCCCGCCGTGACGAGGACCTCGGTGTCGGGGTCGTGGGCGATGCCGTAGAAGCGCTGCTGGTGCGCGGCGATCGCGGTGCGCAGCTCCGGGACGCCGGGACCCGGCGGGTACTGGTTGCCGAGCCCCGTGAGGACCGCGCGGGATGCCGCCTCGGCGATCTGCGCCGGGCCGTCGGTGTCGGGGAAACCCTGGCCGAGGTTGATCGAGCCGGTGCGGCCGGCCAGCGCCGACATCTCCGCGAAGATCGTCGTGCCGAAGGCCGCCAGGCGGCGGTTCAGGAAGGGGCGGTCGCTGCTCACGGATGCGCTCATGGGCGTCATCCTGCGGGCAACCTCTGGACTTCCTCAAGTGTGCTTTGGGTCGCGCGGGCGGTGGGAATCCCCCCTTCACGCAGGACGCGGGGATCCTGCTCCCCCGGGAAGACCGGGGTGTGAGAGAGGTGGCGGACATGGGGTTCGTCTTCGTTGTGATGCTTCTCGTCGTCGCGGCCTGCGTCCTGGCCAAGGTGGTCCGGTCGTCCGCAGGGCGGGGCTCGTCCCGTCGCCGGGGCCGCCGCAGCGGCAGCTGGTGGGTGGACGGCGGCTCCTCGTCCGGCTCGGGCTGCGGTTCCTCCTCCTCGTCGTGCGGGGGATCGTCCTCCTCGTGCGGTGGCGGCGGCGGATGTGGCGGTTCCAGCTGACATATGACAGGCGCAGAGCCGGTGGCCGACGGCTGACACGGGGCAGCCGGCACCGCGTTGACGAGGGCGTTCGACGGTCCGACGACCTTCGGGCGCCCTCTTGTTCGCCGATGCATGACGACGCGCGGGACGCAACCTGTTGAACACGTGAACTGCGGAGCCCCCGGGGGGATGTAAACCCCGTCAAGTTGGGTAAAAACGCTGTGAGTGCCGTGCCTTTCATGATTCCCTCGGTTGAGTAGACCAGTCCTCGGACCTCCCTGGACTTCCTGTGGACCCGTGCCGGTGTCCCCCCACCCGTGCTTGCTACCGCTGGCGGGCCCCGGCCCATCTCCCTCGCGCGTTTGCGGAGCCGACTCATGCTCACGACCCTCCAGACCTCATACACCGACACGCGTGCCGCCGATCTCGCCTGGGCCCTGGGTCGGGACCGGTTGCCCGCCCTGGCCGTACTGAACCTCGAACTTTCGGGTGCGAAAGTGGAGTTGCGCCTGCTCGGGGCCTCCCACCAGGTGCTCCTGGAGGAGGGGGAGGTGCTCTGCTCGGAGACGGTCGCCTGTATGCCCGGCAGCAGTACGCCGCTGCCGCTCGGCGTGGCCAAGCGCGTGGGCGACTGGGAGTACGAGTTCGCCGCGAGGGTCGAGACCCTGTCCCGCGGGTCCTTCGCCGGGCGGGCCCAGGAGCTGCTCGCACTGGTGGCGGACCACCCGAACGGGCTAGCGGGGACCTTTCCGGGAAGTCCGCACGCCTTCACCGCCATGCTCGCGCAGCGCTTCGAGGGCCAGGTGCGCTGGCGGACCTGGCACGCGTACCCGCAGGAGGGCCAGCTGGTGGCCACCCGGACGCGGGTGGGCGTGCGGATGGGGGCCCCCGCGACGGCGGCCCTGGAATCGCCCGCGCTGCTGTAGCGGGCGTCGGGGCGCGATTATCCCGCCACGGTTACGCCAACTGGCCGGATCAGTAAGCCACTTGCACCCATGTGGGTGACCGGATGCAGGTGGGCGGTGACGTACGGTTCGCTTCATGATCGACCGTTCCGTCCCGCGCCGGGTACTCCCGGCTCCGGAGCCGCGGGGCGCCGCGACCGTCCCGGCCGCCCTGCCCGTAAGGCCCCGGACCGGCCGACTCCTCGTCCTGGCCACCGTATTCATCTGCGCCGCCTGCGGGCTCGTGTACGAGCTGGAGCTGCTCGCCCTCGGCACGTACCTCATCGGCGACTCCGTGACCCAGGCGTCGGTCGTGCTGTCCGTCATGGTCTTCGCCATGGGGGTCGGCTCCCTGCTCGCCAAGCGCTTCCGCCACCGGCCCGCCTTCGGCTTCGGCGCCATCGAGGCCGGGCTCGCGCTCCTCGGCGGGCTCTCGGCCATAGCGCTGTACGCGAGCTTCGCCTGGCTGGGGGAGTCCCGGCCCGCGCTCGTCGCCTTCTCCTTCGCCATCGGGGTGCTCATCGGCGCCGAGATCCCGCTGCTGATGGTCCTCATCCAGCGCATCCGCAGACAGGACGCGGGCGGGGCCGTCGCCGACCTGTTCGCCGCCGACTACGTGGGCGCCCTGGTCGGCGGCCTCGCCTTTCCCTTCCTGCTGCTCCCCGTGCTCGGCCAGCTCACCGGCGCCATGGTCACCGGAACCGTCAATGTGATCGTCGGCGGCGGGCTGGTCCTGTGGCTGTTCCGGCGGGACCTCAGCAGGCGCTGCCGCTGGCTGCTGATCGCCGCGAACGTGACCGTCCTGGCGGTGCTGGCCTCGGCGACCGTCCTCGCCGACGACTTCGAGCGGATCGCCCGGCGCGCCGTCTACGGCGGGGAGGTCCGGGTCGCCGTCCAGACCGGGGTGCAGGAGCTGGTCCTCACCGGCCCGCCGACCGGCTCCCCGCGCTCCCTCGACCTCTACCTGGACGGGCGGCTGAGGGTCAGCGGCTACGACGAGTACCGCTACCACGAGGCCCTGGTCCACCCCGCCATGACCGGCCCGCACGCCCGCGTCCTGGTCCTCGGCGGCGGCGACGGGCTCGCCGCCCGCGAGGTGCTCCGCTACCGGGACGTCGCCTCCGTGACCGTCGTCGAGCTCGACCCCGGAGTGGTCCGCCTCGCCCGCACCGACCCGATGCTCTCCGCGCTCAACGCCCGCGTGTACGAGGACCCGCGGCTGGCCGTCGTCACGCAGGACGCCTTCCGCTGGCTGCGGGGGCCGGCCGCCGGCGACCGCTTCGACGTGATCGTCTCCGACCTCCCCGACCCGGGCATCACCCCCAGCACGAAGCTGTACTCGCAGGAGTTCTACGGGCTGGCCGCGCGGGCCCTGCGCCCCGGGGGCCGGATCGCCGTGCACGCCGGACCGCTGGCCACGCGCCCGCGTTCGTACTGGACCGTCGACTCCACCCTCCGCGCGGCCGGCCTGCGCACCGCCCCCTACAGCGCGGGCGGCCGCCTCACGGGTTTCGCCGCCGGACCCGACCGCACCCCCCTCGGCGAGAGCGACGCACCACCGCAGGACTGGGGCTTCGTCCTGGCCGCCCGGGACCAGGACCCCCCGCTGCGCGTGGACCGCGACACGCCCGCGCTGCGTTCCCTGTCGACCCGCTCCCTGCAGGACGCCGCGCGCGACGCGGAACGCACCCGGGTGACCGGACTTCCGCCGTCGACCCTGCCGCACCCGCGGTATTCGTGACCCGGTGCGGCTCTCGTCGGTAGGCTCGACCGCATGGAGCATCAGGTGTTCGTCCCGGTACCGGCAGATGATCTCCGCGCCGTGCTGCGCGACCCCGCCCGCGTGGCCCGGTGCGTCCCGGGACTCCAGCAGGACGCCGACACCGAAACCGGGCCCCTCGCGGGCCGGCTCAAGGTCCGGGTCGGCGGGAGCACCGTGACCTACCGGGGGGCCCTGACGGTCACCGAGCGGACCCCCGGGCACTTCACCTTCGACGGCGAGGGCACGGAGGTGCGCGGCAGCGGGACCGTGAAGTTCGCCCTCGACCTGCGGCTGACGACGGTCCCGGAGGGAACCCGGCTGGACTTCACCGCCGGGGCCACCGCCGACGGGCGCGCCGCGGCCTTCCCGCCCGAGGCCGCGGCCACCGCCGTGCAGCGGCTGCTGGACCGGGCGGCCGGACAGCTGGTCCTCGGGTCCGCGCCCGACGCCGTGAGCGACCCGGTGGCCGAGGCCGAGGAAGCGGAGGGCGGCGACGGCGAGGACGGAGAGGGCCCCGGATACGTCGAGGACGATGTCACCGAGGTCACCGCCCCCCTGTTCGAGACCGAAGCGCCGCCGCCGTCCGCGGACCCCTTCCTCGCCGGCCGGTTCGAGGGCACCGACGGCGCCCCGCGCCCCCCGGCCGAGGCCGCCCACGCCCGGCGCACCATGATCGGCCGCAGCGCGGAGGAGGTGGACCACGCGCCGCCGCGCGGCCGGTACGCCCCGGTCCCCGCGCCCGCCTCCGCCACCGCCGGCGACAGCCTGCGCTGGATCGCCCCCGCCGCCGCGATCGCGCTGGCCTCGGCGGTCGTGATCGGCAGGGCCCTGCGCCGCCGTCGCTGACCTGCGGCCCGGCCCGCATTAGGGTCGACCGCATGAGTACGCAACTGAGCGCCGGCGGCGCCGAGGTGACGGTCGACCAGGAGAACGGCTGCCGGATCAGCAGCCTGCGCATCGACGGGACGGAACTGCTGCGCCAGGGGCCGAGGTTCGGGGCCTTTCCGATGGTCCCGTGGTGCGGCCGGATCGAGAACGGGCAGTTCCGCGACGGCGCGACCGTGCATCAGATGCCGCTCAACCACCCGCCGCACGCGCTCCACGGCTTCGGCCGCGACTCGCCGTGGCGCCCGGCCGGCGCCACCGCCACCGAGGCCGCCTTCACCTACGACCTCGCCGACCCGTGGCCGTACCCCGGCCGGGTGACCCAGGTCGTCACGCTCGCCCCGGACTCGCTGAGCCTCACCATGGGCGTCGAGACGTACGGCGACTCCTTCCCGGCGCAGGTCGGCTGGCACCCCTGGTTCCTGCGCAACCTCGGGGCCGGCGGCCCGGACGTGGAGGTCGCCTTCGAGCCCGACTGGCAGGAGGAGCGCGGCGCCGACCACTTGCCCACCGGCAACCGCATCGACCCGAAGCCCGGCCCCTGGGACGACTGCTTCGGCATGCCGCACGGCGTCGACGTCACCCTCACGTGGCCCGGCGCCCTCGAAGTGCGGGTCACCAGCCGGGCCGAATGGGTCGTCGTCTACGACGAGGAGTCCGAGGCCGTCTGCGTGGAGCCGCAGTCGGGCCCGCCGAACGGGCTGAACACCCTCCCGCGCCTGGTCACCCCGGTGGATCCGCTGGAGGTCTCCACGACCTGGACATGGCGTCGGCTCGGCTAGGCCGCCCAGGCGGTCCCGTCGGCCCCTTTAAGCTCAGAGGCATGAGTGACGTCAACGAAGCAACGCCGTCAGGCACCCGCGATGCCCTTCTGCAGCAGATCAAGGACAAGGCCGTCGTGCACGGCAAGGTGATCCTCTCCTCGGGGCGCGAGGCCGACTACTACATCGACCTCCGCCGGGTCACCCTCGACGGCGCGGCGGCCCCGCTGGTCGGCCAGGTCATGCTGGACCTCACCGCCGACCTCGAGTTCGACTGCGTCGGCGGCCTGACCCTGGGCGCCGACCCGGTCGCGACCTCGATGCTGCACGCCTCCGCCGCGCGCGGTCAGCGTCTGGACGCCTTCGTCGTCCGCAAGGCGCAGAAGGCCCACGGCATGCAGCGCCGTATCGAGGGCACCGATGTGAAGGGCAAGCGCTGCCTGGTGGTCGAGGACACCTCGACCACCGGCGGATCCCCGCTGACCGCCGTCGAGGCGGTCCGTGAGGCCGGTGGCGAGGTCGTCGCCGTCGCCACGATCGTCGACCGCGGTGCGGCCGAGGCGATCGCCGAGGCCGGTCTCCCGTACCTCACCGGCTACCTCCTCGGGGACCTCGGCCTGTCCTAGGCCCTGTCGCCGCCCGGTCCTGGCACGGTCCCGGCCCGCCGCGGCCCCGCCCCGGTGGCGCCGCGGGCCCGATCCGGTGCGGCCGCGGCCCGTATCCGGCCCGGTCCGGCCATCGCGAGAACGGGTGACCCAGGTTCCCGACATCCGCCCGGACCGGTCTGACCTGCTGAAACCCGCGAGCCCGGGGTGTTTCACGTGAAACATCCCGGGCCGTTCGCCCACCACGTGAGACCGGCAGGCTGGACCCTCGCGCTGAGTCTGGAAAGATAGGCGCGACGATGACGTCGCCCCCAGGTCAGGGCCCGCAATAAGCACACTCCCGCACATCCAAGGAGCCGGCAGATGCCCATCGCAACCCCCGAGGTCTACAACGAGATGCTCGACCGGGCGAAGGCAGGCAAGTTCGCCTACCCGGCCATCAACGTGACCTCCTCCCAGACCCTGCACGCTGCCCTGCGCGGCTTCGCGGAGGCCGAGAGCGACGGCATCATCCAGATCTCCACCGGTGGTGCGGAGTTCCTGGGTGGCCAGCACAACAAGGACATGGTCACCGGCGCGGTCGCCCTGGCCGAGTTCGCGCACATCGTGGCCGCCAAGTACGACATCACGGTCGCCCTGCACACGGACCACTGCCCCAAGGACAAGCTGGACGGCTACGTACGTCCGCTGCTCGACATCTCCGCCGAGCGCGTGGCCCGCGGCCTGAACCCGCTCTTCCAGTCGCACATGTGGGACGGTTCCGCCGAGACCCTGGCCGACAACCTGGCCATCGGCCAGGAGCTGCTCGCCAAGGCCGTCGCCGCCAAGATCATCCTTGAGGTCGAGATCACCCCGACCGGCGGCGAGGAGGACGGCGTCACCCACGAGATCAACGACGAGCTGTACACCACCGTCGACGACGCGATCCGTACCGCCGAGGCCCTCGGCCTGGGCGAGAAGGGCCGCTACCTGCTGGCCGCCTCCTTCGGCAACGTCCACGGCGTCTACAAGCCGGGCAACGTCGTCCTGCGCCCCGAGCTCCTCAAGGACCTCCAGGCCGGTGTCGCCGAGAAGTACGGCAAGGCCTCGCCGTTCGACTTCGTCTTCCACGGCGGCTCGGGCTCCACGGCCGAGGAGATCGCCACCGCGCTGGAGAACGGCGTCGTGAAGATGAACCTCGACACCGACACCCAGTACGCCTTCACCCGGCCGGTCGTGGACCACATGTTCAGCAACTACGCCGGTGTCCTGAAGGTGGACGGCGAGGTCGGTACGAAGTCCAAGTACGACCCCCGCACCTGGGGCAAGGCCGCCGAGGCGGGCATGGCCGCGCGCGTCGCCGAGGCGTGCGCGAACCTGCGCTCCACCGGCACCAAGCTGAAGTAGCAGTCCGCAGCGAGCCGCACCTTTGGGCCCGGCCCCCGTCACGCGACGGAGGCCGGGCCCTTCGGCGTTCGCCCGCCCGCAGGGGCGAAAGCGACAGCGGCGGCGGCCCGTGGCGGTGCCCGGCGGCGGTGGACGGTGGCGGTGGACGGTGGCTTCACGATGGTGTGAACTGCTGCCCCCGGCGGTACGTGTTGGGGGCATGTACCGCGGATCGATCCGGGGCGTGGCGAGTGGGGCAGGTGCATATGAGGGCCGAACGACCGCAGGTGATGCAGGACCGCGCGGTGCGCACCCGCCGGGCGATCCTGGAAGCCGCCGCCGTGGTGTTCGAGGACCGGGGCTACGGTGCGGCCAGGCTGACGGAGATCGTCAAGCTCGCCAACGTCACCAAGGGCGCGCTCTACTTCCACTTCGACTCGAAGGAGGACCTGGCACAGGCCGTGATCGACGCCCAGGTCAGCGTGCACACGCCGGTCACTGCGCAGGAGTTCAAGGCGCAGGAGTTCATCGACGTCGGCATGGTCTTCTCGCACCGGCTGCGGCACGACGTCCTGATGCGCGGCAGCGCCCGGCTCACCCTGGAGCAGAACGGCCGGGAACTCGACCGGGCGGCGCCGTACCGGAGGTGGATCGACCTGCACACCGCCTTGATGCGCGAGGCGAAGGAGCGCGGCGAACTGCTCCCGGACGTGGACCCGGCGGGGCCCGCGCGACTGGTGGTCGGGGCCTTCGCCGGGCTGAACGTGATGGCGCAGACCCTCGGGCTCGAACTGGACCGGGAGGTGGCGGCGCTCTACGCGAACGTGATGCCCAGCGTGGTGGTGCCGGCCGTGGCGGACCGGCTCGACACCGCGCCCGGCCGCGGGGCCAGGGTGCTGCACGGTCCGAACGAGGACCGCCGGTGCGACTGTTCGAGCGTCCCGGTCCCCGCCCCGGCGCCCGCGGAGCCGGCCGGGGCCGGCTGACCGGCGCGTCACCGGCTGCGGCCGGTTCCCCCGGGAGGAGGTGGCGGGCGCCCGCGTACGGCGGTGCGGCACACCACCGCTCGGCCCGGCGCCGGCGGCCCGGCAGACTGGGGGCATGTCCATTCACCAGAACCTGCTCGGGGGCCCCGCCCCCACCCACCTGCCCGACGAGCCGGGCCGCGAGGCCATCGCCGCCGGCACCCCCGCCGTGGAGGTGGCGGCCGCGCACCCCACGTCCTCCCTCGCCTGGGCGGTCCTCGCCGACGAGGCCTTCGCCGCCGGCAGCACGGTCGAGTCGTACGCCTATGCCCGTACGGGCTACCACCGCGGCCTCGACGCCCTGCGTCGCGCCGGGTGGAAGGGCCACGGCCCGGTGCCGTGGGAGCACGAGCCGAACCGCGGCTTCCTGCGTGCCCTGCACGCTCTGGCCCGCGCGGCCGGGGCGATCGACGAGAAGGAGGAGTACGAGCGCTGCTCGACCTTCCTGCGCGACTCGTCCCCGACGGCCGCGGACACGCTGAGCGCCTGATCCCGTACGGCGGGGAGTGACACGCACCGAATTGTGTGGCCTGTGTCACTCTCCGCTGGAGCGCCGGCGCGCCGGTGTCCTATGCTGCGGGCAGGGGACCGGGGCTCCACTCACCTCACGGAAGGGGCGGACCGCTACCCGGAAGCACGTGTCGAGGAGACAGCGATGTCGAAAACCCTTGATGCCTCCGGAGTCGGCGGGTCGGAAACCCCGAACCTCGACTTCGACGGCACTACCCCGTACGAGGACTACGTCCAGGCGGACGTCCTCACCCACCTCCAGCACCTCCGTTCGGACGACCCGGGCGAGATGGTCTTCCTGGTGACGACCCAGGTCATGGAGCTGTGGTTCACGGTCATCGTCCACGAGTGGGAAACCGCCGCGAAGGCCCTGCGCGAGGACCGCATCCCGGTCGCGATGGACGCGCTGAAACGTTCCCTCCGCGAGCTGGAGGCCCTCAACGCCTCCTGGCGCCCGCTCGCCCAGCTCACCCCGGGACAGTTCAACGCCTACCGCGCCGCGCTCGGCGAAGGTTCCGGTTTCCAGTCGGCGATGTACCGCCGGATGGAGTTCCTGCTCGGCGAGAAGTCCGCCTCCATGCTGGTCCCGCACCGGGGCGCCCCGCGCGTCCACGCGGAGCTGGAGAAGGCCCTGCACGAGCCCAGCCTCTACGACGAGGTGCTGCGCCTGCTCGCCCGCCGCGGGCTCCCGGTCCCGGACGCCGTCCTGAACCGCGACCTGTCGCTGCGCTACGAGCCCTCGGCCGAGGTCGAGGCCGTCTGGACGGGCCTGTACGCCGCCCCGGACGAGGTCGCCACCGTGGACCTGCACCGCCTCGGCGAGGTCCTCACCGACGTCGCCGAGCTCGTCTGGCGCTGGCGCAACGACCACCTGGTCGCCACCCGCCGCGCCATGGGCGCGAAGACGGGCACCGGTGGCTCGGCCGGCGTGACCTGGCTGGAGAAGCGCGCGACGAAGAACGTCTTCCCGGAGCTCTGGACGGCCCGCAGCCATGTCTGACGACTCCAAGGGCATACCGGCGGACATCGAGGCGGACCTCCGCGACCGTGCGGCCGGGCTGGACGCCGCCGACGGGCTCGCGAAGCTCCGCGAGCGCTTCACCCTCCCCGAGGGGGTCGTCTACCTGGACGGCAACTCCCTCGGCGCGCTCCCGGCCGGTGTCGCGGACACGACCGCCGACGTCGTCGCCCGGCAGTGGGGCGAGCTCCTCATCCGGTCCTGGGACGAGAGCGGCTGGTGGACCGCGCCCGAGCGGATCGGCGACAAGCTCGCCCCCCTCATCGGCGCGGCCCCCGGCCAGGTGGTCGTCGGTGACTCCACCAGCGTCAATCTCTTCAAGGCCCTGGTCGGCGCCGCCCGCCTCGCGGCCCCCGGCCGGACCAGGATGCTGGTCGACGCCGCGACCTTCCCGACCGACGGCTACATCGCGCAGTCGGCGGCCCGGATGACGGGCCTGACCGTCGTCCCGGTGGACCCCTCGCAGGCCGCCGCGGCGATCGATGCGGACACCGCCGTGGTGCTCCTCAACCACGTCGACTACCGCAGCGGACGGCTCCACGACCTGCCCGCCCTCACCGCGGCGGCCCGCGCCGCCGGGGCGATCACGGTCTGGGACCTGTGCCACTCCGCCGGGGCCCTCCCGGTCGGCCTGGACGAGCACGCCGTCGACCTCGCGGTCGGCTGCACGTACAAGTACCTCAACGGCGGCCCCGGCGCGCCCGCGTACCTGTACATCGCGGCCCGCCACCAGGCCGGCTTCGACTCCCCGCTCCCCGGCTGGAACGGTCACGCGGACCCCTTCGCCATGACCCCGGCCTTCGAGGCGGCCGAGGGCGCGACCCGCGGCCGCGTCGGCACGCCGGACATCCTGTCCATGCTGGCCCTGGAGTCGGCGCTCGACGCATGGGACGGGGTGTCGGTCGAGGACGTACGGGCCAAGTCGCTCGCCCTGACCGACTTCTTCCTCGAATGCGTGGCGGCGTACGTCCCGCAGGGCCGGGTCGAGTCGGTCACCCCGGACGAGCACGACCGCCGCGGCAGCCAGATCTCGCTGCGGACCGAGAACGCCCGTGAGGTCATGGGGGAGCTCATCTCCCGGGGCGTCATCGGCGACTTCCGGGCCCCCGATGTCCTGCGCTTCGGCTTCACTCCGCTCTACGTCGGTTTCGCCGACGCCGAGCGTGCCGCACGGACACTGGGTCACATTTTCGGGTGACGTCCCAGCGAAACGTCACATCACCGGGCGGGCGGGGCTAAGGCTCCGTCCGCCCGGTCGTATTCCGGGCCCCGCACGGAAACTCCTGTTCCAGACTGATACGGTCCCGCTCTGCCGGAAGACCGGAACATCTGTCCCCGCTGTCCCACGCGTTACCGAGAGGTTGAGCCGATGACGGACCCCGCCGCAGTGGAACGGGACGCAGCGGAGGCCGCCTCGGCCTTCGCCCACCCGGCCGTGGCGCCGGACGCGACCGCCGCGTACGGGGAACACCCCGACCACGTCGTCGACTTCTACGCCCCGCGCGGCGAAACCCGTGACCAGGCCCCGCTCGTGGTGCTGCTGCACGGCGGTGCGTGGCGGGCCCCGTACGACCGCCTGCACGTCACGCCCTTCGCGGACTTCCTGGCCCGGCGGGGTTTCGCCGTCGCCAACGTCGAGTACCGGCGCGGCAGTTCCCTGCCGCACCAGAACGCCGAGGGGCCGGTCGCCGGGCGCTGGCCGGAGACCTTCGACGACGTGGCCGCCGCGATGGACGCCCTGCCGGGGCTGGCCGCGACGGCGCTCCCGCAGGCCGATGTCCGCCGCACGGTGGTGACCGGTCACTCGGCCGGCGGTCACCTCGCGCTGTGGGCCGCGGCCCGGCACGTGCTCCCGGCCGGCTCCCCGTGGCGGCTGCCGTTCCCGCCCATGCTGCGCGGCGTGGTGGCGCTGGCCCCCATCGCGGACTTCGCGGTGGCGGAGGAGCTGGGCGTGTGCGGCGGCGCGAGCGCGCAGCTGCTGGGCGGGGCGGACCACTGGGACGAGCGGCTGCCGTACGCCGATCCGGCGGCCCTGCTGCCGACGGGGATCGCCACGGCGGTGGTCCAGGGCCGGGACGACATCGTGGTCCCGCAGCAAGTGGCCGAGGCGTACGTGGCGGCGGCCGCGAAGGCGGGGGAGACGGTCGGGCTGACCCTGCTCGACGCGGTCGGTCACTTCCCGCTGATCGATCCGGCGGCGGACGCGTGCGCGGTGGTCGCCGAGGAGATCTCGCAGCTGGCCTGGTAGGCCCCCGGCTCGAAAACGCGGTCCGACCTGGCCGAATCTCTGTGCACGCTGATCACGTTCTGCTCTGAGCGTGTTCAGAGAACAGAAAAGTCCAGCCCAACCTTCCCGCCCGGTCGGGTGATCACGCCGCCCCCTCCTGTGTCTCCCGTCACAGCGCCGGCCGGAAGGGGCATTGGGTGCACTGCGGACGTAAACCCGCCAACTCCACTTGGTCGCACGGATATTCGTCGAACGTTCGACGATGATCTGTGTAGTCTGGAACCTCAATCCTGAGCACGTTCAAAAATGGGGGGGCCGGTGCGCAGTCGCCGTCTCGTAATTTCCGTTGCCGTCATCGCGGCCACGATCGGTCTCGGACCGGGCATGGCCCAGGCGGCCGAGCCCGTCGCGCCGCCCGCGTCGGCGTCCAGCTTCGACCTCGGCAAGGCCGCGGCGCCGAACTTCAAGACCTTCAAGAGCCCGGCCGAGAAGTCGGTCCGCAAGACGCTGCCGGCAGCCAAGGGGAAGGCTGCCGCCGCTGCGGGCAACCCGGACCTGAACATGGTCCTGACGGCCACCAGCACCACCGCCCACGGGGTGAAGCTGGTGACCGACCTGATCAGCGAGACTGCTTCGCTGACCGTCACGGTGGAGTGGGGCGACGGGAAGAAGGACGTCGTCGCCGCTTCCGGCGCCGGCGAGCTGGCGCACTCGCACGCCTACGCCGAGCTCGGCGAGTACAACATCAAGGTCACCGTGACCGACGCCGTCAACGGGGTCGAGGTCGTCAACGAGCTGCCGTACGGCACCGCGGGTTCGGAGTTCACCCCGGTCGCCCCCACTCGCCTCCTGGACACCCGGACCGGGCTCGGGGGCCCCCAGGGCGCGGTGCAGCCGTCCGGTACCGCGCGGGTGAAGGTCGGCGGCAACGCCGGCATCCCGGCGGGGGTCACCGCGGTCGTTCTCAACGTGACCGCCACCGACACCCTCGCGTCCGGGTTCGTCACCGCCTTCCCGGAGGACGGGGTGCGTCCGAAGACGTCCAACGTCAACTGGGACTACGGTCAGACCGTCCCGAACCAGGTCATCGTGCCGGTCGGCAAGAACGGCTATGTCGACCTGTACAACGGCAGCTGGGGCGGATCGGCCCACCTGATCGCCGACGTCACCGGCTACTTCACCGCGAAGTCGGCCAGCGGCTACACCCCGATGACCCCGGTCCGATTCGTGGACACCCGCGAGGGCCTCGGTACGTCCAGGGGGCAGCTGGGTGGCCAGAACACCTTCAGCACCCAGATCAGCGGCCTGCGCGGCGTGCCCCAGGGCATCACCGCCGTCGCGCTGAACGTCACCGTCACCAACCCGGGCAAGTACGGTCACCTGACCGTCTTCCCGAGCGGCCAGGCGGCCCCGGACACCTCCAGCCTGAACTTCGGTGCCGGTCAGACCATCGCCAACTCGGTGATCGTGCCCGTCGGCAAGGACGGGAAGATCAGCTTCCGCAACGGTGCCTACGCCGGTACCGACGTCGTCGTCGACGTGGTCGGCTACTACAGCCTCGACAGCAAGGGCTCGTTCGTCCCGATCGCTCCCGTCCGCCGACTGGACACCCGGGAGCCCAAGGACCCGTACTACGGCGCCATCCCCGGCGGGTTCTTCCTGCCCGTGACGTTCACCCCCGACGCCGTGGACGACGGCGTCTCGGGCTACGTGCTGAACGCCACGGTCACCAACACCGCCAACAACGGCTTCCTCTCGGTCGCCCCGGACCCGAACTCGCTCGAGGCGTACCGCAACGGCACGGCCGTGCCGCCGGAGGCTCCCGGCTCCTCCACCCTCAACTGGCTCGGCCGCGGCCGCACCGTCGCGAACCTGGTCCAGGCGAGCGCGGGCGAGAACGGCATCTCCGACTTCTTCAACCAGAGCTGGGAGGAGTGGGCGACCACCGACCTGGTCGTCGACGTCTTCGGCTACTACGAGACCAACTAGTCCACGCAAAGGGCGCCCCGGGATCCGCTCCCGGGGCGCCCTTTGCGTGTCCGTGCGTGTCCCCCGTGTACGTCCCTGGGTGTCCGCCACGACCTGGGTTCCGCCACGACCTGGCTAGGGGTCCGGCTCGGTCCAGCGGTCCGGCTTCTTCCCCGGTGCCAGGTGTTCCACCAGCTCGGCCAGGTCCTCGCAGACCTGCTCGATCTTCAGGCGGATGTTGTTCTGCTCGGTGACGAGAGCCGACAGCAGCAGCCCGGTCAGGGCCGCCGCGCCGTTGAGGCCCTGGAGGTTGATCATGGTCTCCAGCAGGCTGCGGTCGGCGAACGGCCCCACGTGCTCGATCGCCGCCGAGATCGACAGGACCGACACCAGCAGGGTGCACGGAGCGCTCCCCGCGAGCTGGAAGCGTACGGCCGCCCAGATGATCAGCGGGAAGACGAGGAAGAGCAGCGAGAGCTCGGTGCGGGTGGCCACGAGGGTGACGACGACGGCGCAGACGGCCAGGGCCGTCACCTCCAGCGCACGGTAGCCGTCGCCGCGCCGGCGGGCCGGCAGGACCCTGCGCAGCACGAGCAGCAGCGGGGTCACCACGATCACGCCCATCGCGTCCCCGGCCCACCAGGCCGACCAGACGGGCCAGAACTGTGCGACCGGCAGGTCCCCGGAGAGCACCAGCGTCCAGGTCCCGATCGTCGCGCTGATCGTCATCGGCAGCAGACCGCCCAGGAAGACGAGCGACAGGGCGTCCCGCAGCCGGTCCAGCTCGGTACGGAAACCCGCCCGGCGCAGCATCAGGTACGCGCACACCATCGCGAGGGTGTTCCCCGCCACGATGACCAGGCCCGGCAGGTCGAAACCGTTGATCCCCTCGATGGACAGGTACGTACCGATGGCGATCCCCGGCCACACCCGCAGGCCCAGCCAGAGCAGGGAGGCCAGCGCGATGCCGGTCGGCAGCCACAGGGGCGTGACCTCGGCGCCGTCGACGACCACGCGCTGGAGGAGGCCGATCCGTCCGCCCAGGTAGTAGGCGAGCGCGACGGCGAGGATCTGTAGCAGAACTTCGGTCGGACGTCGCCATCCCTCGGTGCGCACCACAGCATCAGACAACAGCCCGGCCGTCCCCACGGGCCGTGACACGCGCGAGCGGGCGGTCTAGGGGGCGTCGGCCGCGTCGTGGCTGAGGACGAGCACCGCGGCGTCATCGGAGTGGCCGGTGGAGTCGGCCACCTTCATCACCTCGGCGGCCAGCTCGCCCGGATCGGTGCCCGCCGCCTCCCGGACGACCTTGGACACCCGCTCCAGTCCCACCTCGATCGGGAACTGCGGCCCCTCGACCACGCCGTCCGTGAGCAGGACGATCGATCCCGCCTTCGTCAGCCGGCGCCGGGTCACCGCGTACCCCGCCCCCGGCATCAGGTTCAGCGGCAGGCCGCCGTCGTCGTCGGCTATCCCGTACGCGCCGTCGACGGTGGCCCAGACCGCCGGAACGTGGCCGGCCCGGGCGGTTTCCAGCTCCCGGGTCTCGGGATCGAAGCGGAGCAGGCTGCAGGTCGCGAAGAGCTCGCGGTCCATGGAGAGCAGCACCTCGTTGGCCCGGCTCAGCACCTCGCCCGGATCGACGACGACGGCCGCCACGGCGCGCAGGCAGATCCGCACCTGCCCCATGAAGGCGGCCGCCTCCACGTCGTGCCCCTGGACGTCACCGATGCAGAAGGCCAGCGCCCCCTCGGGCAGCCGGAAGCCGTCGTACCAGTCGCCGCCGATGTCCAGGCCGTGCCGGGCGGGCGAGTAGCGGGCGGCGGTCCGCAGGCCCGGCAGCGCGGGCAGGGAGGCGGGCAGCATCTCGCTCTGCAGCGCCTCGGCCAGGTCCACCCGGGCCTGTTGCAGCTCCACCCCGCGGCGCGCCTGGTCGGCGAGCCGTCCGAGCGTGCTGAGCAGGTCGGCGCTGGCCGCCCGCGGGGCACGGCGAGGACTCACGGAACACTCCGAGGTGCATCCATCCGTCCCTGCTTCCGCTGCGTGCACAGCCCGTGCACATCATATTTCCGCCCGCCCGGAACCCGCCCGCCGAGACGGTGGCCGCCCGTGAGGGCCGGGCGCTCAGCCCCACTGCTCGTCGGCCAGGGAGGTCACCGGCTGCGGCTTGCCGATGACCGCCAGGGCGATGAAGAAGCTGATCTGCCCGATCGCGACGGTGAGGGTGGCGAGGGCCTTGTCGTCGTAGTGCGCGGCGACCTCGGCGTACAGCTCGTCGCCGACCCGCTCCCTGCCGGTCGGGGCGGGCTGGAGGGTGGCCTCCACCAGGGCGAGCGCGGCGCGCTCGGCGCCGGTGAAGAAGGGGGCGTCCTGCCAGGAGGAGACGGCCGTGATGCGCTCCTCGGACTCCCCGGCCTTGCGGAGGAACCCGGTGTTCAGGACGGTCAGGTAGGTGTTGCCGACGATCTGCCCGGCCCTCAGGTGGACCAGGCTCATCGTGGTCCGCGGCACCGAGCGGTTGCCGGTGGCCCGGAAGAGGGCGGCGCTGATGTCGTTCACTTCGGGGACGAGCACGGCCGGGTCGGGCATCCGCGAGATGGAGGTGTTCGTCATGGCTGCTGCTCTCCTTCAGTAGGTGTCTGCACAGCACTGACGGAGGGGCGCGCACGAATGTGACAGGGCGGGGAAGTCTTTTCTGCGCCCGACGCCGAAGGGGCGGCCGGCGCATCTGCGCCCGCCGCCCCTTCGGACGTATGACCCGTGGCCTAGAGGAACGAGTTGATCTCGATCGTCTCGGTACGGCCGGGGCCCACGCCGATCGCGGAGATCGGGGCGCCCGACATCTCCTCCAGGGCCTTGACGTACGCCTGGGCGTTCGCCGGAAGGTCCTCGAAGGTCTTGGCCTTGGTGATGTCCTCGGACCAGCCGGGGAGGTATTCGTAGATCGGCTTCGCGTGGTGGAAGTCGGTCTGCGAGTACGGCAGCTCCTCGACGCGCTTGCCGTCGATCTCGTACGCGACGCAGACCGGGATCTGCTCCCAACCGGTCAGTACGTCCAGCTTGGTGAGGAAGAAGTCGGTGAGACCGTTCACGCGGGTGGCGTAACGTGCGATCGGCGCGTCGAACCAACCGCAGCGGCGGTCACGTCCGGTGGTGACACCGCGCTCGCCGCCGATGCGGCGCAGGTCCTCGCCGTCCTTGTCGAACAGCTCGGTCGGGAACGGGCCCGCGCCGACTCGGGTCGTGTAGGCCTTGAGGATGCCGATGACACGGCTGATCTTCGTCGGGCCCACGCCGGTGCCGGTGCAGGCGCCGCCGGCGGTCGGGTTGGACGAGGTGACGAAGGGATAGGTGCCGTGGTCGACGTCGAGCAGGGTGCCCTGGCCGCCCTCGAACAGCACGACCTTGTCCTCGTCCAGCGCGTTGTTGAGGATCAGGGTGGTGTCGGCGACGTACGGCTTGATCTGCTCCGCGTACTGGAGCATCTCCTCGACGATCTGGGCGGCGTCGATCGCGCGGCGGTTGTACAGCTTCGCGAGGAGCTGGTTCTTGCCCTCCAGCGCCGCCTCGACCTTCTGGACGAGGATCGACTCGTCGTACAGGTCCTGGACGCGGATGCCGACGCGGTTGATCTTGTCCGCGTACGTCGGGCCGATGCCGCGACCGGTCGTACCGATCTTGCGCTTGCCCAGGAAACGCTCGCCGACCTTGTCGAGGGTGACGTTGTACGGCGTGATCAGGTGCGCGTTGCCGCTGATGAGCAGCTTGGAGGTGTCGATGCCGCGCTCGTTCAGACCGCGCAGCTCGGAGAGCAGGACGGCCGGGTCCACGACGACACCGTTACCGATGACCGGGGTGCATCCGGGGGAGAGGATGCCGGAAGGGAGAAGGTGGAGCGCGTACTTCTGGTCGCCGACGACGACCGTGTGGCCGGCATTGTTGCCGCCCTGGTAGCGCACCACATAGTCAACGGATCCACCGAGCAGGTCGGTGGCCTTTCCCTTGCCCTCGTCACCCCACTGAGCTCCGAGCAGCACAAGAGCGGGCACAGGCGTACACCTCTTCCGGATGGGGCATGTCCAAGGTCAGGGGGCGTACGACGATGTACACCGCAGGCTGAGCCGTCGGACCGGTACCCCGGAATAGACGAAGGCCCTGGCGCAATAGCGCAAGGGCCTCTTGCACAAAGATGCTACCCGAGGAAGGACCGAGGTGTCGGCTCCAGAGCCCACCATGAGCCAAGCGGGCGCGCCGGTAGGCGGCCTGCTCGTGCTCGTCGACCCGGTCGCCCGCCGTCTTGACGGCGAGTCCGTGCGGATCGCGAAGGATGTTTTGTCAGCGGGCGCGGCAGCGAAAATCTGCCTCCCGGATTCGCAGGAGGAATTTGCGCGGGCTCTTGCCCGCCGGGGTCATCGGCGGCTGGTGATCGTCGGTGATGACCGCGCCCTGGTGCGCACCGTGGGCCTGCTGCACCGGGAGCGGGGGCTGGGGGAGGGACCCCTGGCGCTCGTTCCGGTCGGCCCCGTGGGCTCGCTGGGCCTGGCGCGGTCCCTCGGCGTGCCGCTTTCGGCCGTCTCCGCGGCCCGGGCGGTGCTCGACGGGTCGGTCCGGAGCTGCGACCTGCTGGTCGACGACAGCGACGGGGTGGTGCTGGGTGCACTGCGGATCCCGCCGGTGCACGGCGTCCAGCGGCCCGCCGGGCCGTCGGTGTGGAGCGCGTACCGCTCGCTGGTACGGACGCTGGTCCGGCCGGTGGCGGCGGCCGGCGGCGTCGCCACCGGCCGGCACCGGCTGCGCGTCGAGGCCGACGGGGTGCTGCTGGCGGATGTGGACCGGCCCGTGGAGGACGTGTCCGTTCGCACCAGGGACGACGGCGGCGCGGCGGAGGTCGTGGTCCGGACGGGCGGCGGCGGCTCCGCCGAGTCGACCGTCACGGCCCGGGCGAAGACGGTCACGGTGTCGGGCGCGGACTTCCGCTACCGCGCCGACGCGGCGATGACCGGCCCGGTCCGCCGTCGTACGTGGACCCTGCGCCCCGGAGCATGGACGCTCACCGTGCCCCGGTGACCACACCGGGTGCACGGGAGGCGGCAGCGATGCGGGACGCGCTGGAGGACTGGCGGCGCGACGCACTGCTGCTGTGCCTGCTGCCGGTGTTCTGCTGGCCGGCCGTGGCCGGGGCGCTGCTCGGTGCGCCGCCGCTGCGGGTGGCCGTGCCGGCTGCGCTGCTGGGCCCGGTGCTCCTCGGGGTGCGGGAGCTGTACGCCGTCCGGCGGGTCCGGCGCGTGCTGCGCGACCCCGGGGCGGCCTGGACCGCGTACGAGGCCGTGGTGGTCCGCAGCCGGTGGCGCCCGCCGGTGCTGGTGCTGGCCGACGGGCGGCACGTCCTGACCCTGGGCCCGCTGGGCCGACGGGTGCTGCCGCCGCGGCCGTGGCCCCGTGCGGTCCCCGCCGGGGCGGCCCAGGTGGTGCGGATTGCGGGAGACCCGGCCGCGGGCGGGGCCCTGTGGGCCCCGCACTCCGGCGGGCTGGGCCACGCCCGGCCCGCGCCCCGCAGCCGTACTCGAAGGCCGCCGGCGGCAGCTCCTGGCTGAGCTGTCCGGGGGACTCCCCGGCGTCCGGCGCGAACGCCGCCGGATCTGCCGACCACGCCGGGCAGCCGCCGGACCCCTGGCACCGCGGCGGCAGGGGTCCGGGGCGGGGGCCGCAGGGGCCGGGCGGGGCGGCTCAGGCGCCGACGTACGCCGCGAGGTGCTCGCCGGTGAGGGTGGAGCGGTCCGCCACGAGGTCGGCGGGGGTGCCCTCGAAGACGACCAGACCGCCGTCGTGACCGGCGCCGGGACCGAGGTCGATGATCCAGTCGGCGTGCGCCATGACCGCCTGGTGGTGCTCGATGACGATGACCGACTTCCCGGACTCGACCAGCCGGTCGAGCAGGCCGAGCAGCTGCTCCACGTCGGCGAGGTGCAGGCCGGTGGTCGGTTCGTCGAGCACGTACACGCCGCCCTTTTCCGCCATGTGGGTGGCCAGCTTGAGCCGCTGGCGCTCGCCGCCGGACAGCGTGGTGAGCGGCTGGCCGAGGCTGAGGTAGCCGAGCCCGACGTCCGCGAGCCGGGTGAGGATGCGGTGCGCGGCGGGCGTGTGCGCCTCACCGTCGCCGAAGAACTCCTCGGCCTCGGTCACCGACATCGCGAGCACCTCGCTGATGTCGCGGCCGCCGAGGTGGTACTCCAGCACGGACGCCTCGAACCGCTTGCCCTCGCACTCCTCGCAGGTGGTCGTGACCCCGGCCATCATCGCCAGGTCGGTGTAGATGACGCCGGCGCCGTTGCAATTGGGGCAGGCGCCCTCGGAGTTGGCGCTGAACAGCGCCGGCTTCACCCCGTTGGCCTTGGCGAACGCCTTGCGGATCGGGTCGAGCAGCCCGGTGTAGGTCGCCGGGTTGCTCCGGCGCGAGCCGCGGATCGCGGCCTGGTCGATCGAGACCACGTCGGTGTCGGGGGAGAGCGACTTGTGCAGCAGCGAGCTCTTGCCCGAACCGGCCACGCCGGTGACGACCGTGAGCACCCCGAGCGGGATGTCGACGTCGACGTCGCGCAGGTTGTTGGCCGTTGCCCCGCGGATCTCCAGCGCACCGGTGGGCTTGCGGACCGACGGCTTGAGCTTGGCCCGGTCGTCGAGGTGGCGGCCGGTGATGGTGCCGCCGGAGCGCAGTCCCTCGACGGTGCCCTCGTAGCAGACGGTGCCGCCCGCAGTGCCCGCGCCGGGGCCGATGTCGACGACGTGGTCGGCGATTGCGATGGTCTCCGGCTTGTGCTCGACGACGAGGACGGTGTTGCCCTTGTCGCGCAGCCGCAGCAGGAGGTCGTTCATGCGCTGGATGTCGTGCGGGTGCAGGCCGATGGTGGGCTCGTCGAAGACGTAGGTGACGTCGGTGAGCGAGGAGCCGAGGTGGCGGATCATCTTGACGCGCTGCGCCTCGCCGCCCGACAGCGTGCCGGACGCCCGGTCGAGCGAGAGGTAGCCGAGGCCGATCTCCACGAACGAGTCGAGGGTGAGCTGCAGCGCGGTCAGCAGTGGGGCGACCGAGGGCTCGGCGAGGCCGCGGACCCACTCGGCCAGGTCGCTGATCTGCATCGAGCAGGCGTCGGCGATGCTGATCTTCTTGATCTTCGAGGACCGGGCGCCCTCGCTGAGCCGGCTGCCCTCGCAGTCGGGACACGTCGCGAAGGTGACCGCGCGCTCCACGAAGGCCCGGATGTGGGGCTGCATCGCTTCCTTGTCCTTGGACAGGAAGGACTTCTGGATCTTGGGGATGAGGCCCTCGTAGGTGAGGTTGACGCCCTCGACCTTGACCTTGGTGGGCTCCCGGTAGAGGAAGTCCTGCATCTCCTTCTTGGTGAACTTCGCGATCGGCTTGTTCGGGTCGAGGAAGCCCGACTCGGCGTAGACCCGTACGGTCCAGAAGCTGTCGGACTTCCAGCCGGGAATGGTGAAGGCGCCCTCGGCGAGCGACTTGGAGTCGTCGTAGAGCTGGGCGAGGTCGATGTCGGAGACCGCGCCCCGGCCCTCGCAGCGCACGCACATGCCGCCGGTGCGGGAGAAGGTCGCCTTCACCGTCTTGGTCTTCTCGGCGCCGCGCTCGACCGTGATCCCGCCGCTGGCGCGGACGGAGGCGACGTTGAAGGAGTAGGCGCTGGGCGGGCCGATGTGCGGCTTGCCGAGCCGGCTGAAGAGGATGCGGAGCATCGCGTTGGCGTCGGTGGCGGTGCCGACCGTGGAGCGGGGGTCGCCGCCCATCCGCTGCTGGTCGACGGTGATCGCCGTGGTCAGGCCGTCGAGTACGTCGACCTCGGGGCGGGCCAGCGTCGGCATGAAGCCCTGCAGGAAGGTGCTGTAGGTCTCGTTGATCATCCGCTGGGACTCGGCGGCGATCGTGTCGAACACCAGCGAGCTCTTGCCCGAACCGGAGACTCCGGTGAACACCGTCAGCCGGCGCTTGGGGATCTCGATGCTGACGTCCTTGAGGTTGTTCACGCGTGCACCGTGCACGCGGATCAGACCGTGGCTGTCGGCAGCGTGCGGCGCCTGCGGCTCGGGCGACCGGGGGTCCGGCTTGGGGGCCCTGCTCATCGTGTCTCCATCTCTCGGGCGGGCCGCCTGCGCGGACTCCTGGGCAGTCGGTCCTTAGGGCTTGCGGGGCTGGTTGAAGCGGAGCATGTTGCCGGCCGGGTCGCGGAAGGCGCAGTCGCGGACGCCGTACGGCTGGTCGACCGGCTCCTGCAGCACCTCCCCGCCGGCGGCCCGGATGCGTTCGAAGGTGGCGTCGACATCGTCGGTGGAGAAGATCACGCCGCGCAGCATGCCCTTGGCCAGCAGCTCCGCCACCGCCTGCCGGTCGGCCGGCGAGGCGTTGGGGTCGGCGAGCGGCGGTTCGAGGACGATCTCCACGTCCGGCTGCGCGGGGGAGCCGACGGTCACCCAGCGCATCCCCTCGAACCCGACGTCGTTGCGGACTTCCAGGCCGAGGACATCGCGGTAGAAGGTGAGCGCCTTGTCGTGGTCGTCGACTGCGATGAAGCACTGCGAGAGGTTGATGTTCATGCCGTCGACGCTACGAGGAGGGGGTGGATTTCGCTTCTCCGATCCTGACCGGTCGCGTGTAGATCTTGGCGACGCACGCCGGGATGTCGGCGCCGTCGTCGTGGCTGCGGGCCCGATAGGCGCTGGGGGTCTCGCCGACGAGCTCGGTGAAGCGCGAGCTGAAGGACCCCAGTGAGGTACATCCGACGGCGAAGCAGACCTCCGTCACGCTCAGGTCGCCGCGTCGCAGGAGCGCCTTCGCGCGTTCGACTCGGCGGGTCATGAGGTAGCTGTACGGGGTTTCCCCGAACGCGGAGCGGAAACTGCGGGAGAAGTGTCCGGCCGACATGAGGGCGACGTTCGCGAGTGCCTGCACGTCCAGCGGTTCGGCGTACTCGCGGTCCATCATGTCCCGGGCGCGGCGCAGCCGTACCAGGTCCTCCAGGTTCATGCGTTCCAGCATGGCACGGAGGGGGTGTCACGTCTGCGGGTATCGGTGCTTCCGGATTCGATCAGCCGGCCCGCCGCTCGCCCTGACCGCCCTCGCCGTGGCCCTGACGGCAGCGGGCCCGGCGGCCCGGCGCCGCCGCGACATGATCGCTTAGGGCCGACGGCGATGACGGGTGGCGGCCGGGCCCCTGGACGAGTCATTCCGAAGTGATCGTGATCAGCTTGTCGATGGGCCAAGGGGCCATTCGAGGGCCTGCTGCTGGCCCGTGGACATGCACGCCCCCTGCGCCAAGGCGGGCCTTGCGTCCCTCGAGGAGCCGGCGAAGTAGATGATGCTCGCCGCACAAGGGAGGCCGGAGCTGGTGCTGCTTGCCCCGGGCCGCTCACGGCAGCTGCCGAATCCCTCCCCGGGGTTTCAACTGAGCTGGTCGCGCACGAGATCAAGGAATGCCTGTCGGCTCGGACGGATGTGCGCCCAGACCTTCTCGTCCTGTGGCTCTCCCGGGTCTTCGGGGCCCTTCCTGATCACCTCCTGTACTGCCCACGCGAGGCTACGTGCCGCTTCGCTGACCTCAGACGTGCACAGCACGTGGATCGTCTTCTGCATCACCCACACCCTGTCAAGGACCTGCCTTGCCTGGGCCTGCCACTGCTCGTCAGCCAGGTTGTGGTGATGCCGGTCCACCGCGACTCGTTCAGCTTCCTGCACCGCAGACAGAAATTCGATGAGGTGAGTGAGACGCTCGTTGCGGCGCGCCTCGGCAAGTTCACGAACACTGCGGCGCGCCTCGCCGCGTTCCAAGGCGCGTCCTGCCGAGCGCTGGGCCAGCACCGACATGAACCCGCCGAGCAGGACGCCGATGAGCGGCGCAAGCGTTGTCCACACAATGTCCGATTATGACACCGATGGCATGAGCATGGCGCAGGGTTCGGCAATCTCGGGCCGGACCGGGACACGCAGACGGCCAGGTCGTCGCAGCCTTCGACGACGGCGCTCGACCTGGAACAACACGGCGGCCGGACCTTTGAGGGCGTCGCCGTCCGCGTCGCCCAACGCGTCCTCGCGCCGGCCGCAGCAATCTGGCACAACCACAAGACCGGACAGCCAATCACACGCTCCCTGATCGCCTACGACCACTGATCACTTCGGAATGACTCATCTAGAACTCCACGAGCAGCTGCTTCAGCCCCCGGATGACGTAGCCGTCCTGCCACTGCGGCTCCTCGACGAGCCGCAGTGGCGGGACCCCCTCCGCGAGCAGCGCCCCGAACGAGGCCTCCAACTCCCGCCGCGCCAGGGGCGCCCCGAGGCAGTAGTGGATCCCGGCCCCGAAGGTCAGATGCGGATTGTCGGCCCGTACGAGGTCCAGCGCGTCGGGATCGTCGAAGCGCGCCGGATCCCGGTTCGCGGACCCGAAGAGCAGCGCGACCTCGGCTCCGCGGGGGATGACGGTGTCCCCGATCCGGATGTCGTCGAGCACCCAGCGCTCGAACATCTGGAGGGGAGTGTCGTACCGCATGAGTTCATCCACAGCTGTGGACAACTTTTCGGGATCGCGGCTCGTGCGGAGCGCGGCGAGCTGCGCGGGATTGCGGAACAGCGCCCACCAGCCGTTGACGGTCGTGTTCACGGTGGCCTCGTGCCCGGCGTTCAGCAGGAGCACACAGGTGGAGATCATCTCCTGCTCGCTGAGCCGCCCCTCCTCATCGTGGGCGGCGATCAGCCCGGAGATCAAATCCTCCCCGGGGTGCCTGCGCCGCTCGGCGATCAGCCCGCGCAGGTACGCGCTGAACTCGACGCTCGCCCGCACCGCACGCCGCGCCGTCTCCTCGTCCGGCCGCAGCTCGAACATCCCGCAGATGTCCGCCGACCACGGCCGCAGGGGCCCCCGGTCCGCCTCGGGCACGCCCAGCAGCTCCGCGATCACCGCCACCGGCAGCGGCTCGGCGACGACGGTGAGCAGATCCCCGCCCCCGTCCGCGCGCAACCGCCCGACCAGCTCCCCGGCCAGCCGCTGCACGGCGGGCACGAGCCGCTCCACCGTCCGCGGGGTGAAGGCCTTCGCCACCAGCCTGCGCACCCGCGCGTGCGCGGGATCCTCCAGGTCCAGCAGGCCGTTGCCATTGAGCACATGGAAGGGCTCGTGCTCCGGCGGTGGCGCCTCGCGCCCGAACTCCTCGTGCGAGAACCGGTGGAGGTAGGTCCGTCCCAGCCGCCGGTCCCGCAACAGCGCACTCACATCGGCGTAGTGCGGCACCAGCCACTGCCCGGTGGCCTCGCACCACACGGCCCGCCCCTGCTCCCGCAACTCCCGGTAGGCCGGGTACGGATCGGCGACGAACGCGGCATCCCACGGATCAAAGCCCATCCCCGCACCCTAAGGGCAGGCCCGCCCGATCAGGAGGGTGTCACCAGCCGGGTCTCGTACGCGTACACCGCCGCCTGGGTCCGGTCCCGCAGGCCCAGCTTCACCAGGATCCGGCTCACATGGGTCTTGATGGTGGACTCCGCGACGACCAGCCGGTCGGCTATCTCCGCGTTCGACAGCCCCTGTGCGATCAGCACCAGGACCTCCGTCTCCCGCTCCGTCAGTTCCCCCACCCCGGCAGGGTCCCCGAACTTGCGCGCCTCGGAGATCTTCGAGAACTCCACGATCAGCCGCTTGGTCACCGAGGGCGCCAGCAGGGCCTCGCCGGCCGCCACCACCCTTACCCCGTCGGCCAGCTGACGGGCCGATGCGTCCTTGAGCAGGAACCCGGAGGCCCCGGCCCGCAGCGCCTGGTACACGTACTCGTCGAGGTCGAAGGTCGTCAGGACCAGCACCTTCGCGTCCGTGTCGGAGGCCACGATTTCCCGCGTGGCCTCCAGCCCGTTCATCAGCGGCATCCGGATGTCCATCAGCACCACATCCGGCCGCAGTGCCGCCACCTGGTCGATGGCCTCCCGGCCGTCGACCGCCTCGCCGACCACCTCGATGCCGTCCATCGCGTTCAGCAGAACGGAGAACCCCTCGCGGACCATCATCTGGTCGTCGACGATCAGCACCCTGATCGTCATACCGTCCCCTCCTGCGGCTCCGGCGCCGGCTCCGCACGGTGCGGCACCGGTATGAACACCGCCACCTCGTACCCGCCCGCGGGGGTCCGGCCCGCCGTCATCTCCCCCTCCAGCATGGCCACCCGCTCTCGCATCCCGGTGATCCCGTGCCCGGCCCCGGGCGAGGGCCGCACATCCCCCGTCGCCGGGTCGTTGACGATCCGTATCCCGATGCCGCCCAGCACGTACGAGACCTCCACCTCGGCCGTGGCTCCCGGCGCGTGCCGCAGCGTGTTGCTCAGGGCCTCCTGGACGATCCGGTACGCCGACAGCTCCACACCCTGCGGCAGCTCCCGCACCGCGCCCGTGATCGTCTTCTGCACGCTCAGCCCGGTCTCCCGCACATTGGCCAGCAGGCCGTCCAGCGAGGCCAGCGTCGGCTGCGGGGCGTCCGGCGCCTCGTAGTCCGCGGAGCGCACCACACCCAGCACCCGTCGCAGCTCCGTCAGGGCCGCCACCGCGTTCTCACGGATGGTGACGAAGGCCGCCTCCAGCTCCGGCGGCGGATTCTTCACCCGGTACGGTGCGGCCTCCGCCTGGATCGCCACCACCGACATGTGGTGGGCCACCACATCGTGCAGCTCCCGCGCGATCGTGGTCCGCTCCTCCAGCAGGGTCCGCTTGTCCCGCTCGACGGCCGTGACCTCCTGCTGCGCGCTCACCTCCGCCTTCGCGTCCCGACGTATCTGGATACTGCCGGCGATCACCAGGGCGAAGGCCGAGGTCAGCGCCATCTCCGGCATGTTCGAACCCCATCGGCCGTTGAACAGGACGGAGATTCCCGTGCCCAGCACGAGGGTGAGCGTCCACATCCAGGCCGCCACCCGGGGCCCGGTCCGCAGCGTGACGAGGAACATGACCACGATGTAGGAGGCGAAACTGCCGTCGGTCCAGGGCCAGTTGAAGCCACTACCGATGCCGGCCGTCACCACCGTCATCGCGATGGCCGCCCACCACGCGCCGACCGGCCGCACCAGCGTCATCAGGACCGGCGCCGCCGTCAGGAACGTCATGGCGATCGGCCCCAGGTCACCCCAGGCGTCCGACTGCGTGTTCAGCGATATCGTCCCGACCAGGAAGGCCAGGAATCCCACCGCCGCATGCCGCCGCCACGGTGCGTACCGGCGCAGCACCCCGGGAAGCCGGCGTACGAAGCGCCCGGAGGTGTCCGCCAGCGGCAGCGGCCGGTACGCAAAGGCATCGGTGACGAGGTCCCGGCGCAGGGTCCCGATCACATCCGATGCCAGTCGGAATTCAGGCGTCCGGGCTGTCCCCCCGGTGGTCCTCTCGGTCATACACACACCGTAGGTCTGTACCGCTCTGGTCCGCGTCGCCGCTGATGGGGATTTCTCGGGGTCCCCCTCAAGTACTACACGGGTTCCTCAGTAGCCCGTCGGACGGATCAGACCCGTCTCGTACGCGAACACCGCCGCCTGCGTGCGGTCCCGCAGCCCCAGCTTCACCAGGATCCGGCTCACATGCGTCTTCACCGTCTGCTCGGCCAGCACCAGGTGCTCCGAGATCTCGGCATTCGACAGGCCCTGGGCGATCAGCGACAGCACCTCGGTCTCCCGCTCGGTCAGCGCCTCGATCCGGGCCCGGGACGGCGCCCGCGGCGCCCCCAGCCGGGAGAACTCCGTGATCAGGCGCTTCGTGATGTTCGGCGAGAGCAGCGCCTCGCCGGCCGCCACCACCCGCACCGCCTCGGCGAGCTGGTCGGCCGAGGCGTCCTTGAGCAGGAACCCGGAGGCTCCGGCCCGCAGCGCCTCGTACACGTACTCGTCGAGATCGAAAGTCGTCAGCACCAGCACCTTCACGGCGGCGTCCGGAACACCGGTGATGACGGACGTGGCCTCGATCCCGCCCATCCCCGGCATGCGGATGTCCATCAGCACCACGTCCGGGGCCAGCTCGGCGACCTTCGCCACCGCGTCGGCCCCGTCCACCGCCTGTCCCACGACCTCTATGTCGGGCTGTGCGTTGAGAAGCACGGTGAAGCCCTGCCGGACCATCATCTGGTCATCGGCGATCATCACCTTGATCGGGGTGCTCATGAGGCCCTCTTCGTCTCGGGTTCGGGAACCGCGGGCCGGTCCTGCGGATCCATCGGGAGTACGGCGCTCACCTCGTACCCCCCGTCGGGGCGCGGGCCGGCGGCCAGCTCGCCCCCCAGCATGCCCGCCCGTTCCCGCATCCCCAGCAGCCCGTGCCCCGCTCCGGGCGAGGGCGGGGCCGACCGGGTCGGCGCGGAGTTCGCGACGCACAGGTGCAGATCACGCGGCCCGTAGGCGATGCCCACCTCCACCTGCGAACCGGGCGCATGGCGCAGACAGTTGCTCAGCGCCTCCTGCACGATCCGGTACGCGGTGAGCTCCACGCCCGGGGTCAGCGGCCGCCGTATCCCCGCGATCTCGGTCGTGACGTCCAGCCCGGCCCCCCGCACGTTGTCCACGAGGCCGTCGAGCTCGCCGAGGGTCGGCTGCGGATGGTGGGGGTTCGCGGGATCGTCGGGCTGCTCCGACCTCAGCACGCCCAGCACCCGCCGCAGCTCCGTCAGTGCCTCCAGCGCGTTCTCCCGGATGCCGGCCAGATTCTCCTTGAGCTCCTCCGACGGGTTCTCCACGAGGTGCGGGGCGACCTGCGCCTGGATGGAGATCACCGACATGTGGTGGGCGACCACGTCGTGCAGTTCGCGGGCGATCCGGCTGCGCTCCTCCAGCAGGGTGCGCCGGGCCCGCTCCTCCTCCGTGAGGGTCTCCTGCTCGACGAGTTTGCCGCGGGTGAGGCGGGTGGCGCGCAGGGCGTAGCCGAGGATCCCCACGAACCCGAAGAGGAGGGCCACCCCGCCGATGATCGTCTGGCTCTGCGGCGGCCTGAGGACGACGTCGGCCAGGCCGTTGAGGGCGAGCGTGATGCCGATGACCGCGACGGTCACCCGGGGCGGCACCCGCAGGGCGACCATCAGGATCAGGGGCGCGACCGTGGCCGGCCCGGCGGGGGTCCAGGGCCAGGACTGTCCCTGGCCGACGTGGTCGTGGATGACCCACGCGATCAGGGCCGTGGTGACGAGACCGAGCCACCAGGCGGCGATCGGCCGGAACATGCTGAGCACGACGGAGACGGACGTCAGCAGCGACAGGCCCAGGACGGCCGAACCGACCACCTTGTAATGGTCGTTCAGCTGCATGCCCGTGAGGACACCGCAGGGGATGGCCACATAGCAGAGGACCACATGCGGCAGCCAGGCCAGCCAGCGCGGCCGTGACATCTTCGGGAGGGGGTCCCGCTTCACGGTGAACAGCTCCCGGGCCAGGCCGCGCGGCAGGCGGAGGCGGGCTGTGTCGGCGGAAGGCGGCTCGGTCTGCTGGTTCACGCCGTCCAGGCTAAGGCGGGCCCTAGACATGGGTTCTCTCCTTGGCGGGGCCCGCTCCGGTACGGGAGACGGCGGCGGCACGGGCGGCGCGGGCTGAACGGGAAGCGGGGGAAGCGGGGGAAGGCTTCGGGCGGCGCCCGCCCTGCTCGTGGACACGGAACGCGGCCCAGCAGAGCGCCAGTGCGGCGGCGAACACCGGGAGCCACAGCAGCCGGGCCGCTATCCAGCCCGCCGAATCGGGCACGGTGTGCAGCCCGGGAAGGTCGGCCGAGACCAGCAGCCCGAGGGCGGTGACGGCCATCATGGCGGTCTGGTGCCACAGGAAGACGGTCATGGCGGACAGGTTGACCAGGGCCACCTTCGCCCAGGCCGAGGGCCGTCGCACGATCCGGGCCAGCGGCTCGCGCACCAGCAGGGCCAGCCCGCACTGGGCCAGTCCGAAGGCGGCCGCGGCCAGCGTCGGCGGGCTCAGGTTCGATACCGAGGCCCCCGGGACACCCACCATGGACGCCGGGTACCCGCCCCAGAGGATCAGCGCGGCCGTGGCCGCGGCCCCCGCGCCGAACAGGAGCAGCGCCGGCCGGCGCCGGGCGAAGGCCCCACGGGACCAGGCGGCGCCCAGCGTGAAGGGGACGAGCCAGCCGGCGGCCACATTGACCCAGCCGATCCACGCGGGCCCTGCGAGCCCGAAGCGCCACACGTCCACGGCGGCCACCACGGCCAGCGGCCACAGCGGGCCGAGCCGCGCCACGAGCGGGGTCGCCGCGGTGAGCGCGGCGAACACCAGCAGGAACCACAGCGGCGACAGCACCAGACCGACCAGCGACCGGACGGTGTCGAACTCCGCCCCGCCGACCAGCATCCCGCCCGCGACGACCGCCCAGAGGACGAGCACCGCGGCGACCGGACGGAACAGCCGCCCCAGCCGCTGCCCGACCCAGGCGCCGTACGAGACGCCGCGCTCGCGCGCCGACGCGTACCCGCGGGCGGCGACATGGCCGCCGACCAGGAAGAAGACGGACAGCGTCTGGAACATCCAGGACACCGGCGCCAGCCACGGCATGTGCGCCAGCGGGCTGGTGGTGCTCAGACCGCCGTCATGGGCGGTCAGTGCGGTGACCAGCCAGTGGCCGAGCACCACGCCGAGGATCGCGAAGGCCCGCAGCGCGTCCACGGTCCGGTCACGGTCGGCCGGGGTGGCCGCGTCGATGCCCGCCGCCAGGGCGTTCCAGCGGGCGCGGAGCCTACGCATGGTCGGCCTCCGATGCGGGAGCGGTGGTGCCGAGGACGATGGCGGCCAGGCTGTCCAGGGACGCGGTGCCCGGCTTGAGGTAGTCGCTGTGGCCGACGGCGCCGGCGGTGAAGGCCCGGGCCCCGAAGACGGGGTCGACCGGGTCGGTCCCGAATCCGATTCCGCCGATCCGGACGTGCGGGACGTTGCCTATCCAGTCCCCGTTGCCCCGGCCGGCCCACACCCGGGCGCCGGTCGGCAGCTCCCGTGCGGCTCCGGCCCCCGTGCCCGGGCTGCCGAACAGCACCATGTCGCTGACCGCGTTCCCGGTCCCGGTCCGGGCGCAGACCACGGAGCCGTAGGAGTGGCACAGGAGGGATACCTGGGCCCCGGGCTCCGCCATGGCCCCCAACCGGTCCAGGAAGGGAGCCAGTTCTGCTGCGGCCTCGTCGGCCCGGGCGGCGGTCAGCACGGTGGTGCTCACCGTGCCGGGGGTGTCGTACCCGAGCCAGGCGACCACGGCGGAGCGCGGATGCGCGGCCCGCAGGCGCTGCTGGAGGGAGAGGGCCCCCGCACGGAACCTCTCGTAGGTGTCCAGGGTGGTGTCGGAGCCGGGCACCAGGACGGCGACCCGGTCGGCGCTCTCCAGCTCGCCGAACACCTCGACGGCCCGTCCCTTCCCCCGGCCGTCGAAGGTGAGGAACTGCCCTGCTCCGCCCGCCCCCATGGCGCGCAGCCCGGCCGCCCTCCCCGGACGGTCGGCGCCCTCGGCCATACGGACCGCCTCGGCGATGTTGGCGCTGTTGGCGGCATACCGGCTCCGGGGCGTGGCGTCCTCGGCGAACGTGGCGGGCGCGGGGGCCGGAACCTTCGGCGAGGCGACTGCGGTGATGGGGACCGCCACGGCCGCGGCGACCAGAGCCGCCAGCAGGGTGCGGCGCAGCCGGCCGCCGCCGGCCCGCACCCGCCCCGTGCCGAGCGCGGTGCCCGCCCCTGCCGCCGCCCCTGCCCCCGCCCCGCTCCCGCTCGTGCTCCCGTTCCCGCTCGTGCTCGCGGTCCCCGTCCCCGTTGCCATGGCCTCTTCCTTCGGTCGTCGCCCGGAAGAGCCGTCAATGCTCCTCTCTGCTACCGAAGTTAGAAATCAAGACCCGTGGTCGGCGTCACGCCATGGAGCCGTGTTCGCGCGTAGCTCTCAGGTATGACGGGCGATACTCAAGAGCCAAGGCCAGGCCCAAGTCCACGCCGCTCAGTCCGCCACCAAGGGCTCGACGTAACCCGCCCGCCAGCGCGGCGCCGGATCCTGACCGGGGCTGGTCCAGTACTCCCTCGCCCCCACGATCTCCCCGTCCCGCACGGTCCAGAGGGAGACGGCCCGGTAGACGACGTGGTCCTGAGGTATCTCCACCTCGGTGACCACGAGGTTCCCGTCGGCCAGGATCCGCAGCAGTTCCACGGATCTCTCGTCCGCGTAGCCGTCGTCGCTGTTCACGGCTATGAAGTTGGCGCGCCCCACGATGCGCTCACCGCTCACGGGCCATTCGATGACGGCGTCCTCGGCAATGAGCGCGGCCACGCCGTCCCAGTCGCGTGCCTCTATTCGCTCCCACAGTTGTGCCACTACCTTCAACGGCTCCATGTGCCGCAGTGTCCGACAGCCCCGTTATACGTAACAAGCATTGTTTGCAGGCTTATTGACTTCGACACAATCGCCCGCCGGGGCCGCTCAGAACACGGGCAGGGCGCCGAGTGCCGTGCCGTCCAGCAGGAACACGCGGCCATTCCGACGGCGCCTAAGCGGCCTCCGGGCCCGGCGGTCCGGGAATGGCGGCCGGAGCTGCGGTCGGAGCTGCGGTCGGATCCGGATCCGCGGCCGCCACCAGTGACGCGGTCGGCGTCGAGGCCTCCAGCGCGTCCAGGGCCGAGGCCAGCCGTTCCAGGGCGCGGACCGTCTCCGCGAAGGCGGCGTCGCCCAGCTCCGTCGCGAGGCGGGCCGCCAGGGCCGCGTGCCCCGGGGCGATCCGGTCCACCGCCTCGAGGCCCTCCTGCGTGGGCCGCAGCAGCTTCGCCCGGCGGTGGGCGGGGTTCGGGGCGTATTCGGCCAGGCCCTTGGCCACCAGCAGGTCCGCGATGCGCTGGACGCTCTGCCGGGTGATGCCCATGCTGCGGGCGATGCCCGCGACGGGCAGCGGCTCGCGCAGCACCGCGCCCAGGACCTGCCACCAGGCGGCCGTCAGCCCGGCCGGCTTGGCCAGCTCCTCCGAGATGGCGAGGAACTGGCCGTTCAGCCGGAACACCCCGAGCGCGGTGCGGCTCAGCAGGTCCTGCCGGGTCCGGGAGTCCCCGAGCGACAGCGGCTCGTGCACCGATTCACGCATCGCCGGCCGCCGCTGCCGCCATCAGGACCGGGTACGCGCTGACGTCCGAGTCGTGGAAGAGCCCGTACCAGGCGTCCAGGACCTCCGGCTTGTAGACGTCCAGGCGGGCGAAGACCTCGCGGGCGAAGGCCACCGGTTCCGTCGGCCCCGCCGTGATCAGGTCGCCGTCGGTCACCGCGTCGGCCTCGACGTAGCCGTCGGCGCCCCCGTAGCCCGGCTGCTCCGCCAGGTAGAAGGACGCGCCGCTGGTGTGGGTGCGGCCGTCCAGCAGGCCCGCCCGGGCGAGGCCGGCGGTGGCTCCGCAGATCGCCGCGACCGGGACCCCGGCGGCCAGGAACTCCCGCGCCTTCGCCGCGAACGGCGCCAGCTCGTCGCCCGTGTCCCACAGGGACGCGCCGGTGAGGATCAGCAGCGAGGAGTCCTGCGGCCGGAGGTCGGCCAGGGCCAGATCGGGCTGGATGCGGACGCCGCCCATGGTGGTGACCGGCTGCGAGGAGTCGAGGCCGACTGTGCGCACGACGTGACCGCGCTGGGTGAGGTGCGCCGTGGTGTGGCCGGTCTCCCAGTCCGCGTACGTGTCGTAGACCGCGAGGTGGACGGGCTTGCGCGGGGTCTCGCTCATGGTGCTTTCGCCTCCAGCGTGGTTCCTGCTCTATGACAATAGACTGTCATAACGACAGGATGCTGTCAATCCTGCGAGGAGGTTCGGGCCCGCTCGCAGACAGACTGCCGAGAGCCGCCCCCCACCCCCATACAGTCCGCCGATATCCCGCCCCACCTGCGCACTTCTAGCGTGACGTCATGACCCCTCATGTCACCCCGCACACCCTTGCCGCCGTGAAGGACGCAGATCGGAAGCACGTCTTCCACTCCTGGTCCGCCCAGGCCCTGATCGACCCCCTCGCCGTCGCAGGGGCCGAGGGGTCGTATTTCTGGGACTACGAGGGCAAGCGTTTCCTCGACTTCTCCTCCCAGCTGGTGAACACCAACATCGGCCACCAGCACCCCAAGGTCGTCGCCGCGATCCAGGAGCAGGCCGGCCGGCTCTGCACCCTCGCGCCCGGCTTCGCCGTCGACGTCCGTTCCGAGGCCGCACGCCTCATCGCCGAGCGGACCCCGGGCGACCTGGACAAGATCTTCTTCACCAACGGCGGCGCCGAGGCCGTCGAGAACGCCGTCCGCATGGCCCGTCTGCACACGGGCCGCGCCAAGGTGCTCTCCACCTACCGCTCGTACCACGGGGCCACCGCCGCCGCGATCAACCTGACCGGCGACCCGCGCCGCTGGCCCTCCGACACGGCCGCCGCCGGCGTCGTGCACTTCTGGGGCCCGTACCTCTACCGCTCCGCCTTCCACGCCACCACCGAGGCCGAGGAGTGCGCCCGCGCCCTCGCCCACCTCGCCGACACCATCGCCTTCGAGGGGCCGCAGACCATCGCGGCGATCATCCTGGAGAGCGTGCCCGGCACCGCCGGCATCATGACCCCGCCGGCCGGCTACCTCGCGGGCGTCCGCGAGCTCTGCGACCGCCACGGCATCGTCTTCATCCTGGACGAGGTCATGTCGGGCTTCGGCCGCACCGGCAAGTGGTTCGCCGCCGACCACTGGGACGTCACCCCCGACCTGATCACCTTCGCCAAGGGCGTGAACAGCGGCTACGTGCCGCTCGGCGGCGTGGCCATCTCGGCCGCCGTCGCCGAGACCTTCGCCACCCGCCCCTACCCGGGCGGACTGACGTACTCCGGCCACCCCCTGGCCTGCGCCGCCGCCGTGGCGACGATCACCACCATGGAGGAGGAGGGCGTCGTCGAGCACGCCGCCCACCTCGGCGAGAACGTCATCGGCCCGGCGCTCGCCGAGATCGCCGAGCGGCACCCCTCGGTCGGGGAGGTCCGCGGGCTCGGCGCCTTCTGGGCCTTGGAGCTCGTACGGGACAAGGAGACGCGCGAGCCGCTCGTCCCGTACAACGCGGCCGGCGCGGACAACGCGCCGATGGCCGAATTCGCGGCGGCCTGCAAGGCGTCCGGCCTGTGGCCCTTCGTGAACATGAACCGGACCCACGTGGTCCCGCCCTGCACCATCACGGAGGCCGAGGCGAAGGAGGGCCTGGCCCTGCTCGACGAGGCACTGACGGTCGCCGACCGCCACACCACCGGCTAGGTCCTGTCGTCGAAGTAGCGCCGGTCGGGCCCGCGGTGTCCGGCGCCGTGCATCGCAAGGCGGAGGGGCGCCCGAGTACTGGACGTACTTGGGCGCCCCGACAACGCGGCGAGGTGCGGTGCCGGGCGCCGTGGGCCAGGCGGGACTTTGCCGACAGGACCTAGGTCCGCCCGGGGGGCCGGGGCCGCAACCCGGGCGACGCGAAATCCGCACCCGCACGGCGGGTGCGGATTTCGCATCTCGGTTGGCTACCGATCGGTATATCGGTTGGCTACCGATCGGTTTTCAGCCGCGTTGTCTGGCCTATGGTGTCCGGAGCTCTACGACAGGAGACGGACCCCTATGCCAGGCAGCGGAGCTGTCACCCGCAACACGCTCCGCCAGCAGATCGCGGACGCGCTGCGCGACGAGGTGCTCGCGGGACGCCTGCCTCCGGGGACCGAGTTCACCGTCAAGCAGATAGCGGAGCAGTACGAGGTCTCCGCGACCCCGGTCCGCGAGGCGCTCGTCGACCTTTCGGCCCAGGGACTGCTCGAACTGGTCCAGCACCGCGGCTTCCGCGTGCGGATCTTCTCCGTCGACGACTTCCGGGGAATGATCGAGGCCCGCTCGCTGGTCGTGGACGGCATCTTCCGCCGCCTCGCCGAACGCGGCACCGCCCCCGGCTCCGGCGAGCTGCTGGTGTCGGTGCGCCGCCGGGGCGAGGAGGCGCGCAGGGCCGCCCAGAGCGGTTCGCTCGAAGTGCTGATCGGCTACGACCTGCGCTTCTGGCGGGAGCTGAGCGGGCTGGTCGCCAACACCTACATCTCCGAGTTCCTGCACCGCATCCGCGTGCAGTGCTGGGTCTTCGCCGTCCCTCACCTCCAGCGCGAACCGCAACTGCGGGCGGCGCTGTGGGACGGCCACAGCGAGCTGGTGGACGCGGTGACACGGGCCGACGCCGACGCGGTGCGCTCCATCGTGCAGGGCTACAACGAGCACGCGCTGGCCTGGGCCGCCCGCCTCTGAGCCCCGAGGTCAGCCCCGAGGTCAGCCCCGAGGTTATGCGCACCCCTTCGCGGAGGGTGTCCGGCCCACTACTCTGGCCCGATCGGCGGCAATGACTGATCGGAGGCCGCGTGGCCTGTGACCTGTGGCTGGTCCCCCTTGTCGATGTGCTGTGCCACAGCCCCGACAACCCCTTCGCGGAAGAGATCGCCTCGTACGACAAGGCGCTGGGCGCGGCCGGACTGCCGTCCGTGCCCGTGTTCGCCTACATGCCGGGCCTGAGCGGGGACGTCGCCCCGGTCGCCGGCTTCGACTACGACGCCCTGCATTTCCTGCGGCGGGCGTACCTGCTCCAGCTCTGCGGGCTGCCCGTGACCCCGGTCGACGAGCTGGGCGGGGACTACGAGCAGCTGCTGGAGATGTTCGAGCCCACGGCCCAGCAGTCGCACCTGGTGTGGCACTACGACCATGCCGGGGCGTACGTCCCGGTGGACTTCGCGGCACCGCTGGCGAACGAGGAGCTGCTGGCCGGGGGCGGGCCGCTGGGGTCCGCGCAGGGGCTGCTGCGCGAGCTGCTGTTCGTGGCCCCCGCCATCGGGATAGACCCGGGGAACCCGCCCGCGGCGCCGGCGCCGCCGGGGCGGCCGACGCAGCTGGAGGAGCCCGCGGGACCGATTCCGTACGACGGCAGTCCCTTCGCCCGTGAACGGCACGTGTGGCTGGGCCTGCACGCGGCCGCGACGCGGAGCCTCGGCCAGGGATCGATGATCATCTTCAGCTGAGCCGTGTCCGGCCGGCGGCGACCGGCGGCCTGCGACCGGTGGGCGGGGTACGGATCCGAGCGCGGAACCGGCCCCGCCGCCGCGCCGGCAGCAGACCGCGGAAGGCCTCCTGAACCCCGGACGGCCCCTGAACCGGACGCCCCCTGAACCGGACGGCCCCCTGAACCCCGGAAGCCCCGGAAGAAGCTGCAGGGCCCGGGAAAACGTCTCAGCGCGGCTGCTCCGGCGGCCGCTGGCGGGGCATGTTCGGCCGGGTGCCCGGCGGCAGCGGGAAGCGCGCCGGCGGGATGCTCGCGTCCGCCCGGCCCCCGGAAGCCCCCAGCGACTGCATGACCAGCGGCGCGGGCCCGGCCCGGAACTCCACCATCCAGTCCGCGGTCTCGGAGCGCACCAGCTCCGTGATGTCCTCCGAGAAGCGGCGCAGCACGGTCAGGCACCGCTCCGCGGCCTCGCTGGCCGTGCCCTCGGTGGGGCCCAGCACCTCGCGCACGTTCTCCGAGGCCCAGTCGAACTGGAGGGTCTGGAGCCGTCGCTGTACCGCCTGGGCCGTGGCCACGTCCCGCATCCACCCGGACGTCAGCCCGAAGAACCGGTCGCAGGCGAGCGCGGCCGCGCCCAGCAGCAGCGCGAGGTATCCGTACGTGGAGGCGCCCGGGATCGAGCCCGTCAGTTCCAGCAGCGGCATCGACGCGCCCGTGACGGCGCCGACGGCCGCCCCGGCGCGCAGCACGCGCGCACCGCGCCGCTTCCACGCCCGGTCGGACAGGTACCACTCGGCGGTGCGCAGCGCATCGGCCTCGACCCGCCGGTAGAGCTCGTCGAGCCGCTCGGCGGGCTCGCCCCAGTCCCCGAGGGGGAACGGCCGGCCGGTCAGATCGCCCGCCGCCATCGGTCCGCCGCCTTCCTCCCGGGGATCCCGGGGTGGCCCCTCGGGCTGCATCTCCGGCTGGCTCACCCGGCACTCCCTCTGCCTGCGCTGACGTGTGGTGGTGCGCGTGTGCGCAATGATGCGCATGCTCTTCCTACCTTCGAATGACGGGCGATGGGCGACGATTCCCGGGTTTTCCGCCCGCAAGGAGGTCTTCATCAGGTACGCGTACGCCCCGTCTCTCACTCGAAAGAGTTGGTCCTCACGGCGTAGGGCGCAGCGCCCGGGGAGCACGTAGGCTCGGATTGACCAAGCGTTCCGAAGGTCTCGACGTACGACGTATGGAGTGAGTGCCCTGTGATTCCCGGTGGTGGCCAGCCCAACATGCAGCAGCTGCTCCAGCAGGCCCAGAAGATGCAGCAGGATCTCGCGGCCGCGCAGGAGGAGCTCGCACAGGCCGAGGTCGAGGGCCAGGCCGGCGGCGGTCTGGTGAGGGCGACCGTCACCGGTTCCGGTGAGCTGCGCGCGCTGGTGATCGACCCGAAGGCCGTGGACCCCCAGGACACCGAGACGCTCGCCGACCTGGTGGTGGCCGCGGTGCAGGCGGCCAACGAGAACGCGCAGGCGCTCCAGCAGCAGAAGCTGGGCCCCCTGGCCCAGGGCCTGGGCGGCGGCAGCGGCATCCCCGGCCTCCCGTTCTAGCCCACCTCATTCCTACCCGACGAAAGAAGGCAGTCCGTTGTACGAAGGCGTGGTTCAGGACCTGATCGACGAACTGGGCAGGCTGCCCGGCGTCGGGCCCAAGAGCGCGCAGCGGATCGCCTTCCACATCCTGCAGGCCGAGCCCACCGATGTCCGCCGCCTCGCGCACGCGCTGCTGGAGGTCAAGGACAAGGTCCGGTTCTGCGCGGTGTGCGGGAACGTGGCGCAGGAGGAGCGGTGCGGCATCTGCCGTGATCCGCGCCGGGACACCACGGTCATCTGCGTCGTCGAGGAACCGAAGGACGTCGTCGCGATCGAGCGGACGCGCGAGTTCCGGGGCAAGTACCACGTCCTCGGCGGTGCGATCAGCCCGATCGAGGGCGTCGGACCGGACGACCTGCGCATCCGCGAGCTGCTCGCGCGCCTGGCGGACGGAGAGGTGACCGAGCTGATCCTGGCCACCGACCCGAACCTGGAGGGGGAGGCGACCGCCACCTACCTCGCCCGCATGATCAAGCCCATGGGCCTGAAGGTAACCCGCCTGGCCAGCGGGCTCCCCGTCGGGGGAGATCTGGAGTACGCGGACGAGGTCACGCTCGGGCGGGCCTTTGAAGGAAGGCGACTTCTCGATGTCTGACGCAACGCTGCACGCCCTGGGACAGGATCCGGACGACTTCGCCGCCTCGATCGCGGACCAGATCGAGTCCTTCATCGTCGCGGTCACCGAGGTGGCCAAGGGCGAGGACCCGGACAGCGCGGTGCCCTTCCTCCTCCTGGAGGTGTCCCAGCTGCTGCTGGCGGGCGGCCGGCTGGGCGCGTACCAGGACGTGCTGCCCGACGAGCGTTACGAGCCCGACCTGGGCCCGGAGCCGGACGTGGACATTCTGCGCGAGCGCTTCGCGGTCATGCTGGAGCCGGTCGACGTCTACTCCGAGGTCTTCGACCCGTACGAGCCGCGCAAGGCCCCGGTCGCGCACCGGATCTCGGACGACCTGGCCGACATGGTCGCCGACCTGCGGCACGGCCTGATCCACCACCAGGCGGGCCGGATCACCGAGGCGCTGTGGTGGTGGCAGTTCTCGTACTTCACCAACTGGGGTCCGACGGCCTCGGCCACCCTGCGCGCCCTGCAGTCGCTGATCGCCCACGTCCGCCTCGACCAGCCCCTCGCCGCCCTGGACGGCCTGGACACGGACGAGGACCTGGCCGAGGACGATCTCGCGGAGCAGGCCGGACAGGTGATGGCCGAAGAGCTCGGCGGTCTCGGCCGTATCTGAGGGAACTCATTCTCTGATCTTCTCGTCTCATGATGTGGTACGAGGCGGTCGGATCCCGGTCGCTCGTTAGACTGCACCAGCAATGAGACGGATTGAGCGAGGAGCGCACGTGGGCCTTGTCGTGCAGAAGTACGGAGGCTCCTCCGTAGCCGATGCCGAGGGCATCAAGCGTGTCGCCAAGCGGATCGTGGATGCCAAGAAGAACGGCCACCAGGTGGTCGTCGTGGTTTCCGCGATGGGCGACACGACGGACGAGCTGATCGATCTCGCCGAGCAGGTATCCCCGATGCCTGCCGGGCGTGAATTCGACATGCTGCTGACCGCCGGGGAGCGGATCTCCATGGCCCTGCTGGCCATGGCGATCAAAAACCTGGGCCACGAGGCCCAGTCGTTCACCGGTAGCCAGGCAGGCGTGATCACCGACTCGGTCCACAACAAAGCGCGCATCATCGATGTCACGCCGGGCCGTATCCGCACCGCGCTGGACGAGGGCAACATCGCCATCGTCGCCGGCTTCCAGGGCGTGTCCGCGGACTCCAAGGACATCACCACCCTCGGCCGGGGCGGCTCGGACACGACCGCCGTCGCGCTCGCCGCGGCGCTGGACGCCGAGGTCTGCGAGATCTACACCGACGTCGACGGCGTCTTCACCGCGGACCCCCGCGTCGTGAAGAAGGCCAAGAAGATCGACTGGATCTCCTCCGAGGACATGCTGGAGCTCGCGGCCTCCGGCTCCAAGGTGCTGCTGCACCGCTGCGTCGAGTACGCGCGCCGCTACAACATCCCGATCCACGTCCGCTCGTCCTTCTCCGGACTGCCGGGCACCTGGGTCAGCAACGAGAATCCGCAAGGGGACGCGCAGGTGGAGCACGCCATCATCTCCGGAGTCGCGCACGACGTCTCCGAAGCCAAGATCACGGTCGTCGGTGTCCCGGACAAGCCGGGCGAGGCCGCGGCGATCTTCCGTGCCATCGCGGACGCCGAGATCAACATCGACATGATCGTGCAGAACGTCTCCGCGGCCTCCACGGGCCTCACGGACATCTCCTTCACCCTCCCCAAGTCCGAGGGCCACAAGGCCATCGACGCCCTGGAGAAGGCGAAGGGCGCGATCGGCTTCGACTCCCTGCGCTACGACGACCAGATCGGCAAGATCTCCCTGGTCGGCGCCGGCATGAAGACGAACCCGGGCGTCACCGCCTCCTTCTTCCAGGCGCTGTCCGACGCGGGCGTGAACATCGAGCTGATCTCCACCTCGGAGATCCGCATCTCGGTCGTCACCCGCCAGGACGACGTCAACGAGGCCGTCCGCGCCGTGCACACGGCCTTCGGCCTCGACTCCGACAGCGACGAGGCCGTCGTCTACGGAGGCACCGGACGATGACCCGCACCCGGTCCTCCGGCCCGGCACTCGCCGTGGTCGGGGCGACCGGAGCAGTCGGTTCGGTCCTGCTCCAGATGCTGTCCCAGCGGGCCGACGTCTGGGGCGAGATCCGCCTGATCGCCTCCGCGCGCTCGGCCGGCCGCATGCTGGCCGTCCGGGCGCGGGAGTGCGAGGTGATCGCCCTCACCGAGGACGCCTTCGACGGCCTCGGCCCGGGCGACATCGCCCTCTTCCTCACCCCGGCCGACGTCTCGGCCCGATGGGCCCCCGTCGTCACGGCCCGCGGCACGGTCGCCATCGACCTGTCCGCCGCGTTCCGCGAGGACCCCGAGGTCCCGCTGGTGGTGCCCGAGGTCAACGGGCACGCCGTACGGATCCGGCCGCGCGGGATCGTCGCCGGCCCGGACTGCGTGACCGCCACCATGATCGCGGCGCTCGGCGCGCTGCACTCCGAGTACTCCCTCCGCGACCTGGCCGTCTCCTCGTACCAGGCCGCGAGCGCCGTCGGCCGGGCCGGCTCCGAGGTGCTGCGCCGCCAGCAGTCGCTGGTCGCCGGGACCTCCCTGGGCGAGCAGCCCGGGGACGTACGCCGTGCCGTGGGAGAGGACACCGGCCCCTTCGCGGCTCCGCTCGCCCTCAATGTCGTGCCCTGGTCCGGAGAGCTGCGCGCGGACGGCTGGTCCTCGCACGAGCTGGCGGTACGGGGGGAGACGCGCCGGATCCTGCAGCTCGAGCAGCTCCCGGTGTCGGTGACCTGCGTCCAGGTACCGGTGCTGACGGGGCATTCGCTGACGGTACGGGCGCGGTTCGAGCGCGAGGTGGAGGCCGCGCACGCCCGGGAGATCCTGGAGGCGGCCCCCGGCGTGGTGCTCGTGGACGACCCAGCGGCGGGGGAGTTCCCCACCCCCGTGGACGCCGTCGGCACGGATCCCGCCTGGGTGGGACGGGTGCGGGTCTCGCTCGACGATCCTTACGCCCTGGAGTTCTTCGTGTGCGCGGACAATCTCCGCAAGGGCGCTGCGCTGAATGCCACACAGATCGCGGAACTGATCGCAGGTGAATTTGCGTAATTCGCTTTGTAGGATCGGTGCTGATCCCTTGATCAAGGTGATGGCCCGACTGCCGTCTCGATAAGACGGGGCAATCGGGAAGAGCGGGTACGCATGAGGGCAATAGGGATTTTGCTGGTGAGGCTGCCTCGCGCGTACAACCCTGATGGGGGGACGCGTGTCCAACTGGCGTGGCAGAGGCACTGCTGGAACCAGTCGTCCGACCGGCGCAGATCGGGATCATCCCGTCGCGCCGGGGCTCCCGCGTACCCGGTGGCGGTTTTCCCGTGATCGTGCCCGTCCCGCCGGCGGGGCCGTCCCAGGCGCCCGTACGGACTGCCGTACCGATCCGGGGCGGCCTCGTGCCCGCACCGCGCGACAGCGCTGAGGCGGACGGGGCGGCCAAGAGCGAGACGGCCGAGGTGGTGGCGGGCACCACCGTCGACCACCTCACCGCGACCTACCAGGCGCACTACCGCTCGCTCCTGGGCCTGGCAGCGCTGCTCCTCGACGACACCGCCTCCTGCGAGGACGTGGTCCAGGAGGCCTTCATCCGGGTGCACTCGGCCCGCAACCGGGTCCGTGACCGGGAGAAGACCCTGGCGTACCTGCGCCAGACCGTCGTCAACCTCTCGCGCTCGGCCCTGCGCCGCCGCATCCTCGGCCTCAAGCTGCTCTCGAAGCCGATGCCGGACATGGCGAGCGCCGAAGAGGGCGCATACGACCAGCTGGAGCGGGACGATCTGATCAAGGCGATGCGCGGACTGCAGCGACGCCAGCGTGAAGTGCTCGTACTGCGCTACTTCGCGGACATGACGGAGGCCCAGGTCGCCGAGACGCTCGGAGTATCGCTCGGTTCGGTGAAGGCGTACGGATCGCGGGGCATTGCCGCGCTGCGGGTGGCGATGGAGGCTGCGCAGTCATGATGGACGATCACACTCCGCAGGGCGCAGGAAGCGGGGAGGACGAGCTCCGGGTCCTCCTGCGCGGGGCGGTCGAGGGCCTGGAGCCCTCCGCCGACGCACTGGAGCGGCTGCGTGACGCCGTCCCCGCGCGCCGGACCCGCAACCGCCGGGCCGCCCTCGTCGGCGCCGCCGCGGTCGTACTGCTCGCCGGGACCGCGGTCCCGGCCGCCCTGCACCTGACGGCGGCCGAGGGCGCGTCCGCGGACCACCCTGCCATGGCGGGGCACGGCACGGTCGCCGGCGAGAAGCCGGGCACGTCCGCGTCCGACCCCCATCTGAACGGATTCGGGGACCGGCCGAGGTCGTCCGACTCCCTCGGCGACGACCCGGCCGTGGGCGGCGTCACCGGGGCACCGAACGCCACGCCCGGCTCCCCGGCGGGCGGTCTGACAGCCGGCCCCGCCGGCGCCGGCAGCTCCGCGGGACCCGCCGGAACCGGCGGCTCCGTGGTCGGCCCAGGCCCGTTGCCGCCGGTGGCGGCGCCCGGTGTGCCCGGGTGCGGCCCGGACCAGCTCGGGGTGGTGGGCTCGGCCCGGACCCCGGAGACCGACGGCAGGGTGTACGGCAGCTTCCGGATCACCAACGTCTCCGCTCAGGGCTGCGCCGTGAGCGGCCAGGACAGCGTGACGGCCGCACCGGCGCCCGGTACGGGGACCGGTGCGGGCTCCGCGGTCGCCGTCGTCGGCCACACGGCCGGAGACCCGGCGAGCGGACTGCTGCCCGACCCGTCGGCCGCGTCCCCGGCCCTCGTGCTCCCGCCGAACACGGCCTACGAGGTCCGCTTCGCGTGGGTGCCGTCCGGGGAGACCTGTGCGCCGGGAACCCCGGGCGGGGGCGGGCAGCCGCCGCAGACCGGCTCCGCGGGCACCTCGGCCGGTACGGGGAGCGGTCCGGCCTCCGAACCGCAGCAGGGCACTGCCCCGGCCCCGGGCGGCGTGGCCGTCTCGCACACCCCGCAGTCGGGGGCCTCGACCACGCAGACGACGATCCCCGAGGCCTGCGGCGGAACGGTCTACCGGACGGGCGCGATCCCCGTGTCCTAGCGGGTGTCCTGCCGATCACGCCGGGCTCGCGGGCTGGTACGGGCCGGACCTAGGTCGTCTCTTTCGGATCTTGCCGGGCCCGCGTCGCCCGGCACCGCACCTCGCCGCGTTGTCGGGGCTCCCGAGTACGTCCAGTACAAGGGAGCTCCTCCGCCTTGCGATGCACGGCACCGGACAACGCGGGCTCGGCCGACAAGCTCCGAAAGAGACGACCTAGGCGGCCGGCTCCAGCAGGCCGGCCTCGGCGTCGCGGATGGTCTCCACCTCGCGGCGGTAGAGCCGGAACCACATGAAGAGCACGAAGGCGACGAAGACGAACCACTCGCCGGTGTAGCCGAGGTTCTGGAAGGCCTTCAGGTCGAGCCCGGTGTTGGTCGGCGCCTGCGCGGGCACCGGAATCATCCCGTCCGACGGGGTCTGCACGGTCAGCCAGGCGTCGTACAGGTCGTACGGGACGAGGTTGACCAGCGAGGCCGCCCCGATCACCCCGAGCTGCCCGGCCGGCAGGCCGCCCTGGGAGTGGACCCCCTTGGTGCCGGAGTTCTCCGCATGCTGCAGGGCCCCGGTGACCTCGACCCGGCCGGTCGGCGGGGCCGGAGCCTTCGCGGGATCCGCCACCCCCGGCAGCCAGCCCCGGACCACCGGGACGGCCTTGCCGGAGTCGGTCTTCAGCAGCGTCAGCACGTAGAACCCGGACGCGCCGTCGAGCCGCCGCTCGGGCACCAGCAGCTGGTCGCCGTACTCCCCGGCCGTGGAGGCCAGCTGCCCGGAGGTCCTCTTGTCGACCGGGAGCAGCGAGTCCAGGGGCGCGGCCACCCGGTCCGCGGGCCGCTCGGCGGTCGCTTCCCGGTGGCTGTCGACGCGGTCCTCGAACCGGCCGAGCTGCCAGGACCCCATGAACAGGCAGAAGGGCACGGCGAGCGCGACGAAGACGTTGATCCCCCACCAGCGCGGGGTCAGGAGAAACCGGTGCACCCCACCACCGTACGGGGGGTGCACCGGCGGCCCTCCCGCAGGGTCAGCGCGGCAGGTGCTTCAGCGCGAACTCCAGCTCCATCCGGACCTGCTTGATCCGCTCCTCCACCACCAGCGAGCCGTGCCCGGCGTCGTACCGGTACACCTCGTGCACCGCCCCGCGCGCGGCGAGCCGGTCCACGTAGTTGTCGATCTGGCGGATCGGGCACCGCGGGTCGTTCACGCCCGCCGCGATGTGGACGGGCGCCTTCACGGCGTCCACGTACGTCAGCGGCGAGGACGCCTCGAAGCGGTCCGGGACCTCCTCCGGCGTGCCGCCGAAGAGGGTCCGGTCCAGGGCCTTCAGCGCCTCCATCTCGTCGTGGTAGGCCGTCACGTAGTCCGCGACCGGTACAGCGGCCAGGCCCACGGCCCAGGCGCCGGGCTGCGTGCCCAGGCCCAGCAGCGTCAGGTACCCGCCCCAGGAACCGCCCGACAGCACCAGGCGCGCCGGGTCCGCGAGGCCGGAGGAGACCGCCCACTCGCGGACCGCCGCGATGTCCTCCAGCTCGATCAGCCCGACCCGGTGCTTGAGGGCGTCGGTCCACTCGCGGCCGTAGCCCGTCGAGCCGCGGTAGTTGACCCGCACCACGGCGAAGCCGTGGTCCAGCCAGGCCGCCGGGGCCGAGGCGAAGGAGTCGCTGTCGTGCCAGGTCGGCCCGCCGTGGATCTCGAAGACCGTCGGGAAGGGGCCCTCGCCGTGGCCCGACGGCCGCTGCGCGAGCGCGTGGATCCGCCCGCCCGGGCCCTCCACCCACACGTCCTCCACCGGGACCGAGCCCGGAGCACGGAAGCCCGGCGGGTCCAGGACGATCCCGCCCGCGGTGGACCGTACCGTCGAGGGCTCGGCGGCCGAGGACCACAGGTACTCCACCGTCCCGTCGGGCCGCGCCGTGGCCCCCGACACCGACCCCGGCGGCGTGTCCACGCGTACGAGCTCCCGCGCGGTCAGGTCGTAGCGCCACAGCTCGCTGCGCGCCTCGAAGCTGTGCGCGACCAGCAGCGCGCTGCCGTCCGGGTACCACTCGGCGCTGACGTCGCCCGGGAGGTCGATCGCGAGCTCCTGCTCGGCGCCGGTGGACACGTCCCACACCATCGGCTCCCAGCGGCCGCGCCGCTGGTGGCCGACGAGGAGGCGGGTGTCGCCCTCGACCGGTGCGAAGCCGAGGACCTCCAGGCCCAGCTCCTCGCTACCGCCCCGGGTGTCGTCCAGCTCGGCGACGGTGTCCCCGGTGAGGGTCAGGACGCGCAGGGCGGAGTGCATCGCGTCGCCGTGCTCGGTGTGCTCCACGGCCACGAGCGTTCCGTCGCGCGACAGGTCGCCGACGCCGGCCGACTCGCGGTGCCGGTAGATCACGGCGGGCGCGGAGCCGTCCGGCCGGACCACGTGGACGGTCGACCCGTCCTCGTCGGTTGAGCGCCCCACGACGGCCGTCCCGTCACGCCCGATGGCCAGCCCGGCGGAGTACGAGGGCGCGAGGCCCGGGGTGGCCGGTTCGTCGGGGCCGCCCGCGAAGGGCTGGCGCACCCAGGTGCCGAACTCGTCGCCGTCGGTGTCGGAGAACCACCAGATCCACTTGCCGTCGGGGGAGAGGGTGCCGTCGGTGGTTCCGTTGGGGCGGTCGGTGGCCTGCCGCTGCGCGCCGGTGGTGCGGTCCCAGGCGTAGATCTCGAAGGTTCCGGTCGCGTTGGAGACGAAGAGCGAACGGTCCGGGGCGTCCTCGGCCCAGTCGGGGAGCCCTACGCGCGGCGCCCTGAACCGCTTCTCCCAGTCGAGCATCTCGGGGGTGGTCTCACTGTCGCTGGTCATGCGCCCCATTGTGGCCGCAGCCGTGCACGAGGTGCCGACTGCTCCGAACGGGCGCACAGTGGAACGCGTCGGCCGTCCCGTCCGAGGAGGAACGATCATGGCCAAGAAGGCCCGCAGCGGCCACCACATCCACCAGGACTCCGAGCGCGCTCTGGCGAAGAACACGGCCGCCGAGGCCCGTGCCAAGGCCGCGGTCCGGGACAGCCACAGCACCGCGGCGAAGACGCGCGGCATGCAGCAGAAGGCCCAGGCCAAGCGCGGCTAGGCCCGCTCCGGGCCGTAGCCTTCTAGGCTGGCGCCATGCGGATGATCGTCCGGGGCGCCCGGCTGCTGCACACCCATGGCCTGTCCGACGTCGAGGTCGCGGAGGACGGCCGCATCGCGCGGGTGATCCCGTACGACGACCAGAAGGAACCACCGGTCACCGGGATCCTCATCGAGGCGCACGGCGGACTGCTCAGCGCGCCCTTCGTCGAGCCGCACATCCACCTGGACACGGCCCTGACCGCCGGAGAGCCGCGCCCCAACGCCTCCGGCACCCTCTGGGAGGGCATCGCCTGCTGGAGCGAGCGCAAGCGGACCCTGACCCGCGCGGACGTGATCGCGCGGGCCACCGAGGTGCTGCGCTGGCAGGCCTCCCACGGGGTGCTGCACGTGCGGACCCACTGCGACATCACCGACCCGGACCTCACCGCGCTCGAAGCGCTGCTGGAGGTGCGCGACCGGGTGCGGGACTTCATGACCCTGCAGATCGTGGCCTTCCCGCAGGAGGGCATCGTCTCCTTCCCCGGCGGCGAGGGGCTGATGCGCGAGGCCGTCGCCCGCGGTGCGGACGTCGTCGGCGCGATCCCGCACTTCGAGGACACCCGCGAGGACGGCGTGGCCTCGCTGCGCACGGCCTTCGCGCTGGCCGAGGAACACGGCCTGCGGGTGGACGCGCACTGCGACGAGATCGACGACGAGCAGTCGCGCTTCGTGGAGGTACTGGCCACCCTCGCCCTGCGCTCGGGGCTGCGCGAACGCGCCACGGCCTCGCACACCACGGCCATGGGCTCCTACAACGGCGCCTACAGCTACAAACTCCAGCGGCTGCTCGCCCGCTCCGGCATCAACCTGGTGTCCAACCCCTTCGCCAACCTGAACCTCCAGGGCCGCTTCGACGCCTATCCCAAGCGCCGCGGCCTCACCCAGGTCAAGGAGATGCTGGCGGCCGGGGTCAACGTCGCCTTCGGCCACGACGACGTGATGGACCCCTGGAACGCGCTGGGCACCGCCAATCCGCTGCAGACCGCCCTCGTCGGGCTGTACGCCGCCCAGCTCACCGGCGCCGACGAGATCCCGCTGGCCTTCTCGATGGTGACGGAGCGCGCGGCGCGGGTGCTCGGCCTCGCGGAGACGGAGTACGGCATCACCGCGGGCGCCCCCGCCTCCTTCGTGCTGCTCCCGGCCCCGACGCCCGAGGAGGCCATCCGCCGCCAGGTCCGCCCGCGCTACGTCGTCTCGCGCGGGACCGTCCTCGCCGAGACCCCGCCCGCCCCGACCCGGCTGAGCTGGCCGGGGGAGCCCCCGTCCGAGATCGACTTCAGCCGCCGCCTGCGCTGACGCCCCATGACGACGTGGACGCTCGGCACCGCATCCGCGCGCGCCGAGGAGATCGTCGTGCCTGGCCCCGGTCGAGGACCAAGATGCTGCGCAAGCCCGACTGCGCGGCGGCCGCGTCCGTGGCCGGCGGTGCGGCCACCCGGATCGCGGCCAACCCGCTGGACCGGATGCAGACGCACGCGGGGGCCTCGTACCGCAACAGGTCACGCATATCGGTCACCGCGTCGGATAGCGTGCCCGCATGTCGTGGGACGAGGACGGAACACCGCACCCGCTCGCACTGCGCCGTACCGGCCGCAGCGAACTGGAGCCGGACCGGCTGCCCGAGATGCGGGAGCTGGAGGTGCTCGGCTGGGAGCCGGCTCCCGAGGACCTGCGCTGGGCGTTCCTCCCGTACGTCTGGCCGCCCGCGGCCCGCACCTGGATCCCCGACCGCTCCACCCACTGGGCGGTGGACACCGCCCTCGACGGCCACGGCCACATCACCGGCGTGGAGTGCGCCCCGCTGCCGGAGCCCGACCTCCGGGACCTCGACCGGGAGGCCGACGAGATCCTTGCCGGGCTGGGCCTCCCGCCCCGGCCCCCGGGCCGCCTCTGGCTGCTCCGCCCGGTCGGCCCCTTCGGCACCGTCGGCGAGCTCCTGGAACACCTCGACGGCTTGGCCGCGGAGCGCGCCGTGGAGGCAGGGCCCTCCACGGCCTTCCTCGCCCTGGTCCGGGGCGCGCTCGCCGAACTGGCCGGCCCCGGGGAGCGGTGAGCGGCCCCCGGAGGGTCAGCCCTTCAGGCGCGCCATCCAGGCCTCGACCTCGGTCGAGGTGCGGGGCAGTCCGGCCGACATGTTCCGGTTGCCGTCCTCGGTGACGAGGATGTCGTCCTCGATGCGGACGCCGATGCCGCGGTATTCCTCGGGCACGGTCAGGTCGTCGGTCTGGAAGTAGAGGCCGGGCTCGACGGTCAGGCACATGCCGGGCTCGAGGGTTCCGTCGACGTATGCCTCGCGGCGGGCGGCGGCGCAGTCGTGGACGTCCATGCCGAGCATGTGACCGGTGCCGTGGAGGGTCCAGCGGCGCTGCAGGCCCAGCTCCAGGACCCGCTCGACCGGGCCTTCCAGCAGCCCCCACTCGACGAGCTTCTCGGCCAGGACGTGCTGGGAGGCGTCGTGGAAGTCGCGGAACTTCGCACCCGGCTTCACCGCGGCGATGCCGGCTTCCTGGGAGGCGTAGACCGCGTCGTAGATCTTGCGCTGGATGTCGGTGTAGGTGCCGTTGATGGGGAGTGTGCGCGTGACGTCGGCGGTGTAGAGGGAGTGGGTTTCCACGCCGGCGTCGAGCAGCAGCAGGTCGCCGGAGCGGACGTCGCCGTCGTTGCGGACCCAGTGCAGGGTGCAGGCGTGCGGGCCGGCGGCGCAGATGGAGCCGTAGCCGACGTCGTTGCCCTCGACGCGGGCACGGAGGAAGAAGGTGCCCTCGATGTAGCGCTCGGAGGTGGCCTCGGCCTTGTCGAGGACCTTCACGACGTCCTCGAAACCGCGGACGGTGGAGTCGACGGCCTTCTGCAGCTCGCCGATCTCGAACGCGTCCTTGACCAGGCGAAGTTCGGACAGGAAGACGCGCAGCTCCTCGTCCGTCTCGGCGGTGGTCATATCGGCGAGCGCCGCCTCGATGCCCGTGTCGTGCCCGCGTACCACGCGTACGGGGCCGCCGGCCGAGCGCAGCAGACCGGCCGCCGTGCGCACGTCGCGGCAGGGGATGCCGTAGAGGGCCCCGGCCTCGGTGAGGCTGCGACGGCGGCCGGCCCACAGTTCGCCCTGGCCGTCGAGCCAGAACTCGCCGTTCTCCTTGTCGGAGCGGGGCAGCCGGTACAGGGCGGCCTCGTGGCCGCCGTCCGCCGGCTCCAGCACCAGGACCCCGTCCTCCTTGAGGTCGCCGGTGAGGTACGCGTACTCGGTCGAGGCACGGAAGGGGTACTCGGTGTCGTTCGAGCGGATCCGCAGGTTGCCGGCCGGGACGACCAGGCGCTCCCCGGGGAAGCGGGCCGACAGTGCGGCCCGGCGGGCGGCGGTGCGGCCCGCCTGGGGTATCGGCGGCAGATCGTGCGCCTCGGTGTGGGCCCAGCCGGACGCCATGTTCCGCGCGAGCTCCTCGCAGACCCCCCGGGCCGCGGGCTGCTCGACCGGCTGCTGGTCATCGGCGGCCACTGCCACGGTTCCTCCTCGTCGAGTGAACTGCTGTCCGGCTCGCATCATAGGACCGGGTGTACAAGCCCGTCAGAAACGTTTCCGCCGTTGCCGAGTTGCCGCAGCGGCCACACCGCCCGGGCCGCTGCACAAGGCACTCCGCGGCTCCCGTGGCTACCCTGGTCGTGAGGGGGGTACTGCCAGGAGGCGATCACATGGGCCGGCGCCATCACTTCCACATCGACCACAACGGGCACTCGGTCAGCGCCACCGTCCAGACCGGGCACACCGCCGTCGTGGAGGTACTGGTCGACGGCAAGGAGACCGGACACGCCACGACGCACGACGATCACCCGGTGACGGTGCACGTCGAGCTGCCCACGGACCCCCCGACCCGCGTCTCCGTCCGCGCGACCCCGGGCCCGGGCGTCCCCCGCTGCCTCTTCGAGGCTCCGCCCACGGAGCCCCACATCATGTCCCCGCGCCCTTACTGACGGCGGTCGTGGCTACCGGGTCCCCTTGCACTCCGGAGTCGCGGACCGGATCTCCTCCGTCGCCTCGCGGATCCCGTCGGAGCCCGAGAGGCTCGTGCCGACGAAGGCGGGGCACGGGCTCCGGAAGGGACGTCGCCCGGAGCCGAGGATCACAGGCCCGGTATGCCGGTGAGCTTCGGTCCGTTGTCGATCAGCTGGCCCCTGGTCTTGGCCTTGGCCGCGTCGCGCTCTGCCCCGGTGGAAGCCGGCATCGCGATCGCGGCGGAGACGAAGGCCGCCGCGGTGACGCACCTTCCGAGGCGGGCGATGTGCCGCTTGGGGGCGGGGGCGGGAAGGTTGTGGACCATGCCTGCTCCTTGAGGTGTGTCCGGCAGCAACGCAACCGCCGGATCGGTTCGGCCCCGCCACCTTTCAGCGTGACCACGCATCAAGTAGGCCCGTCCGCACTGATGAGGGTCATGACTCGAAAAGCCGTGTCTTGACGGGGCAGGAGCCGTGTGACCCTCCCGCACACGACGAAAGCCCCCTGCCCGCTCTGCAGGCGCGGGCACCGTCGAGGCCGGGTGAGAGCCGGACCGCGCCGGGACCGGCTCGCCGCCGGTGATCAGCGGACAGAGAAGGCGACAAGGGGGTCCCGCTCGAGGAGAGGTCGCTCCGAACCCTTAGTCGCTCGGTTGGTCGCCCGGACGCAGAAAGAGCCGGTGCAGATTTCTCTGCACCGGCTCTCACCTGGTTTTACTCTGTCGGGGTGGCGGGATTTGAACCCACGACCTCTTCGTCCCGAACGAAGCGCGCTGCCAAGCTGCGCTACACCCCGATCGCCGCCCCGCAGCACTTGCTGCCCTGGCGACATCGATTACTTTAGCGGACCTCTCGCCGGAGACGAAATCCGGTTTTCGCGGGGCCGCGGATCAGCGCGAAGGTCACGTGCGCCAGCGGGTACGCGAGCCACTGCGCGGCGTGCCGCGGGCGCAGGGTGCGGGGCGCCGTGAGGAGGAGGAAGTCCAGGAGGGCGCCGGCCGGGGTGACCAGGCGCCGCCAGGCGCGTGCCGCGGACAGCCCGAGGACGACCGCGACCAGGATGTTCGTCCAGATCGTGAAGTGGCTCAGGACGACGGGCACGCTCCCTTACGCGCACTCGATGACCAGCCCCACCACGGCCGCGGTGCGGATCAGGGCCCGGAGCACCACGGGGACGAGGCGCGCCGGTGCGGTCGTTCCGGCAGCGTGTTACGCCTTCGGGGTGAGCGTCAGGAGCGTCGCCTCCGGCGGGCAGGCGAAGCGGACCGGGGTGAACCGGTTGGTGCCGCAGCCGGCCGAGACGTGCAGGAACGCGCGGTTGCCCTCTGCCTCGTGCGTGGAGAGCCCCTTCACCCGCTTGGTGTCCAGGTCGCAGTTGGTGACGAGCGCCCCGTAGAAGGGGATGCACAGCTGTCCGCCGTGGGTGTGGCCCGCGAGGATCAGGGGGTACCGGTCGGCGGTGAAGGACTCCAGCACGCGCAGGTACGGGGCGTGCACCACGGCCATCGAGAAGTCCGCGCCCGCCTCCGGCCCGCCGGCGACCTCCGCGTAGCGGTCCCGCTTGATGTGCGGGTCGTCGAGCCCGGTGAAGGCCAGCTCCAGGCCGTCCAGCTTCAGCCGGGCCCGCGTGTTGGTGAGGTTCAGCCAGCCGGCCGCGTCGAACGCGTCCCGCATCTCTTCCCACGGGTTGTGGACGGCGCCGACGACCGGCTTGTTCCCGTTCAGCCCGTGCCGGCCCTGGGTCTTCTCGATCAGGTAGCGCCCGGGGTTGCGCAGCCGCGGCCCGTAGTAGTCGTTCGACCCGAAGACGTACACGCCCGGGAAGTTCATCAAGGGGCCCAGCGCGTCGAGCAGCTCGGGGATGCCCTCGGTGTCCGAGAGGTTGTCGCCGGTGTTCACGACGAAGTCGGGGCGCAGGCCCGCGAGGGACTGCAGCCAGGCGCGCTTCTTGCGCTGCCCGCCGACCATATGGATGTCGGACACCTGGAGTACGCGCAACGGGCGCATCCCCCGGGGAAGGACCGGGACCGTCACCCGGCGCAGGCGGAAGGACCGCGCCTCGAAACCGGCGGCATAGGCCACACCCGCGGCCCCCACCGCAGCGATTCCGGCAGCTGCCTTCAGGGGTACTCCGTAACGCGCACGCATGGACCCATCGTCGCAGACCCGGAAAACCAGTGAGCGCCACCGGCCCCGTACCTGGCAGACTCAGCTGCATGACCACGCTCAAGGCCAAGCTCCAGGAAGACCTCACGACCGCCATCAAGGCGCGTGACGAGCTGCACTCGTCCACGCTGCGCCTGACCCTCTCCGCCATCACCAAGGAGGAGGTCGCGGGCAAGGAGGCCCGTGTGCTCTCCGACGAGGAAGTCCTCAAGGTGATCGCCAAGGAGGCGAAGAAGCGCCGTGAGGCCGCGGATGCCTTCGCCCAGGGCGGCCGTCCCGAGCAGGCCGCCCGGGAGACCGCGGAGGGCGAGTTCCTCGACACGTACCTGCCCAAGCAGCTCAGCGACGACGAGCTCGTCGCGATCGTTGCGCAGGCCGTCGAGGAGGCCAGGGCGGCGGGTGCCGAGGGGCCGCGGGCCATGGGCGCCGTCATGAAGATCGTGAACCCGAAGGTCGCCGGGCTGGCGGAGGGCGGGCGTGTCGCCGCCGTCGTCAAGCAGCAGCTCGCGTAGGACCGCAGAGCAAGACCAGGCGCAGCAAGAGGGGGAGGGCCCCGGCCGAAATCGGCCGGGGCCCTCCCCCTCTTGCTGTGTGCGCCGACCGCTACTGGTCGTCGCGGCCGCCGATCACGCCGCCGGTGCCCGGGTCGAGCGTGATCCCGGGGAACGGGGGCTGCGGTTCCACGCCGCCCGTGGCACCCCCGGTGGCTCCGGCGTTCTGACCGCCGGGCCGCCCGCCGGGCTTGCCGTCACCGCCGGGCTTGCCGGGCCGGTTCGGGTTCGTGCTCGGCTTGTTGCCGCGCGGGCCACCGGAAGGGGGGACGTTCGGTTCCGGGATGCCGACCGTGGTGAAGTTCCCGGACTCGCGGCCGGACAGCGCGCCGCTGATCGCGTCCTTCCAGATCGGGCCCGGCAGGCCACCGCCGAAGACCTTGTCGAAGGGCTTGCCGCCGATCACGATGTTCTCCATCGAGATCTTCTTCGCGCCGCCCGAGCCGACCCACACGGCGCCGGAGATGTTCGGCGTGTAGCCGACGAACCAGGCGTTGTAGCGGCCGTCCGTCGTACCGGTCTTGCCGGCGCTGTCGCGGTCGCTCAGGCCGGCCCGCTCACCTGTACCGGAGTCGACCACTCCGCGCAGCAGGGTGTTGATGGTGTCGGCCGTCTCGGTGGACATCGCCCGGTCGCACTTGGACTTCGGCACGGCGAGCGCCTTGCCGTGCGGGTCGGTGATCGACTCGATGGCGACCGGCGTGCAGAAGATGCCGCGGTTGGCGAAGGTCGCGTAGGCGTTGGCCATCGTCAGCGGGGAGAGTTCGGCGGAGCCGAGCGCGATGGAGGGGGCCTCGGGGAGCTTGGAGCCGTCGGCCGGGACCACGCCGAGCTTCTGCGTCATCTCCGTCACCGGGCAGAGGCCGATCTCGCCGATCATCTCGACGAAGTACGTGTTGATGGACTTCTCCATCGCCGTCCGCAGCGCGTACGGACCGATCTCGTCCTCGGTCTCGTTCTTCGCCGTCTGGATCTTGCCGTCGATCGGCAGGTTCAGCCACTCCGTGCCGTCGCAGCGGGAGATCGACGCCGGGTAGTTCATCTTGTTCGGCGCCTGGTACACCTTCGTCGGCGGCATGCCCCGCTCCAGGGCGGCCGCCGCGATGAACGGCTTGAACGTGGAGCCGACCTGGAAGCCGAAGTTCGAGCCGCCCATCCGCTTGTCCACGGAGTAGTTGATCTGCGTCTCGTTCTTCCCGAAGCCGTACGGCTTGGACTGACCCATCGCCAGGACCCGGCCGGTGCCCGGCTGGACCATGGTCACAGCCGTTGCGATCGAGTCCTCCTGGTAGACGTGGTCCTTGATCGATTCATTGGCCGCGTCCTGTGACTGCGGGTCCAGGGTGGTGCGGACGGTCAGGCCGCCCTGGTTCCAGATCTTCGCCCGGTCCTCGCGCGTCTTGCCGAAGACGGTGTCGGTCAGGAAGGAGTTGCGCACGTAGTCGCAGAAGAAGCCCGCGCCCTTGACCGCGGTGATGCAGCCGTTCTTCGGCTTGGTCACCTTGAGGGTGACCGGCTTGGCCTTCGCCGCGTCCGCCTCGGCCTGCGAGACGTCCTTGGTGTCGGCCATCCGCTGGAGGACGATGTTGCGGCGCTTCGTCGCCTCCTGCACGTCGTTCACCGGGTCGTACCGGCTCGGCGACTGGACGACGCCGGCGAGCAGCGCGGACTCCTCCAGAGCGAGGTCCTTGGCCGGCTTGCTGAAGTAGCGCTGGGCCGCGGATTCGATTCCGTACGCCTGCTGGCCGAAGTACGTGATGTTGAGGTAGTTCTCGAGGATCTTCTTCTTCCCGAGCTCCTCCTCGACCTGGATCGAGTACTTCAGCTCGCGGATCTTGCGCCCGAGGCTCTTCTCCTGGGCCTCGCGCACCTTGGTCTCGTCGTCGCCGGCCTCTTCGACGAAGACGTTCTTCACGTACTGCTGGGTGAGGGTGGAGGCGCCCTGTGCGGCGCCGCCTTCCTGCGCGTTGCGGTTGACCGCGCGCAGGATGCCCTTGAGGTCGACCGCGCCGTGCTCGTAGAAACGCGAGTCCTCGATCGCGACGATCGCCTTCTGCATGTACGGGGAGATCGCCGTGAGCGGGACCACCTGACGGTCGCGTGAATAGACGGTGGCGATCAAGCCACCCTCTGCGTCCAGAATCGTGGTCCGCTGGCTCAGTGGCGGAGTCTTGAGATTGGCCGGGATCTCATCGAATCCCTCGACCGTCCCCTTGGCCGCCAGGCCCAGGGCGCCTGCAGCCGGAATCGCCATGCCGGCCAGTACAACCCCGGAGAGAACGGACACCCCGAGGAACTTGGCGGCCTGCTGGCTCCCCGTGAGCCCGCCGCCCGAGCGCTTCTTTCCCATAGGGGGCAGCCTACGTTCTCATTCGCCGGACACACGCGAATGCCTTGGCCTAAGCTGTCCCCAACTGTCACAGCAGTGTGGTGCGACATCAACCCCTCGGCTTGATTTTCACCCTTCCCGAATGGGGTGGACACATGTCCGAATCTGGCCCCTCTGCTGAAGCCGAACCGACGATTACACCCGAATTGCCGCAATGGCCGGGCATGTCGCCGGATCACTCCGTCGGGTGATCTGCCGCTTACCCATAGTCCGTTCGGACCATTCAAGATTGGGCCCGTCGGGGGTGTTGCACTGTGCTCGCCTTCCGTAACGTCCTCAACTGGTAGCGGTGAATATGCCGCTACCGCCGTGGGGGAGCCTCGATTCGGGAGAGGACGGCGCCGGGATGGGCTGGGTTACCGACTGGAGTGCGCAGGCAGCCTGCCGCACTACCGATCCGGATGAACTATTCGTTCAAGGAGCGGCACAGAACAGGGCCAAGGCGGTGTGCACCGGTTGTCCGGTGCGGACCGAATGCCTGGCCGACGCGCTCGACAACCGTGTCGAGTTCGGCGTGTGGGGCGGAATGACCGAGCGGGAACGACGTGCGCTGCTGCGCCGGCGTCCCACCGTCACCTCGTGGCGACGGCTGCTCGAAACCGCACGTACGGAATACGAGCGCAGTACGGGCATCCTCACCATGGATGCAGACGCGGAGATCGACGTGTCGTACGAGACATACGCGGCAGCCGGGTAGACCACACGGCAGCCACGGCGTACGAACGCCTACGCTCCGGCCGGTACCCCGGCCGCGAGTCGTTCTCCGATGGCCCGCAGCCCGGCGAGGTCGTGCACATCGCCGGGCAGGGCGGCCACTTCGGCCACCGCCACCTCGGGGTGGAGTGACGTGAAGCGATCGCGTGTGCGCTGTTCACGCGCGATCACCTGCATGCGCTCGGCGTGCAGGCGCAGCAGTCCTGCCGTGATCCGGTCGACGACCGCAGTGTCGGCGACCGCGGCGTCGGTGCCTGCGGTGCCGGCGACCGGGGTGTCGCCTTCGGTGCCGGGGGAGCCTGTCTCGGGAGGGTTCGCGGTCCGTGTGGTCTGAGCGGTCCGTGCGGTTCGTTCCGTCCGGGTGGACCCGGCGGTCTCGGCGGTTCCCGTGGGTTCCGCGCCCGAGTCACGAAGTCCAGCTTTCCCGGACTCCTGATCCACAATGCCGCCTTCTTCAAGATTCTCTGCGGCGGACAACGCCCGTTCGGCGGACAGCTGGTCGGCGCCACTGCCGTGCACCCGGTTCAGCACCAGACCGGCCAGCGGCATCTTCTCCGCGGCCAGCCGCTCCACGAAGTACGCCGCCTCGCGCAGGGCGTCCGGCTCGGGCGCGGCGACCACCAGGAACGCCGTGCCGGGAGCCTGGAGGAGCCGGAAGGTCGCGTCCGCACGCGTGCGGAAGCCGCCGAACATCGTGTCCATCGCGGCCACGAAGGTCTGGACGTCCTTCAGCAGCGAGGCCCCCATCAGCTTGCTGAGGGTGCCCGTCATCATCGACATGCCGACATTGAGGAACTTCATCCCCGCCCGGCCGCCCACCTTCGCCGGAGCCATCAGCACCCGGATGAACTTCCCGTCCAGGAAGGACCCGAGCCGCTTCGGCGCGTCCAGGAAGTCCAGCGCGGACCGGCTCGGCGGAGTGTCGACGATGATCAGGTCCCAGTCGTCCCGGGCCCGCAGCTGCCCGAGCTTCTCCATCGCCATGTACTCCTGCGTGCCCGCGAAGCCGGCCGACAGGGACTGGTAGAAGGGGTTGGCGAGGATGGCCCGGGCCCGCTCGCCGTCCGCGTGCGCCTCGACGATCTCGTCGAAGGTGCGCTTCATGTCCAGCATCATGGCGTGCAGTTCACCGCCGCCCGCCCCCACGGTCTCCACCTTGCGCGGGGTGTTGTCCAGCGAGTCGATCCCCATCGACTGCGCGAGGCGCCGCGCCGGGTCGATGGTGAGCACGACCGCCTTGCGCCCGCGCCCGGCCGCCCGTACGCCGAGCGCCGCGGCGGTGGTGGTCTTGCCGACCCCGCCCGCCCCGCAGCACACGATGATCCGGGTCTCCGGGTCGTCCAACAGCCGGTCGACCGCCAGCCGCGGCGGAGTGTCCATGCCCACGGTGTCCACCCCCTCGCTCATTCGGCCACCGACTGCTTCCGCAATTCCTTGGCCAGCGCGTACAGCCCGGCCAGGTCCATCCCCGCGCCGAGCAGCGGAAGTTCGTACGTCGGCAGGTCCAGCCCCGCCAGTACGCCGCGCTGCGCGCGCTCCAGCTCCACGCGGCTCGCGTGCTCGGCCGCCTGCGTGAGCAGCGGGTCCACCAGCCGCTCGGCCAGCCCGCCGCGGCGCGCGCCGCCGAGACCCGCCCGGGACAGCGCCTTCGCCACCTCGGCCCGGTGGTCCTCGGCCGCGCTGCGCAGGGTGTCCTCGTCGAGATGGTGGGGCCGGACCATGTTGACGATGACCCGTCCGACCGGCAGCCCGGCTCCGCGCAGCTCCTCGATGCCGTCGGCGGTCTCCTGGACGGGCATCTCCTCCAGGAGGGTGACCAGGTGCACCGCCGTCTCGGGGGACTTGAGGACCTTCATGACGGCCTGGGCCTGGTTGTGGATCGGCCCGAACCGGGCCAGGCCCGCCACCTCGTCGTTGACGTTCAGGAACCGGGTGATCCGCCCGGTCGGCGGCGCGTCCATGATCACGTGGTCGTAGACGTACCGGCCGGCCTTGTCCTTGCGCCGCACCGCCTCGCAGGCCTTGCCGGTCAGCAGCACGTCGCGCAGCCCCGGGGCGATGGTCGTCGCGAAGTCGATGGCGCCGAGCTTCTTGAGCGCGCGGCCGGCCGAGCCGAGCTTGTAGAACATCTGGAGGTAGTCCAGCAGCGCCCGTTCGGCGTCGATGGCGAGCGCGAAGACCTCACCGCCCCCGCCGGGCGCCACGGCGATCTTCCGCTCCTCGTACGGGAGCGCCTCGGCGCCGAAGAGCTGCGCGAGCCCCTGCCTGCCCTCGACCTCCACGAGAAGAGTCCGGCCGCCCTCGCGTGCGAGGGCAAGCGCGAGTGCTGCGGCGACCGTGGTCTTGCCGGTGCCGCCCTTGCCGCTGACCACCTGGAGCCTGCTCACAGCGTCCGAGCCTAATTCCTCCGGTTCGGCTGCGGTGGTGCCGGGTGGTCCTGCGGGAGTGTTCGGGGGTGAGCTGCGTTACGCCCGGCCGCCGGTTCCGGGGGCGGCATGCGCCCCGCACCACAGGCACTACCCTCGCTCCCATGACCAAGAAGTTCGAATATGCGACGGTCCCGCTGCTGGTTCACGCCACCAAGCAGATCCTGGACACCTGGGGCGAGGACGGCTGGGAGCTCGTCCAGGTCGTGCCCGGCCCGAACAACCCCGAGCAGCTCGTGGCGTACCTCAAGCGGGAGAAGGCATGAGCGGCGCTGTAGAGGCGAAGCTGGCCGAACTCGGCCTGACCCTGCCGGAGGTCGTTCCGCCGCTGGCCACGTACCAGCCGGCCGTGCGGTCGGGCTCGTACGTCTTCACCGCGGGCCAGCTCCCGATGATCAAGGGCAACCTGCCGGTCACCGGCAAGGTCGGCGCCGAGGTCTCGGCGGAGCAGGCCAAGGAGCTGGCCGCCACGTGCGCGCTGAACGCCCTGGCCGCGGTCAAGTCGGTCGTCGGTGACCTCGACAAGATCGCGCGTGTCGTGAAGGTCGTCGGCTTCGTCGCCTCCGCCCCCGACTTCACGGCCCAGCCGGGCGTGCTGAACGGCGCGAGCGAGCTCCTGGGCGCGGTCCTCGGCGAGAAGGGCGTCCACGCCCGCAGTGCGGTCGGCGTGGCGGTCCTGCCGCTGGACGCACCGGTCGAGATCGAGATCCAGGTCGAGCTGGTCGCCGGAGCCTGACCCTTCGGGGCGGTTCCGCCGGGGCGGGCCGGGTCGCGCGAGCAGCGCGGTGCCCGGCCCGTCCTGCGTGGTGCCTGCGCGGCGCCACCGGGACGGCCCGTGCGGGCGGCCCGTCACTGCCGCCGCGACGGGTGACCCTCGAACATCGGGCCGGATGGCCGTAGCATCCGGCCATGCCGAATGGTCAGCATGGTCAGCAGCAGCCCTCCGCCGGAGGCCAGTGGTACCCGCCGGAGTGGCCCGACCGCATCCGCGCGCTCGCGGACGGCTCGCTCACACCGGTCGCGCCGCGGCGCGCCGCCACCGTGATGCTCCTGCGCGACACACCCGACGGTCCCGCCGTGCACATGCTGCGCAGGCGGACCTCCATGGCTTTTGCCGGGGGCGCGTACGCCTATCCGGGTGGCGGGGTCGATCCCCGGGACGAGGAGCACCAGGTCGGCTGGGCGGGTCCGTCCCAGGAGGACTGGGCGGTCCGGCTCGGGACCGATCCCCGCACCGCCCAGGCCATCGTCTGCGGCGCGGTACGGGAGACCTTCGAGGAGGCGGGCGTCCTGCTCGCCGGGCAGACCCCGGACACGATCGTCGGCGACACCACCGGGGACGACTGGGAGGCCGACCGGCAGGCCCTCGTGGCGCGGGAGCTGTCCTTCGCTGAGTTCCTCGACCGCCGCGGCCTGCGGCTGCGCTCCGACCTGCTCGGTGCCTGGGCGCGCTGGATCACCCCCGAGTTCGAGCCGCGCCGCTACGACACCTGGTTCTTCGTCGCCGCCCTGCCCGAGGGCCAGCGCACCCGCAACGCCTCCACCGAGGCCGACCGGACCGTGTGGATCCGCCCGGCCGACGCGGCCGCCGGCTACGACAAGGGCGAGCTGCTGATGATGCCGCCCACCATCTCCACCCTGCGGTCCCTGGAGCCGTACGGGAGCGCCGCGGGCGCGCTCGCCGCCGCGGCCGGGCAGGACCTCACCCCGGTGCTGGCCCGGGCCACGCTGGAGGACGGCGAGGTGGTGCTCAGCTGGCCGGGGCACGACGAGTTCACCAAGCGCGTCCCCGGACGTCCCGCAGGCCCCGGAGGCCCCGCATGACCGATGCCGCCGCACTGCCCGGCCAGCCCCGCGGAGTCGTCACCTCCGGGCCCGCGACCGCCCGCGCGGTGAACGTCCTGGCTCCCAACGCCTCCGCGATGACCCTCGACGGCACCAACACCTGGCTGGTCTCCGAGCCCGGCTCCGACCTCGCCGTCGTGATCGACCCCGGCCCGCTGGACGACGTGCACCTGAGGGAGGTCATCGCCACCGCCGAGCGGGCGGGCAAGCGGATCGGCCTCACCCTGCTCACCCACGGCCACCCCGACCACGCCGAGGGCGCGGGCCGCTTCGCCGAGCTCACCCGTACCAAGGTCCGCGCCCTGGACCCGGCCCTGCGCCTCGGCGACGAGGGTCTGGCCGCCGGGGACGTGATCCGGACCGGCGGGCTGGAGCTGCGCGTGGTGGCGACCCCGGGCCACACCAGCGACTCGCTCTGCTTCCACCTGCCGGCCGACCGGGCCGTCCTGACCGGCGACACGATCCTGGGCCGCGGCACCACCGTCGTCGCCCACCCCGACGGCCGCCTCGGCGACTATCTGGACTCCCTGCGCCGCCTGCGCTCGCTCACCGTGGACGACGGGGTGCACACCGTCCTGCCGGGCCACGGACCGGTCCTGGAGGACGCACAGGGCGCCGTGGAGTTCTATCTGGCCCATCGTGCTCACCGGCTCGCGCAGGTTGAAACGGCCGTCGAGAACGGCTTCGTCACGCCGGAGGCCGTCGTCTCGCAGGTCTACGCGGACGTGGACCGGTCGCTGTGGCCGGCCGCGGAATGGTCCGTCCGGGCGCAGCTCGAGTACCTTCAAGATCACGGACTGATCCCTGGGGGGCCCGAATGAACACCGTGTTCCTGCTGGTCGTGCTGATCGCCACGGCCGGATGGATCACCTCGACGGTGACCCTGCGCGTGCAGAGCCTCCAGCTCAAGGCGGACCGGACGGAGCGCCGCCTGGCCCTGGTGCTGGAGCACTTCGGCATCGAGGAGCCGGAGCCGGCCGGGATGGCCGAGGTGCGCGACCTGATCAGGGCCGACCGGCAGATATCGGCGATCAAGGAGTACCGCCGGATCACCGGCGCGGGCCTGGCGGAGGCCAAGCTGGCCGTCGAGGCCCTCGCCGAGACCCTGACCCGGGCCGAGGCCCGGAGCCGGCCTCAGCCCCAGGCCGGGGCCGGGCCCGGGGCCGGGGCCGAGAAGGCCTGAAGCCGTCCGGCGGCCGGGGACGCGCCCTCGGGGCGCCGTCGCTACGTTGCCGGCACGCCCCGGCGCCGTGTCCTGGTGCCGTGCCGGGCCGTGTACTCGTCCGCGAGCCAGGGCCCGAGGTCCTCGACGTACGAGCGCAGCACCTCCGGGTCCGCTACGGGATCCAGCGCGACGGCGGCCGCTTCCCGCAGCTGGGCCGCGCGCTCGGGGTAGTACATGCCGAAGATCTCCGCGGACTCGCCGAGGTCGCTGGTCCAGCCGCCCCACCGGGGCATGACCAGCGTGAAGGCGGTGCGCACCAGGCGCCGCGAGAAGCGGCGGCTCAGCTTCCGGTACTCCTGCGGGGTCGACGCCTCCCGCACACGGGTCCGCCATTCGGGGAGTACGTCGGCCAGGTCCCCGTTGGTCTCGCGGGCGAGCAGGCTGTCCGGGCGGTAGCGCGGCAGGTGCTCGGCCAGGTCGGCGCCGAGCAGCGGGGTGCACAGGCAGGCGAGGAACCAGCCCAGGTCGAATCGTTCCGCCTCGCTCAGCACGGCGGCCTTGTCCTGGAGCAGGATGCCGACGCCGTCGACCTCCGGGAAGTCCTCGTCGAGCCCGCGCGCGAGGACCTCGGCGGTGTCGCGGTCGTCGTCGGAGGGCTCGTGGTGCAGGACGAGCAGCAGGTCCAGGTCGGACCGCCCGGGCCGGGCCGTCCCGCGCGGCACGGACCCGTACAGGTACGCGCTGTGCAGCCGCCGGCCGTACGCCTCGGCGGTCCGCGCCCGTGCGGCGGCCACGAGGCCCCTGAACCCGTCCTGAACCCGCCCGAGGGAGCCCTCCCGCTCGAAGTACCCGGACGCGTCCAGCCCTCTGTGCTCCATGGCTCCACTGTGCCCGCCGGGTCGCCCGGGGCGGCCGACCCGGGCGCCGTTCACGCGCCGCGGAGCGCCCCTGTGGCGGCGTCGGGCCCGTAACGCGCGAAAGGGCCCCGCCCGGTCGGGCAGGACCCCTCCAACAGCTGTGGCAGGCGTCAGCGCGAGCGCTTCGCGAGGCGCTCCACGTCCAGCAGGATGACCGCGCGGGCCTCCAGGCGCAGCCAGCCGCGGCCCGCGAAGTCGGCCAGGGCCTTGTTCACGGTCTCGCGCGAGGCGCCGACGAGCTGGGCGAGCTCCTCCTGCGTGAGGTCGTGCACCACGTGGATGCCCTCCTCCGACTGCACGCCGAACCGGCGCGACAGGTCGAGGAGCGCCCGCGCCACACGGCCGGGAACGTCGGAGAAGACCAGGTCGGACATCTGGTCGTTGGTCTTGCGCAGGCGGCGGGCGACGGCGCGCAGCAGCGCGGTCGCGACCTCGGGCCGGGCGTTGAGCCAGGGCTGGAGGTCACCGTGGCCGAGGCCGAGGAGCTTGACCTCGGTCAGCGCGGTGGCGGTGGCGGTGCGCGGGCCCGGGTCGAAGAGCGACAGCTCGCCGATCAGCTCGCCGGGGCCGAGGACGGCCAGCATGTTCTCGCGGCCGTCGGGGGAGGTGCGGTGGAGCTTCACCTTGCCCTCGGTCACGACATACAGCCGGTCGCCGGGGTCGCCCTCGTGGAACAGGGCGTCACCGCGTGCGAGGGTCACCTCGCCCATGGAGGCGCGGAGCTCCGCGGCCTGCTCGTCATCGAGCGCCGCGAAGAGCGGGGCGCGCCGCAGAACGTCGTCCACGAGTCTCTCTCCTATGTCGACCAGCTCAGGGGACCGTGCTCCCCATTTTGCCGGACGGCTCAAACAGTGCGATCAATCACAAGGATGCCGGACGGACGGGCGTGCTGTGCGGCCAGAGGCCAATCGGAGTGGTGTTACCTGAGGTCCGGGCGGGTGTCAGCGGCCGGCCTTAGGCTGGCCGGGTGTCCAATAAGCCGGTGAGAGCACAGGCCAAGGGGTCCGCCGGAGTGACGGAGCCCCAAAATTCTGCCGTGGGCGAACATGTCCCAGTGAAGACGTCCGCGAGGGCTGCGGCCACCCCTCAGGGCAAAGTTTCGGCCAAGAAACCGAAGTCGGCCAAGCCGGAATCCCGCCTGGCCATGGTGCGCAGGGCGCGGCGCATCAACCGTGAGCTGGCCGAGATCTATCCGTACGCCCATCCGGAGCTCGACTTCCGCAATCCCTTCGAGCTGCTCGTCGCGACGGTGCTGTCCGCGCAGACGACCGACCTGCGCGTGAACCAGACGACCCCGGCCCTCTTCGCCGCCTACCCGACCCCCGAGGACATGGCCGCGGCCGCCCCGGAGGATCTGGAGGAGCTCATCAGGCCGACCGGGTTCTTCCGGGCCAAGTCGAGGTCCCTGCTCGGCCTCTCGCAGGCCCTGCGGGACAACTTCGGCGGGGAGGTGCCGGGCCGGATCGAGGACCTGGTCACCCTGCCCGGAGTGGGCCGGAAGACGGCCAACGTGGTCCTCGGCAATGCGTTCGGTGTCCCGGGGATCACGGTGGACACCCATTTCGGCCGGCTGGTGCGCCGCTGGAAGCTGACCGAGCAGGAGGACCCGGAGAAGGTCGAGGCGGAGATCTGCGCGATTTTTCCGAAGAGCGAGTGGACGATGCTCTCGCACCGGGTCGTCTTCCACGGCCGCCGGATCTGCCACTCCCGCAAGCCGGCCTGCGGGGCCTGTCCGATCGCCCCGCTCTGCCCGGCGTACGGGGAGGGTGAGACCGACCCGGAGAAGGCGAAGAAGCTGCTCAAGTACGAGAAGGGCGGCCAGCCGGGCCAGCGGCTCACCCCGCCCCCGGACTATCCGGGGCTGCCGGCCCCGCCGCTGGGCGGCGCCGTGGCGGACACGGCGCCCTAGCGGCTCCCTGACGGCTCCTTGGCGGCTTGCTGGCGCCCCATAGCGGACGCAGGGCCGTGAGGGGGCAGGTTTTGCCGGACTGCAGGGCTTTGGGGCTGTAGGAACGAATCGGTACCCGGACCGCGTTTTGTGGTGTGGGAGACGGTGCTGGACAGGACGAGGCGGACAGGGGTGCCCATGATGCGCGGTACACGGGACGAGGCCGGAACCACGGTGGGATCCCGCGAGGGCGGCGGCCCGGCCGTCACGACCGACGGCCTGCCGGACTGGCTCGATCCCGTCGTCCGGGCCGCCCGGTCCGTTCAGCCGGGCCAGCTGAGCCGCTTCCTGCCGCCCGAGGACGGCCGGGGGCGGCAGTCCGCCGTGCTCGTCCTCTTCGGGGAGGGCGCCCGCGGCCCCGAGCTGCTGCTCATGGAGCGCGCCGGCACCCTCCGCTCGCATGCGGGCCAGCCGTCCTTCCCCGGCGGTGCGCTGGATCCGGAGGACGGCGATCCGCACACCACCGGCCCGCTGCGCGCCGCGCTGCGCGAGGCCGAGGAAGAAACCGGACTTGATCCTTCCGGTGTTCAGCTCTTCGGTGTGCTGCCCCGCCTCTACATTCCCGTCAGCGAGTTCGTGGTCACCCCGGTCCTCGGCTGGTGGCGTGCCCCCAGCCCGGTGGGCGCCGTGGACCCGGCCGAGACGGCCCGGGTCTTCACGGTGCCCGTGGCCGATCTCACGGATCCCGAACACCGGGTCATGACCGTTCACCCGAGCGGTCACCTGGGTCCGGGTTTCACCGTCGAATCGGCTCTGGTCTGGGGTTTCACCGCCGGAGTGATCGACCGGATCCTGCACTTCGCGGGCTGGGAGCGTCCCTGGGACCGCTCGCGGCAGGTCCCGCTCGACTGGCGCGCATGAGACGGTGGCCCACGTGAACGTGCTGGACATCCTGTTGCTGCTCGCCGCCGTGTGGTTCGCGATCGTCGGCTATCGCCAGGGGTTCGTCGTCGGCATCCTGTCGGTGATCGGCTTCCTCGGCGGTGGCCTCGTCGCCGTGTCCCTGCTCCCGCTGATCTGGGACCGGGTGACGGACAACGGCACCCAGGTGTCCACCACCGTCGTCGTCATCGCCGTCGTCGCGATCATCATCTGCGCCTCGATCGGCCAGGCCCTGACCACCCATCTCGGGAGCAAACTCCGCCGCCAGATCACCTGGTCACCCGCACGCGCGCTCGACGCGACGGGCGGGGCCCTGGTCAACGTGGTCGCGATGCTGCTGGTGGCCTGGCTGATCGGTTCCGCGCTCGCCGGGACCTCGCTCCCCACGCTGGGCAAGGAGGTCCGCAACTCCAAGGTCCTCCTCGGCGTGTCGCGCGTGCTGCCCGACCAGGCGAACACCTGGTTCTCCGACTTCAGCTCCACGCTCGCGCGCAACGGCTTCCCGCAGGTGTTCAGCCCGTTCTCCAACGAGCCCATCACCGAGGTCAAGGCGCCCGACCCCGCGCTCGCCAGCAGCCCCGTCGCCGACCAGGCGAAGCGCTCGATCGTGAAGGTCGTCGGCACCGCACCCAGCTGCAGCAAGGTGCTGGAGGGCACGGGCTTCGTCTTCGCGCCCGGCAAGGTGATGACCAATGCGCACGTCGTCGGCGGCGTCGGCGAGCCCACCGTGCAGGTCGGCGGCGAGGGCAAGCTGTACGACGCCAAGGTCGTGCTCTACGACTGGGCGCGCGACATCGCCGTCCTGGACGTGCCCAAGCTGAAGGCCCCGGCGCTGGAGTTCTCCGAGAAGGACGCGACGAGCGGCAGCGACGCGATCGTCGCCGGCTTCCCGGAGAACGGCGCGTACGACGTCCGCTCCGCCCGCGTCCGCGGCCGGATCAACGCCAACGGACCGGACATCTATCACCGCGGGACCGTCCGGCGGGACGTCTACTCGCTGTTCGCGACCGTTCGCCAGGGCAACTCCGGCGGACCGCTGCTGACGCCCGACGGCAAGGTGTACGGAGTCGTCTTCGCGAAGTCCCTGGACGACCCCAACACCGGTTACGTGCTGACGGTGGACGAGATCCGCGACGACATCCGGATCGGCAAGGACGCCGTACGCCGGGTCGACAGCCAGGGCTGCGCCCTCTGATACGACCCGGTACGACGCCCCGCCCCCGCAGGGTCCCTACGTCCGTGGATGACGCAGGCGCGCGGAGACCCAGCGGGCCCGGCGTCGCAGGATGAGCGGAATCCCGAGGCGGGGGTCGTGGCCGTGCCGGCCGGCCCTCTCGTGGGTGCCCGGCGTCGCTGCCGAGCGTCGTTCGTGCGCGGTGTCACCGTAGTCGTGCGTCCAGCTCATACTCCGAGCTCTGCCCGTGCCCCAAGGTCCGTAACCCCGTCACGGGCGGCCAATTGGCCTATGCGCGAGGCAATTGAATGCTCGTAGGACAAGCGTATGAGTGAACTGCCGTCCGCCCAGGGGTCGGTCAGCGGTCCGGCTCGGGGTCCTTCAGCCAGTTCACCAGCTCCGACGAGAAGGCGACCGGGTCCTCCTCGTGCGGGAAGTGCCCGAGCCCGTCGAACAGCCGCCACCGGTACGGGGCTTCGACGTACTCCCCGGAACCGGCCGCGCTCCGCGTCCGCATCACCGGGTCGAGCGATCCGTGCAGATGCAGCGTCGGCACCCGCACCGGCCGCTTCATCCGCCGGTTGAACTGGATCCCGTCGGGACGGGCCATCGACCGCATCATCCAGCGGTACGGCTCGACCGAACAGTGCGCGGTGGACGGGATGCACATGGCCCGCTGGTACACGGCCAGGTCCTCGTCCTCCGGCAGCCGCGGCCCGGACCAGTCCCGGATCAGCTCACCCACGAGGGCCCCGCCGTCGGCGACGAGCTGACGCTCGGGAACGAACGGCCGCTGGAAGCCCCAGATGTGCGAACTCGCCCGTGTCTGCCCGAAGTCCGAGAGCATCGCCGAGCGCCAGCGGCGCGGGTGCGGCATGGAGGAGACGACGAGGCGGCGCACCAGCTTGGGCCGCATCACGGCCGCCGTCCAGGCGAGGTAGCCGCCCAGGTCGTGCCCGACGAGGGCGGCGTCCGGCTCGCCGAGGGACCGTACGACCCCGGTGATGTCGAGGGCCAGGTTGGCGGGGTCGTAGCCGCGCGGGGTGCGGTCGCTGCCGCCCACACCGCGCAGGTCCATCGCGACCGCCCGGTACCCGGCGTCGGCGAGCGCGGTCATCTGGTGCCGCCAGGTCCACCAGAACTGCGGGAAGCCGTGGAGCAGCAGCACCAGCGGTCCGTCACCCAGCTCGGCGACGTGGAAGCGGGCGCCGTTGGCAGCGACGTCCCGGTGCGTCACCGTCCGCCCGCCGGGAAGGTCGAGCCGTACCGCCGTGGCAGCTGTGGGAGGAACGCTGGGGTCCGGCGTGGGCGCTGTCATGAGGACGAGCGTGCCACACCCACAGCCTTGTCACTCACCGGCCGCGGGTGCGGCTTGACGGTCTGGACCAGCGCGGCGGTCTGCTTGACGGAGGCGATGGACTTCTCCGGCGGCTTGACCTTCTTGAACTTGCGTACGCCGATGAGTACGAGCACGCCCGCGATCAGCAGGAACGCGCCGCCGACGATGAGGAAGGACCACGCGAGCCCGAGCCCGAGGTTGTGGATCCCGTACGCCGCGGCGAAGGTCAGCACCGGGACGGAGAAGAGCGCGAGCACTCCGGCGGCCACCATCGAGGCGGACCCGCTGCCCACGCGCTTGACGTCCTCGCGGATCTCCGCCTTGGCGAGGGCGATCTCGTCGTGCACCAGCGCGGACATCTCGGCGGTGGCCGAGGCGACCAGTTGGCCGAGTGTGCGCTCGGCTCCCTGCGCCTCTTGGTCCACTGCGCTCATCGCTCTCTCCCTCTGTCGTCTGCTGCCGGGCGGCGCGGCTGTCCTGCGTCGTCAGTCAGATCATGCCGGACGGTCGCCCTCGGCGGTGGACCCGGCTGCCGTTTGGAGCGCGGCGGCGGCCGCGTCCTCGGCCCTGCGGCGGTGTTCCGCGGCCCTGTCCTCGTAGATCCTGGCCATCCGCAAGTGGTACGCGGGGTTGTCCTCCTCGTAGATGTCCGGGATGCCGTCGTGGTCCTCGTCGCGCTCCTCGGCGTCGGTGAGCGCCCGGTACCTGCGGTTGCGGAGCTTGAGCATCACGCACGCGATCACGGCGGCGATCAGGGATCCGATCAGGACGGCGGCCTTGACCTCGTCGGTGAGCACCGGGTCGTCGGCGAAGGCGAGTTCGCCGATGAGGAGGGAGACGGTGAAGCCGATGCCGGCGAGCGCGGCCACCGCGAGTACGTCGGGCCAGGCCAGGTCCTCGTTCAGCTCGGCCTTGGTGAAGCGGGCGGCCAGCCAGGTGCCGCCGAAGATGCCGACGGTCTTGCCGATGACGAGGCCGAGTACGACGCCGAGGGTCTCGGGCCGGGTGAAGACCTGGGCGATGGCGTGGTCGGAGAGGGAGACACCGGCGGAGAAGAGGGCGAAGAGGGGCACGGCGAGCCCGGCCGACAGGGGCCGGACCAAGTGCTCGATGTGCTCACCGGGGGACTGCTGCTCACCCTCGCGGCGGGTGCAGCGGAGCATCAGGCCCATGGCGACGCCGGCGATGGTGGCGTGGACTCCGCTGTTGTACATCAGGCCCCAGATGACCAGGGCGAGCGGGACGTAGACGTACCAGCCGTGGACGCCGCGGTGGAGCAGGAACCAGAAGAGGGCCAGGCCCACGAACGCGCCGCCGAGCGCGAGGAAGTCGATGTCGCTGGTGAAGAACACCGCGATGATCAGGATGGCGAAGAGGTCGTCGACGACCGCGAGGGTCAGCAGGAAGGCGCGCAGGGCCGACGGCAGTGAGGTGCCGATGACGGCGAGGACGGCGAGCGCGAAGGCGATGTCGGTGGCGGTGGGGACGGCCCAGCCGTCCGTGGAGCCGTCGCCCACGGTGTTGACGATGACGTAGACCACCGCGGGTACGGCCATACCGCACAGGGCGGCGATCACCGGGAGCGCGGCCGCCCTTGCGTTGCGCAGATCGCCCGCGACGAGCTCGCGCTTGAGCTCGATCCCGGCGACGAAGAAGAAGACGGCGAGGAGTCCGTCGGCGGCCCAGTGCTGGAGCGAGAGGTCCAGGCCGAGGGAGGCGGGGCCGATGTGGAAGGACCGGATGTCGGCGTAGCTGTCGGATACGGCGGGGATGTTCGCCCACAGGAGGGCGGCGATCGCGGCCACGAGCAGCAGGACTCCGCCGACGGTCTCGGTGCGCAGGGCATCGGCGACGAAGCGGCGCTCGGGCAGGGTGAGCCGGCCGAGCAGCTTGCCGCTCTTGTGGTCGGTGGGGCTGGGCGCGGCCACGAGGGACACCTCCGGGGTCGGTTGGACGGCATGACGAAGCTCATTGCCGACCAGACTTCCCGGCGCACCCTGTGGTCTTTCTTTACGCTTTGAATACCTTACAGGGCGCACACGAGGACGTATCCGGCGATCATCACTTTAAGTGCGAAAGGGTCACCCGGCGCAGCGCGCCGGGTGACCCTTTCGGTGTGTCCGTGAACCGTGTCCCTGCCTGTGTTCGTGCCGGTGTCTCAGTCCTCGCTGCCGGCGGCGGGGAGCTTGCTCTGGATCAGGTCCATGACGGAGGAGTCGGCGAGCGTGGTGACGTCACCGACCGCGCGGTTCTCGGCCACGTCGCGCAGCAGACGGCGCATGATCTTGCCCGAGCGGGTCTTCGGCAGTTCCTGGACGGGCAGGATCCGCTTCGGCTTGGCGATCGGGCCGAGCGTGTTGCCCACGTGGTTGCGCAGGTCCGCGACCAGGTTCTCGGTCTCGGAGGCGCTGCCGCGCAGGATCACGAAGGCGACGATGGCCTGGCCGGTGGTCTCGTCGTTCGCGCCGACCACGGCCGCCTCGGCGACCGACGGGTGCGAGACGAGCGCCGACTCGACCTCGGTGGTCGAGATGTTGTGTCCGGAGACCAGCATGACGTCGTCCACCCGGCCGAGCAGCCAGATGTCGCCGGCGTCGTCCTTCTTGGCGCCGTCGCCCGCGAAGTACTTGCCCTCGAAGCGCGACCAGTAGGTGTCGATGAACCGCTGGTCGTCACCCCAGATGGTGCGCAGCATCGACGGCCACGGCTCGGTGAGGACCAGGTAGCCGCCCCCGCCGTTGGGCACCTCGTGCGCCTCGTCGTCCACGACGGTGGCGGAGATTCCCGGCAGGGCGCGCTGCGCGGAGCCCGGCTTCGTGGAGGTGACGCCCGGCAGCGGGGAGATCATCATCGCGCCGGTCTCGGTCTGCCACCAGGTGTCCACGATCGGGCAGCGGTCGCCGCCGATGTGCTTGCGGTACCAGATCCAGGCCTCGGGGTTGATCGGCTCGCCGACCGATCCCAGCACGCGCAGGCTCGACAGGTCGAACTTCGCGGGGATGTCGTCGCCCCACTTCATGAACGTACGGATCGCCGTGGGCGCGGTGTAGAGGATGGTGACGCCGTACTTCTGGACGACCTCCCAGAACCGGCCCTGGTGCGGCGTGTCGGGGGTGCCCTCGTACATCACCTGGGTGGCGCCGTTCGCGAGCGGCCCGTAGACGATGTAGGAGTGCCCGGTGACCCAGCCGATGTCGGCGGTGCACCAGTAGACGTCGGTCTCCGGCTTCAGGTCGAAGACCGCGTGGTGGGTGTACGCGGCCTGCGTGAGGTAGCCGCCGGAGGTGTGCAGGATGCCCTTGGGCTTACCCGTGGTCCCCGAGGTGTAGAGGATGAAGAGCGGGTGCTCGGCATCGAACGGCTGCGGGGTGTGCTCGGCGGACTGCCGGCCGACCACATCGTGCCACCAGACGTCGCGGCCCTCGGTGAAGGCGGTGTCCTGGTTGGTGCGGCGCACGACGAGCACGTGCTCGACCTGCGGACACCTGGCGACGGCGTCGTCGATGGCGGGCTTCAGGGCGGTGGGCTTGCCGCGGCGGTAGCCGCCGTCGGCGGTGATCACCAGCTTGGCGTCGGCGTCCTGGATGCGGGAGGCGACGGCGTCGGCGGAGAAGCCGCCGAAGACCACGGAGTGCGCGGCGCCGACGCGGGCGCACGCGAGCATCGCGACGACCGCCTCGGGGATCATCGGAAGGTAGACGGCGACCCGGTCGCCGGCCTCGACACCCAGCTCTGTCAGGGCGTTGGCGGCCCTGGAGACCTCGTCCTTGAGCTCGGCGTAGGTGATCGCGCGGCTGTCGCCGGGCTCGCCCTCGAAGTGGATGGCGACGCGGTCGCCGTTGCCGGCCTCGACGTGGCGGTCCACGCAGTTGTACGCGACGTTGAGCTTGCCGTCCGCGAACCACTTCGCGAAGGGCGGGTTCGTCCAGTCGAGCGTCTCGGTCGGCTCGGTGGCCCAGGTCAGCCGCCGCGCCTGCTCGGCCCAGAAGCCCAGCCGGTCCGCGTCGGCCTGTGCGTACGCAGCCTCGGTCACATTGGCGGCGGCGGCCAGATCGGCGGGCGGTGCGAACCGCCGCTCCTCCTTGAGCAGATTGGCCAGACTCTCATTGCTCACGACATCTCCCTTTCCCAGGGTGTCCGTTGTGTCCCCGGGCATAGCTCATCAGTCAGCGGCCCAGGTGACAAGGGGTAGCCGAGAATTGGTTTAGACCTATATCACGACTCGGTCCGCGCGAGAACGGAGTGCGAATGGCCCCTCCCCGCTGCAGGGAGCGGGGAGGGGCCAAACGATTGCACGAATACGGGAGGGTATCGGTTCAGGCGTGCTGGCCCACGCTGTCGAAGACGCGGCAGTCGAAGAAGTCCTCGCCCTCGGACAGCAGATACGCCTGGGCCTCGCCCACGTGGAAGTACATCCCGTGCAGCTCCAGCGTGCCCTCGGCGAGCCGCCGGGCCACCGATTCGTGGGCCCGCAGGTGCTCCAGCTGCTGAACGACGTTGGTCAGGCACAGCTGCTCCACGGCGTCCGCCGGGAGCCGGCCCGCGATCCGCGCCCAGGCGTGGTGGCGGCTGGCCATCCGTTCAAGGCTGGGCAGCCCGTGCTTCAGCCAGCGGCGCAGCGGGGTCATCGGTGTCCCGGGCGCGGAACTGAGCAGGGCCTGCATGGCCCCGCAGCCCGAGTGCCCGCACACGGTGATGCTGTCGACCATCAGCACGTCCACCGCGTACTCGATGGCCGCTGCGACGGAATCGTCCGTGGACTCGGCGCCGGGCAGCGGGACCAGATTGCCGACATTGCGGACCGTGAACAGGTCGCCGGGGCCGCTGGCCGTGATCATGCTGGTCACCAGGCGGGAGTCGGCGCAGGTGAGGAAGAGCTGGGAGGGCCGCTGTCCCTCGCGGGCCAGCCGCGCCAGTTCGTCCCGCACGTGGGGTGCGGTGTCGCGCTGGAAGGCGCTGATCCCACTGGCCAGTTGGCCCGCGCCGCGGCGCCGGGGCGCGGGTGAGGCGGCCCGCCCCGACGGGGTCTCCGCCTTAGCCTCTGGCTCGGTGGCCGCCGCGGCCGCCTTGGCCGCGGCCGCGGCGGTGATCGTACGGGTGCCCGCGGGGCGGTGGTCGCAGTGGTTCTGCCACGGGGTCCAGGGCCGGCAGCACTGGTGCACGCCGCGCTGGGACGCGCGGCGGGAGCGGTCCGCGTGGTGGCTCCCGTCGGTGTGACCGGCCGCGTCGACCGCGTCGGAGCCGTCGGCGGAGTCGTCGCCGGGCGCGGCTGCGGGCGGGAGCGCCGACGATCCGGAGCGGCCGGTCACCTCCAGCGAGCCGCCGTGCGCCAGGTGGGACTCCTGCCAGTCGTGCAGCGTCTCGTAGGCCGCGTGGTCCATGAACGAGCCGTCCAGCTCGACCACCGCGTGCACGTCGTGCGGAATCTGGTTCAGCACCCGGCTCAGCCGGGGCACGGCGAGGAAGGTCAACTGCCCGCGCGCCCGCACCCGGTGGACCCCGCTGTCCAGCCGTTCCGCGGTGATCCGGGTCCGGGCGAGGCGGTGCAGGGCCAGCGCGACGGCCACCGCGATACCGATGGCCACGCCCTCCAGGACCCCGCCCAGCACCACGGCCGCGATCGTCGTGACGTAGACCAGGATCTCGCGGTGCCGGGTGACACTGCGCATGTGCGTGATGCTGACCATCTGCACGCCGACCGCCATCACCAGCGCGGCCAGTGCGGCGAGCGGGATCAGGTCGAGGACCGGGACCATCAGACCGGCCGCGAGCAGTACCCAGAACCCGTGCAGCATGGCCGACTTCCGGCTGGCCGCACCGGACTTGACGTTGGCCACGCTGCGGACGGCCACACCCGTGATGGGCAGCCCGCCCAGGGCCCCGGAGACGATGTTCGCGGCGCCCTGCCCCCGCAGTTCGCGGTTGAGGTCGGCGCGCGGCGGGCGGTTGCCCGTACGCCGCTCGGACGCGATCAGCTTGTCGGTCGCGACGGCGGAGAGCAGTGACTCCACGCTGCCGACGAGGGTGATGGTCAGTACCGCCGCGATGAGGCCGAGGACCGGCCCCTCGGGGAGCTCGGGCAGGGCATGGCTGCGCCAGGAGGGCAGGTCCACCCGGGGCAGGCTGAGCCCGGCCACGGCGGCGATGGCGGTGGCCGTGGCGACGGCGGCGAGCGCCGCGGGCACCTTGCGCAGGGCGCGGCCCACCCGTCCGGGCAGCCGGGGCCAGCCGAGCAGGACGATCAGGGTCAGCGCGCTGACACCGAGGGCGACCGGATGCAGATCGGCCAACTGGCCGGGCAGACCCAGGACGTTGGCCACGGCGTTGCTCTGGGGTGTGCCGCCGAGCACGATGTGCAGCTGGGCCAGGGCGATGGTCACGCCGATGCCCGCGAGCATGCCGTGCACGATGGCCGGGCTGACCATCAGTGCCGACCGGGCGGTGCGCAGGGCGGCGAGCCCGAGCTGGCACACGCCGGCGAGCACGGTGATGGCGCAGGTGGTGCGCCATCCGTAGCGCTGGATCAACTCGGCGGTGACCACGGTGAGTCCGGCGGCGGGCCCGCTCACCTGGAGCGGAGCGCCGCCGAGCCGCCCGGCGACGATCCCGCCGACCGCCGCGGCGACCAGCCCCGCCTGGAGCGGGGCCCCGGTGGCCAGGGCGATGCCGAGCGAGAGCGGCAGGGCGATCAGGAAGACGGCGATCGAGGCGGAGAGATCCGCGGGGAGGTCCTTGCGGATCTCTTGGGGTGGGCGGGTGAGGGAGGTGGCTGTCATCGGTTCCCGTCTCCTCTGAAGAGGGATGAAGCGGCGGGAGTCTCAACACTCAGTAAATGGATGGTAATGGAGAGTAAAGGTGCGCGGTGAATAATACGGGCAAATGGCCGACAAATTAGCACTCAAGAGTGATTAAGCATTTTGTTCGGCTTGTCACACCTTCCTCAAAGCGGACCACGTGGGACGTTGCGGCGCGGAAGTCCTGCGATGGAACTGCGAGGGAGAGGTGGGGCGGATGATCGCCGCCACGAAGAAGATCGCCGGCGGCCTGGTCGCCACGGCGCTGGTTCTGGGAGTCGCCGGGTGCAGCACCTCGGAACCCGCCAAGTCCCCGGCTCCCGGGCCCCCGAACGCGCTGAAGGGGCCCGCCGCCCCGGAGGCTCCCGGCAGTGTGAACCGGCCCATCGGCGACGGCTCCACCGCGTACACGGGCACGCAGCCGAACGTGCAGAAGCCGCAGAAGCTGAAGCCCGGCGAAAAGCCGCCGCAGTTCGTGGTGTTCTCCTGGGACGGGGCCGGCGAGGACAGCCAGAAGCTCTTCTCGCACTTCCGCGAGGTCGGCAAGAAGTACAACGCCCGGATGACGTACTTCCTCAGCGGTGTCTACATGCTCCCTGAGGAGAAACGTTCCCTCTATACGGCGCCGCAGCACTCGCCCGGCCGCTCCGACATCGGCTTCGGGGACCTCCAGGGCATCAAGGACACCGCCACCCAGGTCCGCGCGGCCTGGCTGGAGGGCAATGAGATCGGCACCCACTTCAACGGGCACTTCTGCGGCCCCGACGGTGGCGTCGGCACCTGGTCGGTGGACGAGTGGAAGAGCGAGATCAACCAGGCCAAGTCGTTCGTCAAGAACTGGAAGACCAACTCCGGTCTCAAGGACCTGGAGGCGCTCCCCTTCAACTACGACAAGGAGCTGATCGGCGCCCGCACCCCCTGCCTCGAAGGCCAGAAGAACTTCATGCTGGCGGCGAAGGACATGGGCTTCCGCTACGACTCCAGCGGCATCAGCAAGCAGATCTGGCCCAAGAAGACGGACGGGCTCTGGGACATCCCGCTCCAGCTGGTGCCCATGCCGGGGCGCGCCTTCGACACCCTGAGCATGGACTACAACTACATGGTCAACCAGTCCGGGACGACGTCCCAGGGTGACCCCTCGCAGCACCAGTACTGGGGCGACCAGATGCGCGACGGCCTGCGGCAGGCCTTCGACCGCGTCTACCAGGGCAACCGCGCGCCGCTGATCATCGGCAATCACTTCGAGTCCTGGAACGGCGGCACCTACATGCGTGCCGTCGAGGAGTCCATCCAGACCATGTGCACCCAGAAGGAGGTCCGCTGCGTACCGTTCCGGGAGCTGGTGGACTGGCTGGACGCGCAGGACCCGAAGGCCCTGGAGTGGATGCGCACCCTCGACGTCGGCGAGACGCCGAAGGAGGGCTGGGCGAAGTTCCTGACCGCGGGGCCGCCGGCGGCGCCGGCCGCCCCCGCGGGTGTCAAGCCGGCTGCGGAGCCGGCCGAGGAGAGTGGGGACGAGGGCTGACGAGCACCTCCGCCCCCTCCACCCCCTCGCGCAGGACGAAATCGGGGTCGACCTGGCCGGCCAGGTCGACCCCGGTCTTCGCGTTGCCCCAGCTCTCCGCGTTCCTGAGGTGGAAGCTCACCATCTGCTCGGTGTACCGGGCCCAGTCGCGGTGCGCGTACGAGTCGTCGGCGGCGTCCTGGAGCTCCTGGAGCGCGAACCGGTTGGACGCCTCCAGCAGTTCGAAGGGGGCCGGACGGCCCTTCTCCATGGCCCGCACCCAGTCCGAGTGCCCGACGGTGACCAGCAGGTCCTCGCCCACCTCGTCCTGGAGGAACTCGATGTCCTCGGGTCCCTGCACCTTGTTGCCGATGACCTTGAGCGCGACCCCGAAGTCCCGGGCGTACTCCTTGTACTGGCGGTAGACGGAGACGCCCTTGCGGGTCGGTTCGGCGACCAGGAAGGTCACGTCGAAACGGGTGAACATGCCGGAGGCGAAGGAGTCCGAGCCGGCCGTCATGTCGACGACCACGTACTCGTCCGGACCGTCGACGAGGTGATTGAGGCAGAGCTCGACCGCCCCGACCTTGGAGTGGTAGCAGGCCACCCCCAGGTCGGCCTCGGTGAAGGGGCCGGTGGCCATGAGCCGGACGGGCTCCCCGTCGAGCAGGAGGATGTGTGCGCAGGCTTCGTAGACCGGGTTGTCCTCGCTGACGCGCAGCAGGCGCGAGCCACGGCCGGGCGGGGTGGTCTTGATCATGGTGTCGGCGGACGCGATGCGCGGATTGGAACCCCGCAGGTACTCCTTGATCAGGGGCAGGTGCGCGCCCAGGGCGGGCAGTTCGGCGGCCTCGTCCTCGGTGAGCCCGAGTGCGGCGGCCAAGTGCTGGTTGATGTCGGCGTCCACCGCGACGACGGGGGCCTCATTGGCGGCGAGGTGGCGGATGAAGAGGGAGGACAGGGTCGTCTTGCCGCTGCCGCCCTTTCCTACGAAAGCGATCTTCATGTTCACCAAGCGTAGTGGGTTGATAGCAGGGTGTTGTCAAGGTGAGTGAAGAAGACCACTCCAAGGAGGGGTCGGTGCTATGGGTGCGCAGTGCGTAGGCTCCCTACCTATGAGTAGCGCTTCTGACCCGCTGGCCCCCCTGGCCGGGCTCCCGGGTGTCGCCGAGTCCGTGGATTCCGTACGCAAGGCCGTGGACCGGGTCTACGGGCACCGCGTGATGCGCCGCCGCAGCGGCGAGATCACCTCGGAGGCCGCCCTGCGCGGCGCGCGCGGCAGCGCGGCGCTGTCCGGTGCGGACTGGGCGCTGGAGGAGGTGCGCCGACGGACCGACTTCGGGTCGGAGCCGGAGGCGATGACGGTGGGAGCGGCGCTGCGGCTGACGGCGGAAGCCGGTCAACTCCTCAGCATCTGGCGCCAGTCGCCCCTACGGGTACTGGCGCGGCTGCACCTGGTGGCGTGCGGGTCGACTGCCGACGGCGATGTGGTGGGCCGTCCGCGGCTGGCGGGCGAGCCGGTGGTGGAGCCCCTGGTGGAACTCCGGCTGCCGGGCGCCGAGGAGGTCGCCGGCCGGCTGGAAGGACTGTCGCAGCTGATCATCGCGGGTGGCTCCGCGCCGGCCCTGATCATGGCGGCGGTGGTGCACGGTGAGCTGATGGCCCTGCGCCCGTTCGGCTCGTACAACGGCCTGGTGGCGCGGGCGGCCGAGCGGATCGTCCTGATCAACAGCGGCCTGGACCCCAAGGCGATCTGTCCGGCGGAGGTCGGCCACGCGGAGCAGGGGAGCGAGGCCTACGTGGCCGCCCTCGAGGGGTACGTCTCCGGGACCGCGGAGGGGATGGCCGCCTGGATCGCGCACTGTGGCCGGGCGATCGAGCTGGGTGTGCGCGAGTCGACGGCGGTCTGCGAAGCCCTGCAGCGCGGCGCGGCCTGAGCCGTTCGGCCCTGTCCCCGGGGTCTTCGGGCCCCGGGCGCGGCTCCGGCGCTGGGTCTCGGGAGTGGCTCCGTGTCCGGGTGTGGGCGCCGGGCCTGAGGTCTTCCGGGCCCGGACATGGGTTGCGGCGACACCGTCTTGCTTTGGTGTCGCCGCTGGCATTTACGCCCAGTTACCAAGCGTCCTCGATATATGCCCATCAGGTCGGGGTCTTTGCCCGTTACCTGGTGCGGCTGGCCCGTAATCGACGGGTCGACGTCGCGTGGGTGCTCGGCGCTCATGCTTCGGTCCGTGGGCCTTACTGCGTTTTAAAGATGATCCTCTCGGATGTTCTTTGGTCTCGCGGGCCGTTGCTTTATTTGTACTCCGCTTCGGAGCCATGCGAAACCCCTGGCTCCAGTTTTTACTTTCCGGGACGACCGAGGGCGAATCGGACAGTCCTTATCCGTGCAGGTCAGGACATTCGGCCGGAGCCGGCCGCGGCCAGCGCATGGGCACGGCGCCGGCTGGCGTACCAGACGAGGCCCGCCGTGGCGGCTGCCGCACCCACGGCCGCTACGGCGACCAGGGCCGGGCGGGTCGGCATGGACAGCCCGGGGAGGCGCTGCTTGAGCCGAACGGGGCGGTTGAACACCAGGACCGGCCACTCGCGCGCCACGGCTTCGCGGCGCAGCGCCCGGTCGGGATTGACGGCGTGCGGGTGGCCGACCGCCTCGAGCATCGGGATGTCGGTGACCGAGTCGCTGTAGGCGTAGCACCGGGTGAGGTCGTACCCCTCGGACTCGGCGAGTTCGCGCACGGCTTCCGCCTTGGTGGGCCCGTAGGCGTAGTACTCGATCTCGCCGGTGAAGCATCCGTCCTCACCCACGACCATGCGGGTGGCGACGACCCGGTCGGCGCCGAGCATCTCTCCGATCGGTTCGACCACCTCCGCGCCGGAGGTGGACACGATCACCACGTCGCGGCCCGCTGTGTGGTGGGCCTCGATCAGGGAGGCGGCCTCGTCGTAGATGATCGGATCGATGAGGTCGTGCAGGGTCTCCGCGACGATCTCCCGCACCTGCTGCACGTTCCACCCCTTGCAGAGGGCGGACAGGTACTCCCGCATCCGTTCCATCTGGTCGTGGTCGGCGCCGCCGGCCAGGAAGATGAACTGCGTGTACGCGGTGCGCAACACGGCTCGCCGGTTGATCAGGCCGCCTTGGTAGAAGGACTTGCTGAACGTCAAGGTGCTCGACTTCGCAATGACCGTCTTGTCCAGGTCGAAGAAGGCTGCGGTGCGAGGCGAGGAGTGCGGCAAGGGCTGATTTTCCACGCCCCGAGCATATGCGCCCACCATTCGGCGTAAGGTGTGGCGCGTGGGTTTGCCTGAGAAGGCTCTCGGGTACACCATGGAAGTCACGGATCGTTCGCGACCGTGCTAACCCGGTCTGGCTCCTCCCCCCCCGAGTCGGACCGTGGGGACGACCCCCGCTCTCCCCCCCGGCGGGGGTCGTCGCATGTCCGGACGCGGTTCGCGTCCCTGCCTTCGGCCCCAAGTGACCATCCTCCGGCCCTTCCTCCTGTGCGGGGCCGACGCGGCGAAGGCCCTCACCACATCAGACTCGTGACGGTGCGTAGTGGTTCCGCCGCGCTCCGGAAGTCACCTGCGCGGGTGACCGGGTTATTCACAATCGATGAGTTGTCCACAGTTATCCAACAAGATCCACTTCTTTTTCCTGAACGCTGCACGGTGATTCCAGCTGCGAAGTCCGCGGCGGCTGGATTTACAGGGAGAAGGGGGCGGAGATCGTGGCTCGATCGAAGTCGTGCGAAACGCCGGAGGCCGTGGTCGCGGGAAGGGGGACGAGGGCCGGGGCGGGCATCGGGCCGGCTTCCGTGGCCGGATCCGCACCCGGCGGCGGGCGGCCGCTGATCATCACCGAGGACCCGCTGCTGCTCGACGATCTGCTGCGGCTGTGCGCCGCCGCGGGTGCCGAGCCGCATGTGCACCACGCGCTTCCCGAGCAGGGCGGGGCCGCGGGGACGGTCGGAGCGGACGCGGACGCGGAGGCTGCGCCGGGGAGCGCGGGGTGGGAATCCGCTCCGCTCGTGCTGGTGGGCGACGACGCCGCCCGGCGAGTGCGCGGGGCGCCGCGCCGGGCCGGGGTGTTCCTCGTCGGCCGGGAACTGGACGACCCCCAGGTGTGGCAACAGGCGGTCCAGATCGGCGCCGAGGAGGTACTGCGGCTCCCCGACGCCGAGAGCCTGCTCGTCGACCGCATCGCCGACGTCGTGGAGGGGGCCGGGCGGCCCGCCCTCGCCGTGGGGGTGATCGGAGGCAGCGGCGGCGCCGGCGCCTCCACCCTCGCCTGTGCGCTCGCCGTGCGGGCCGCCCGAGCCGGGGAGCGGACCATCCTCATCGACGGCGACCCGCTGGGCGGGGGCATGGACGTCCTGCTGGGCGGCGAGAGCGCCGAAGGGCTGCGCTGGCCGGACTTCGCGGCCTCGCGGGGCCGGGTCGGCGCCGGAGCGCTGGAGGAGTCCCTTCCCGAGCTGCACGCGCTGCGGGTGCTCAGCTGGGACCGCGGCGACCGGGTGGTGGTGCCGCCCGCCGCGATCCGGTCCGTGGTGGCCGCGGCGCGCCGCCGCGGCGGGGTGGTCGTGGTCGATCTGCCGCGGCGGGTCGACGAAGCCGTGGCCGAAGTGCTGGCCCAGCTCGACCTGGTGCTGATGGTGGTGCCGGGAGAGCTGCGGTCGGTGGCGGCCGCGGGCCGGGTGGCGGCCGGGGTGCGGATGGTGGCCCGGGACGTGCGTGTCGTCGTACGGGGACGCTGCCCCGGCGGCCTCGAACCGGAGGCCGTGGCCGGGCTGTTGGGAGCGCCGCTGGCCGGGGAGGTGCCGGTCGAGCTGGGACTCCCGGGGCGGGTGGCCGAGGGGGAGCCCCCGGGGACCCAGGGGCGGGGCGCGCTGGCCCGCTTCTGCGACGGCTTCTGGCAGCGGGTACTGGGATCCGCCCAGGGGGTGCCGGCATGAGCGCGGTGCTCCTGGACGCGGTGCGCAGGCGGCTCGCCGAGACCGGGGCGGAACCGACCCCGGCGCGGGTGGCGGCCGCCCTTCGGGCCCAGGGAAGGCTGCTCGGCGACGCCGAAGTGCTGGGCGTGGCCGCCGAGTTACGGTCCGAGCTGGTCGGCGCGGGCCCGCTGGAGCCGCTGCTTTCCGATCCGGAGGTCACCGACGTGCTGGTGGCGGCCCCCGACCGGGTGTGGGTGGACCGGGGTGGCGGGCTGGAGCTGACCGGGGTGACCTTCGCCGACGCCGAGGCCGTGCGCAGGCTCGCCCAGCGGCTGGCCGCCGTGGCGGGGCGACGTCTCGACGACGCCCGGCCCTGGGTGGATGCCCGGATGCCCGACGGGACCCGGCTGCACGCCGTGCTGCCGCCGGTCTCGGTCGGGTCGGCCTGCCTCTCGCTGCGGGTGGTGCGGCCGAGGGCGTTCACGCTGGAGGAGCTCGTCGCCGCAGGGACTCTGCCGCCCGGTGGGCACCGGCTGCTGCGGGACATGGTCGAGGCCAGGCTGTCGTTCCTCGTCTCCGGCGGCACGGGAACGGGCAAGACCACTTTGCTCAGTGCCCTGTTGGGGCTGGTCGGCCCCGGGGAGCGGATCGTGCTGGCCGAGGACTCGGCCGAGCTGCGCCCCGACCATCCGCATGTGGTGCGGCTGGGGACCCGGCCGGCCAACCAGGAGGGAGCGGGCCTCGTGACCCTGGCGGACCTGGTCCGGCAGGCGCTGCGGATGCGGCCCGACCGGCTGGTGGTGGGCGAGGTGCGGGGCGCCGAGGTGGCGGACCTGCTGGCCGCTCTGAACACGGGTCACGAAGGCGGCTGCGGGACTGTTCACGCCAATGCAGCCGCCCATGTTCCGGCGCGGCTGGAGGCGCTCGGGACGGCCGCCGGGCTCGATCGGGCTTCCCTGCACAGCCAGTTGGCCGCGGCATTGACCCTGGTGCTCCATCTGGTCCGTGATCGGGAGGGACGGCGGCGGTTGGCCGAGGTGCACGTGCTGGAGAGGGACGCCGCCGGGCTGGTGATGACCGTACCGGCGCTGCGCTGGGCCGCGCGGGGCTTCGTACGGGAGCGGGGCTGGGAACGGCTTCGCCCGCTGCTGCGGGGTGCGCGGTGAACGCGGGGGCGGTGCTTCCGGTGCCGCTGTTCGCCGGGGTGCTGTGCGCCGCGGCGGCCGTCTGGGGGCTGGCCGGGGGCGACCGGGTGACCCGTCGGGCCCGGGTCGTGCTCGTCGCGGGCGGTCCGATGGTGCCGGGCGCGCCGCTGCGCCGGGAGCGGCTGCTGGTCGCCGTACGGGTGCGGGCGGCGCGGTGGCGGGAGTGGTCCTGTCTCGGGGCCGGGCTGCTGGTCGCCGCGCTCGGCGGGTCGGTGATTCCGCTGCTCGCGGGGGCGGCCGCGATGCCGCTCGTGCGGCGGTGGCTGCGGGTGAGGGCGCGGGAGCGGGCCAGGGCGGCACGGGCCGCCGAGGTGGTGGCCCTGTGCGGTGCGGTGGTGGGCGAGCTGCGGGCGGGATCCCAGCCGGGGCAGGCCCTGACGGCGGCGCTGCGGCGCACGGCCGCCGGACCCGGCGGACCGGGTGCGGCGGAGGCGGGAGTGCTGGCTGCTGCGGCCTTCGGCGGGGACGTGCCCGGCGCGCTGCGCCAGGCGGCGCGGGAGCCCGGCGCGGACGGGCTGGCCGGGATGGCGGCCTGCTGGCGGGTGTCGGTGGACGGCGGTGCGGGACTGGCCGCCGGACTGGAGCGGCTGGAAGGGGCCCTGCGGGCCGAGCGGGACCGGCAGGAATCGCTGCGGGCCCAGCTGGCGGGGGCGCGGTCGACGGTGGTGGTTCTCGCCCTGCTGCCGCTGGTGGGCCTGCTGATCGGCACCGGGCTGGGCGCTGATCCGTTGCGCGTGCTGCTGCACACGCCGATGGGGTGGGGATGCCTGCTGGCCGGCGGCGTACTGGAGGCGCTGGGGCTGCTGTGGTGCGGGCGGATCGTCCGGGCGGGGGAGCGGTGACGGCCGGCCACGTCGTCCACAGGCTGGGGATCGCCGTCTGCCTGGCGGTGGTGGCCCTGTGGGCGGTGCGGGAGGTGGCCGCACGGGTCCGGATGCGGGCGGCCCGGCGCAGGACCACGGCTCTGCTGGGGGCGGAGCCGGCGCGGCGCGAGGCGGCGTGGGGATCCGCGGTGCGCGGTGCGACGGCCGCGTGGGCCGGGCCGGCGGGGGCGCTGCTGGCCGGCTGGGTGCTCGTCGGCGGGGTGACGGGTGTGGCCGTCGGAGCTCTGACCGCGTTCGGCGTGCGGCGCTGGCAGGCGAGGGCGCGGCCACCGGCCGCAGTGGATCCGAAGGAGGCGGAGCGTCAGCTGCCGTTCGCGGCTGACCTGTTGGCCGCGTGTCTGGCGGCCGGGGCCGGCCCGGTGGAGGCCGCCGAGGTGGTGGGGGAGTCGCTGGGCGGCCCGGTGGGCGAGCGGCTGGCGAGGGCCGGGGCGGAGCTGCGGCTGGGCGGCGAACCGGGCGCCGGGTGGGGGAGGTTGGCGGAGATACCCGGCGCCGGGGCGCTCGCGCAATGCCTGGAACGGGCGGCCCGGACGGGGGCGCCCGCGGCGGAACCGGTCTCCCGGCTCGCGTCCGGGTTGCGGGAGGACCGGGCCCGCAGTGCGGGAGCGAGGGCGCAGCGGGCGGCGGTTCTCGTCACGGCGCCGGTGGGGCTGTGTTTTCTCCCCGCTTTTCTCGCGATCGGGGTCGCACCGGTGGTGATCGGAATGGCGTCGGGACTTCTCTCGAACACCTGAAGTCGCATGGGCCACATACATCAACAGAAGAAATCACAGGAGGCTGTCATGAGGATCATCTGGTTTCGTGTACGGGCGGTACTGCGGGGGCGTGGGGGCGACGCGGGGATGTCCACCTCGGAATACGCCATGGGCACGATCGCGGCCTGCGCATTCGCGGCCGTCCTCTACAAGGTGGTGACGAGTGAAGTCGTCGCCACGGCCCTTCAGTCGACCATCGGAAAGGCGCTCGATGTGCCGTTCTGAGGGTGGGCCACAGGGCGGCCGGGGAAAGTCGGACCGGGGATATGTGACGGCGGAGGCCGCCCTGGTGATCCCGGCTCTGGTGCTGTTCGCGGCGCTGCTGGTGTGGGCGTTGATGGCGGCCGCCGCGCAGATCCGTTGTGTGGACGCGGCCCGGGCCGGTGCCCGGGCGGCGGCCAGGTCGGAGCCGCTGGAGGTGGCTCAGGCGGCGGCCCGGGCGGCAGCTCCCGCGGGGGCACGGGTGGAGCTGGAGCGGGTGGGAGACCTCTGGCGGGTCCGGGTGGAGGCTCCGGCACCAGGTCCGGGCGGGCTGCCGGTACGGCTCGGCGCGCAGGCCGTGGCCCTGGCGGAGGACAGCGTGGGGCCGCCGCCGTGAGCCGGGACCGGGGTTCGGCCACGGTCTGGGCGGCGCTGGTGGCGACGGTGCTGGGTGCGGTGTTCGGAGGTGTGCTGCTCCTCGGCCAGGCCGTCGTGGCTCGCCACCGGGCGGCGGCGGCCGCCGACCTGGCGGCGCTCGCGGCGGCGGTCACCTGGGCCCACGGGCCGGAGACGGCCTGTGCGACGGCCCTGCGGGTGGCCCGGGCGCAGGGCGCGGTGCTCGGCGGGTGTCTCCTGCGGGGGGAGGTCGCCGAGGTCACCGCCCGGGTCGCCGCGGGCCCCTTCACCCCCGGGATCCGGGCCCGGGCCGGACCGCCCGGGGCACCGGCGGGCTGAGGGCCACGGGCGGCGCCCGGACCGGGGGCCGTCAGGCCCCGGCGGGCGGGGATTCGACGGGCGGGGCTTCGGCCAGGAGGCGGGTCAGGAGGCGGATGGCGCCGCGCTTGTGCAGGGGCTCGTTGCCGTTGCCGCACTTGGGGGACTGGATGCAGGACGGGCAGCCGGCCTCGCACTCGCAGGCGGCGATCGCGTCGCGGGTCGCAGTGAGCCAGGCGCGGGCCGTGCGGAAGGCGCGCTCCGCGAAGCCGGCGCCGCCGGGGTGGCCGTCGTAGACGAAGACGGTGGGGAGGAGGGTGTCGGGATGCAGCGGCACGGAGACGCCGCCGATGTCCCAGCGGTCGCAGGTGGCGAACAGCGGCAGCATGCCGATGGAGGCGTGTTCGGCGGCGTGCAGGGCGCCGCCGAGGATCTCCGGGTTGATCCGGGCCTCCTCGAGCTGGTCCTCGGTCACCGTCCACCACACGGCCCGGGTGCGCAGGGTGCGGGGCGGCAGGTCGAGCTTGGCCTCGCCCAGCACCTCGCCGGTGATCAGTTTGCGGCGCAGATAGGAGACGACCTGGTTGGTGACCTCGACGGAGCCGAAGCAGAGCCGGGCCGAGCCCCACGGGATCTCGGTCTCGGTCTCCAGGATGGAGATGGAGGTGGTGTCCCGGGCCGTGGTGGAGAAGGGCGGATCCGCCTGCTCCACGAGGGCCACGGAATCCTCCAGGTCCAGGTGCTTCACGAGGTACGTGCGGCCCTGGTGGAGGTGGACGGCCCCCTCGTGGACGGCGGTGTGGGCCGCCGACTCGTCGACCGTCCCCAGCAGCCGGCCGGTCGAGGCCTCGACGATCTGCACCGGGCGGCCGCCGCCGCCCCGGATGTCGGTCAGGTCCGAGGCCCGCTCCCGGCGGGTCCAGTGCCAGGCGGTGGCCCTGCGGCGCAGCAGTTTCGCCGCCTCGAGCTGAGGAAGGAGGTCCTCGGTCGCCGGGCCGAAGAGTTCCAGGTCCGCCTCGGTCAGCGGCAGCTCCGCCGCCGCCGCGCACAGGTGGGGGGCGAGGACGTACGGGTTGTCGGGGTCCAGGACGGTGGCCTCCACCGGCTGGTCGAAGAGCGCCTCGGGGTGGTGGACGAGGTAGGTGTCCAACGGGTCGTCCCGGGCGATCAGCACGGCCAGGGCGCCCTGGCCCGAGCGCCCTGCGCGGCCGGCCTGCTGCCACAGGGAGGCCCTCGTGCCCGGGTAGCCGGTGATCAGGACGGCGTCCAGGCCCGAGACGTCCACACCCAGCTCCAGGGCCGTCGTGGCGGCCAGTCCGAGGAGTTCGCCGGAGTGCAGGGCCCGCTCCAGGGCCCGGCGCTCCTCGGGGAGGTAGCCGCCCCGGTAGGCGGCGACCCTGCGGGCCAGCGACCGGTCGACCGACGCGAGCCGTTCCTGGGCGATCACGGAGATCAGCTCGGCGCCGCGCCGGGAGCGGACGAAGGCGACCGTACGGACCCCCTGGACCACCAGATCGGTCAGCAGGTCGGCCGTCTCCGCGGTGGCCGTACGGCGTACGGGAGCGCCCTTCTCGCCCCGCAGCTCGGTGAGCAGCGGGGGCTCCCACAGGGCGAAGACCACCTCGCCCCGCGGTGAGGCGTCGTCGGTGATCTCGATCACGCGCGCACCGGTCAGCCGGGACGCGGCGGCCGCGGGGTCGCTGGCGGTGGCGGAGGCGAGCAGGAAGACCGGGTCGGCGCCGTAGCGGGCGCACAGCCGCCGCAGCCGGCGCAGGACCTGTGCCACGTGGGAGCCGAAGACCCCGCGGTAGGTGTGGCACTCGTCGATGACGACGTAGCGCAGGGCCCGCAGGAAGGAGGACCAGCGCGGGTGGGCCGGGAGGATCCCGCGGTGCAGCATGTCGGGGTTGGTCAGGACGTAGTTCGCGTACTGCCGCACCCACTCGCGTTCCTCGACGGGTGTGTCCCCGTCGTAGACCGCGGGGCGCACGGCGTTGCCCAGCGGGGCGGCCAGTTCCCGTACGGCGCGCCGCTGGTCGGCCGCCAGGGCCTTGGTGGGGGCCAGGTACAGGGCGGTCGCGCCCCTGCCGTTCGGGGCCTCGGCTCCGTCGGCGAGGGCGGAGAGCACGGGTGCGAGGTAGGCCAGGGACTTGCCGGAGGCGGTGCCGGTGGCCACGACCACGGACGTTCCGTCGAGGGCGAGCTCGGCCGCCGCGGCCTGGTGTTCCCACGGATGGTCGATTCCGGCCGATCGGATCGCGGCTACGACGTCTGTTCGGATGCGGTCCGGCCAGACTGCATGACGACCCGCCCGAGGGGGCAAGTGCTCCGTATGGGTGATGCGCGCAGCACGGGAAGGCCCCCGTGACAGGCGGTCCAGGACCGTGTCGGGGGTGGGTCGAGGGTCCGCATGTGCCCTGGGCTGTCCGGGACCGTGAGTGTTGGCCATCGGAACCGAGTGTGTCACCGGCGTGCGGGACAATGGTCCGAAGGCGTCGTGCGCGCCTGCCGGTAAGTGATTGAATGCCATCGCGGCAGCCAATCCCTCGCCTACCTTCGGGTGGGGGGGCGTCGCTCGATAGCAAGGTGCTGGAGGATCCGTGGACCTGTCCCTGTCGACTCGCACTGTCGGCGACCGTACGGTCGTGGAGGTCGGTGGCGAGATTGATGTGTATACCGCGCCCAAGCTGCGCGAGCAGTTGGTCGAGTTGGTGAACGACGGCAGCTACCACCTGGTTGTCGACATGGAGCGAGTGGACTTCCTCGACTCCACCGGCCTTGGTGTGCTCGTGGGAGGCCTCAAGCGCGTCCGCGCGCACGAGGGCTCGCTCCGTCTGGTGTGCAACCAGGAGCGCATCCTGAAGATCTTCCGAATCACCGGTCTGACCAAGGTGTTTCCGATCCACACCACTGTGGAAGACGCCGTCAACGCCACTGACTGACGGCTCCGGCCGGCTCCCCGCGGCCTCCGGGCGGCAGGGGGCCGACAAGGAGAGCGGGGGTACCGGGCCATGGTTGGCCCGGGCCCCTGTCAAGGCACGCCCGTAGTCCGAGGGGGACGCGCATGGCCACCGTTGAACTGCGCTTCAGCGCCCAGCCCGAACACGTCCGGACGGCCCGCCTGGTCGCGGCCGCCGTGGCTCGCCGGGTGGGCGTGGAGGAAGCCGTCCTCGACGAGGTCCGCCTCGCCGTGGGTGAGGCCTGTTCGCGTGCCGTCGGACTCCACCGGAGCAACGGACTGACCGCGCCCGTCCGGGTGGTGCTGAGCGAGGAGGACAAGGTGTTCTCCATCGAGGTCGGCGACGAGGTTCCCGGGCCGTCCGGCAGCGCGGCGGACGCCGTGCCCGGCATCACCGCAGTCCTGGAGTCGGACGGCGAGACCGAGGACGAGATGGGCCTCGCGGTGATCAGCGGGCTCGTCGACGACGTCGAGGTGAGCAGTGGGGAATCGGGCGGAACCATCCGGATGAGCTGGCCCGTCGCCGGAGTCTCCGAGCTTCCCTGAGATCCGCCGCGATGCGGAGTGATCCACAGCGCGCGCAATCCTTCGTATCTTCCGATCTTTATCAAGGCCCTGCTGAGCAGGGCCTTTTTCATTTCCCTAGATCAATGATCAGGCGTCAATGCCTTTGCCCCATTACCACTTTCGAGGGTAATGGAGTGACGCGATCTATTGCTGAGGAGCAAGAGCACGCCAATTGCGTTTCCTGCGCACTGTTTTGATCGGGGCGCGCTCCCTACAATCCGTCCACATCTTGAGCTCATCACGTCAAGGAGGACGAATGACGGGGCTCTTCACCCCTAACGCGCCGGATCGCACCACAGATCTGGCATCCGCAGTACTCACCGATGACAATCGGCTCATCGTGATCATCATTGCGGCCGTCGCACTGGCCGCACTCGTCGTCGCGCAGATCCTGGTCCGTCAGGTCCTCGCCGCCGACGAGGGAACCGACAGCATGAAGGAGATCGCCGCGGCCGTTCAGGAAGGCGCCAACGCCTACCTCGGCCGGCAGCTGCGCACCCTCGGCATCTTCGCCGTCGTGGTCTTCTTCCTGCTCTTCCTGCTCCCCGCCGACGACTGGGCCCAGCGGGGCGGGCGTTCCGCCTTCTTCCTCGTCGGCGCCCTCTTCTCGGCCGCCACCGGATACATCGGCATGCGCCTCGCGGTCCGCGCCAACGTCCGCGTCGCCGCGGCCGCCCGCGAGGCCACACCGGCCGAGGGGGAGCCCGCCAAGGACCTGACCGACGTCTCCCACAAGGCGATGAAGATCGCCTTCCGCACAGGTGGCGTGGTCGGCATGTTCACCGTCGGTCTCGGTCTCTTCGGAGCCTCGTGCGTCGTCCTGGTCTACGCCGCCGACGCCCCCAAGGTCCTGGAGGGCTTCGGCCTCGGCGCCGCCCTGATCGCGATGTTCATGCGCGTGGGCGGCGGAATCTTCACCAAGGCCGCCGACGTCGGCGCCGACCTGGTCGGCAAGGTCGAGCAGGGCATTCCGGAGGACGACCCGCGCAATGCCGCGACCATCGCCGACAACGTGGGCGACAACGTCGGAGACTGCGCCGGAATGGCGGCCGACCTCTTCGAGTCCTACGCCGTCACGCTCGTGGCCGCGCTGATCCTCGGCAAGGCCGCCTTCGGCGACCTGGGCCTCGCCTTCCCGCTGATCGTTCCCGCGATCGGCGTCGTCACCGCGATGATCGGCATCTTCGCGGTCTCCCCGCGCCGCTCCGACCGCAGCGGCATGACGGCCATCAACCGCGGCTTCTTCATCTCCGCCGTGATCTCCCTGGTGATGGTCACGATCGCCGTCTACGCCTACCTGCCGGCCACCTACAAGGAACTCGTCGGCGTCGACAACCCGGCGATCACCAACCACTCCGGTGACCCGCGCATCCTGGCCGTCGTCGCCGTCGCCATCGGCATCGTGCTCGCGGCCCTCATCCAGCAGCTGACCGGCTACTTCACCGAGACCAACCGGCGCCCCGTCCGGGACATCGGCAAGTCCTCCCTGACGGGAGCGGCCACCGTCGTCCTCGCCGGCATCTCGGTCGGCCTGGAGTCCGCCGTCTACACGGCCCTGCTCATCGGCCTCGGCGTCTACGGCGCGTTCCTGCTCGGCGGAACGTCGATCCTGCTCGCCCTCTTCGCGGTGGCCCTGGCCGGCACCGGCCTGCTCACCACCGTCGGCGTCATCGTCGCCATGGACACCTTCGGGCCCGTCTCCGACAACGCCCAGGGCATCGCCGAGATGTCCGGCGACGTCGAGGGCGCCGGTGCGCAGGTCCTCACCGACCTGGACGCCGTGGGCAACACCACCAAGGCCATCACCAAGGGCATCGCCATCGCCACGGCCGTGCTCGCCGCGGCCGCGCTCTTCGGCTCGTACAACGACGCGATCGCCACCGCGGTCAGGGAAGTCGGTGCCAAGGCCGGGGAGATGAACCTCAGCCTGGACATCGCACAGCCCAACAACCTTGTGGGGCTGATCCTGGGCGCGGCCGTCGTGTTCCTGTTCTCCGGCCTCGCCATCAACGCCGTCTCCCGCTCCGCGGGCGCCGTCGTCTACGAGGTGCGCCGGCAGTTCCGCGAGCACCCCGGGATCATGGACTACACCGAGAAGCCCGAGTACGGGCGCGTCGTCGACATCTGCACCAAGGACGCGCTGCGCGAGCTCGCCACACCCGGCCTGCTCGCCGTGCTCACCCCCATCGCCGTGGGCTTCTCCCTCGGTGTGGGCGCCCTCGGCTCCTTCCTCGCCGGCGCCATCGGCACGGGCACCCTGATGGCGGTCTTCCTCGCCAACTCCGGAGGCGCGTGGGACAACGCGAAGAAGCTCGTCGAGGACGGCCACCACGGCGGCAAGGGCAGTGAGGCCCACGCCGCGGTCGTGATCGGCGACACCGTCGGCGACCCGTTCAAGGACACCGCCGGTCCCGCGATCAACCCGCTGCTCAAGGTCATGAACCTGGTGGCGCTGCTGATCGCGCCCGCCGTGGTGCAGTTCAGCTACGGCGCGGACAGCAGCCCGGCCGTGCGGGCCGTCGTCGCGGTCCTCGCGATCGGGGTCATCATCGGCGCGGTTTATATCTCCAAGCGCCGCGGCATCGCCGTCGGCGACGAGACCGAGGGCGGAGCCGCCGAGCGGGTGGCCCAGTCGGCCGACCCCGCGACGGTCTCCTGACCCGAGGGACGGCCAGCGGAACGGGCAGGGCCGGGCAGGGCCGGCCGGTACGCCCGAAAGGCGGACGGGCGGCGCGGACTCACGCGCCGTCTGTCCGCCTTTGTGCGTCCGCCGAGGGCGGGCGTGTATCTTCCGGGCCGAGAGCCTTCGAAGGGACCAATCCGGTGAACAAGAAGCTTGCGACCACGTTGTCGGGCGGTGCGGTGCTGATGCTCGCCCTGTCCGGCTGCGGCGGAGACGAGACCGACCAGAAGGCCAGCGCCTGGGCCAAGAAGGTCTGTGACCAGTGGCAGCCCGAACTCAAGAAGATCGAGGCCTCCAACGCGGAGATCAAGCGGGTGGCCTCGGAGAGCGTCAAGCCCGAGGAGGTCCAGAAGACCGACTCGGCGGCGTTCGCGACCATGACCGAGTCGTACAAGGCGATGGGCGCAGCCCTGCAGTCGGCGGGTGTGCCGCCGTTCAAGAACGGCGCCGCGACCCAGGAGGCGGCGGCCAAGGGCTTCGAGTCGACCTCCAAGGGCTACGCCGATCTGAAGGCGAAGATGGACGCCCTCGACCCCCAGGACAAGGCGAAGTTCGCCGACGGTCTCAAGGAGGTCGCCGGCGGCCTCCAGGAGGTCACGAAGGGCGGCCAGAGCGTCCTCGACCAGCTCCACGCGGGCGGCCTGGACAAGTCGATCAACAGCCAGAAGGGCTGCCAGGTCGCGGCGGCATCCGGATCGGCCAACTAGCGCGAACGGCCCGCGCGGGCGCGTTTCGCGCGGTACGCCGACCAGGGCGGCCGGGGTCCCGGGAGGGGCCGCGGCCGCCCTTTCGCGCTTCTGGGCCCGGTGTGACCGGCAGGACGGGTCCCAGCGGACACAATGGACGCGTGAGTACCACCAGCCTTCCCACGCCCGACCGTGCCGCCGAGCTCCGCACCGCCCTGCTCGACGCCGGTTTCACCGCCGACGGGCTGCTCGACCTGCTCGGCGCCCCCGCCTACGCCGCGCTGGCCCGCAGCGAGACCGTTCCCGCCCTGCGCGCCACCCGTGGCCCGGGCGACGGGGTGCTCGCGAGCCTGGTCAGGCTGTTCCTGCTGCAGCAGCCGGAGCCGTACGTGCACGCCGCGGAGGCGCTGCCCGTCGAGGCGGCCCTGGCCGACGGCTGGCTGCGGCTGGAGGGCGACGAGGTGCACGCGACCGTCGACGTACGCCCGTACGGCGGCCCGGACGGCGAGGACTGGTTCATCGTCTCCGACCTGGGCTGCTCCGTCGGCGGGGCCGGCGGGATCGGCAGCCGCGAGGAGGGCGTGGTCCTCGGCGTCGGGGGCGCCTCCACCACCCTGGCCGGGATCACCGTCCGCACCCCGGTCGGCTCGGCCCTCGACGTCGGCACCGGATCCGGAATCCAGGCGCTGCACGCCTCCCGGCACGCCACCCGGGTCACCGCCACCGACGTCAACCCCAGGGCCCTGGAATTCACCCGGCTGACGCTGGCCCTGTCCGGGGCCCCGGAGGCCGAGCTGCTCACCGGGTCGCTCTTCGAGCCGGTCGGCGAGGCCACGTACGACCTGATCGTGTCGAACCCGCCGTTCGTGATCTCGCCCGGCGCCCGGCTGACGTACCGGGACGGCGGAATGGGCGGTGACGACCTGTGCCGGACCCTGGTCCAGGAGTCCGGCGCGCGGCTGAACCCGGGCGGGTACGCGCAGTTCCTCGGCAACTGGCAGCACGTCGAGGGCGAGGACTGGCACGACCGGCTCCGCTCCTGGGTGCCGCGCGGCTGCGACGCCTGGATCGTGCAGCGTGACGTGCAGGACGTGACGCAGTACGCGGAGCTGTGGCTGCGCGACGCGGGCGACCACCGGACCGACCCCGCCGAGTACACGCGGCGGTACGAGGACTGGCTGGACGAGTTCGAGGCCCGCGGGACCAAGTCCGTCGGCTTCGGGTGGATCACCTTGCGCCGGACGGACGCGGCCGAGCCCTCGATCGTGGTCGAGGAGTGGCCGCACACCGTGGAGCAGCCTCTCGGCGAGGCCGTCCTGGCCCATTTCGCGCGCCAGGACTACCTGCGCCGGCACGATGACGCGGCCCTGCTCGAGGCCCATTTCGCCCTGGCCGAGGAAGTGGTCCAGGAGCAGGTCGGCGCGCCCGGCGCGGAGGATCCGGAACACGTCGTGCTCCGGCAGAACCGCGGAATGCGGCGCGCCACGAAGGTCGACACGGTCGGCGCCGGCTTCGCCGGAGTGTGTGACGGCTCACTGAGCGCGGGCCGGATCCTCGACGCGATCGCCCAGCTGATGCAGGAGGACCCGATCGTGCTGCGGGACCGCACTCCGGAGGCCATCCGGCTGCTGGTCGAGCAGGGTTTCCTGGATCCTGTGACGCGCCCCGCGCCGTAGTGCGCACCGGGATGTAACCCGGGGTTCGCCCGCCGTATCCCCGGGGCTGTCAGGCTTCCGCGCACAGGGATCCGGGGGGATCCCGAGGGCGGCCCGGAGGTGAGGGGGAGCGGCGCGGAAAACGGTCCGGCGATCTTCGCCATGGCCGTGTTCCCGCTGTTCGTGGCCGCTCCTCAGGCCTGGACGGGGGCGCGCTCTCCTTTGCCGTACGCCGGCGGCGGAGGGCGCGCGCCCCGTCGTGGTCGCAGCGCAGGTTCCGCTCGCCGGCTGGTGTCCCCGGCCCTCGCGGGGGCCCACCCCGCGCGGCTGAGACACGCAGGATTGCGAGGTCCGCCGGGACCGGGATCCGGCAGCCGGTCGCGCCGGGAAAACACGAGGTCGGACCGGGCCCGGGACCGGCTGCGAAGACGGGGCCAGACGGCCCCCCGGCCACCCTGCGCGGTGATCGGTAACGCCCCGGCGCGGCATCCGGGCGGCAGAAACGGCACTTGTCGGGTTACCGTTCGAGTGGCCGTTGCGGGCTTCTGCCGTTTGACACGGGGGCGGGTTGTACCGTCACACTCCGCAGCGTCGCCGTACTGCGACCGAGTGCCGACCGGAGAGAAGAGCCAAGTTGTCCCCGACTAGCGAGACCGCAAAGGGCGGCCGCCGACTCGTCATCGTCGAGTCCCCAGCCAAGGCGAAGACGATCAAGGGCTACCTCGGCCCCGGATACGTCGTCGAGGCGAGCGTCGGGCACATCCGCGACCTCCCCAGCGGCGCGGCCGAGGTTCCCGACAAGTACACCGGCGAGGTCCGCCGCCTCGGCGTCGACGTCGAGCACGACTTCGCGCCGATCTACGTGGTCAACGCGGACAAGAAGGCACAGGTCAGGAAGCTCAAGGAGCTGCTGGCCGAGTCCGACGAACTCTTCCTCGCCACCGATGAGGACCGCGAGGGCGAAGCCATCGCGTGGCACCTGCAGGAAGTCCTCAAGCCCAAGGTTCCCGTCCACCGGATGGTCTTCCACGAGATCACCAAGGACGCGATCCGCGACGCCGTCGCCAACCCGCGCGAGCTGAACCAGCGCATGGTCGACGCCCAGGAGACCCGCCGTATCCTCGACCGCCTCTACGGCTACGAGGTCTCGCCGGTCCTGTGGAAGAAGGTCATGCCGAAGCTGTCGGCGGGCCGCGTGCAGTCGGTGGCCACCCGTCTCGTCGTCGAGCGGGAGCGCGAGCGCATCGCCTTCCGCTCCGCCGAGTACTGGGACCTGACCGGCACGTTCTCCACCGGCCGGGCCGGTGACGCCTCCGACCCGTCCTCGCTGGTCGCCCGCCTGAACACGGTCGACGGCAAGCGCGTCGCCCAGGGCCGCGACTTCGGCTCGAACGGGCAGCTCAAGAGCGAGGTGCTGCACCTCGACGAGTCAGGCGCCCGGGCTCTGGCCGCCGCGCTGGCCGACACCGCGTTCGCCGTCCGGTCGGTCGAGTCCAAGCCGTACCGCCGTTCCCCGTACGCCCCCTTCCGTACGACGACGCTCCAGCAGGAGGCCTCGCGCAAGCTGGGCTTCGGTGCGAAGGCGACGATGCAGGTGGCGCAGAAGCTGTACGAGAACGGCTTCATCACCTATATGCGTACCGACTCCACCACGCTGTCCGACACCGCGGTGTCGGCGGCGCGGGCGCAGGTCACCCAGCTCTACGGGGCCGACTACCTGCCGGAGAAGCCGCGCGTCTACGCCGGCAAGGTCAAGAACGCCCAGGAGGCGCACGAGGCGATCCGTCCTTCGGGTGATCGTTTCCGCACCCCCGCGGAGACCGGCCTGACCGGCGACCAGTTCCGCCTGTACGAGCTGATCTGGAAGCGGACCGTCGCCTCCCAGATGAAGGACGCAGTCGGCAACAGCGTCACCGTGAAGATCGGCGGCCGTGCCTCGAACGGGCGTGACGCCGAGTTCACCGCCTCCGGCAAGACGATCACCTTCCACGGCTTCATGAAGGCGTACGTCGAGGGCGCGGACGACCCGAACGCCGAGCTCGACGACCGCGAGAAGCGGCTGCCGCAGGTCGCGGAGGGCGACGCGCTCGCCGCCGAGGAGATCACGGCGGACGGGCACTCGACCAAGCCGCCGGCCCGCTACACCGAGGCCTCGCTGGTCAAGGAGCTCGAAGAGCGCGAGATCGGCCGTCCGTCGACGTACGCGTCGATCATCGGCACGATCCTCGACCGCGGATACGTCTTCAAGAAGGGCACGGCGCTCGTGCCGTCCTTCCTGTCGTTCGCCGTGGTCAACCTGCTGGAGACGCACTTCGGCCGGCTCGTCGACTACGACTTCACCGCGAAGATGGAGGACGACCTCGACCGCATCGCGCGGGGCGAGGCCCAGTCCGTGCCGTGGCTGAAGCGGTTCTACTTCGGCTCGGAGGACGCGACCGAGGTCGTGCCGGCCGACGGGGACCACCTCGGCGGTCTGAAGGAGCTGGTCACGGACCTCGGCGCGATCGACGCCCGGGAGATCTCCTCCTTCCCGGTCGGCGACGGCGTCGTGCTGCGCGTCGGCCGCTACGGGCCGTACGTGGAGCGCGGCGAGAAGGACGCCGAGGGCCACCAGCGCGCCGACGTCCCGGACGACATGGCTCCGGACGAGCTGACGGTCGAGTACGCGGAGGAGCTGTTCGCCAAGCCGAGCGGCGAGTTCGAGCTCGGCAAGGACCCGGTCAGCGGGAACGAAATCGTCGCCAAGGACGGTCGCTACGGGCCGTACGTGACGGAGATCCTGCCCGAGGGCACTCCGAAGACGGGCAAGAACGCGGTCAAGCCGCGGACGGCCTCGCTCTTCAAGTCCATGAACCTGGACACGGTCACCCTCGACGAGGCGCTCAAGCTGATGTCGCTGCCGCGCGTGGTCGGCGCGGACGCGGAGGGCGTGGAGATCACGGCCCAGAACGGCCGCTACGGCCCGTACCTGAAGAAGGGCACGGACTCGCGGTCGCTGGAGACCGAGGACCAGCTCTTCTCGATCACGCTGGACGAGGCCCTGGCGATCTACGCGCAGCCCAAGCAGCGGGGCCGGGCCGCGGCCAAGCCGCCGCTGAAGGAGCTGGGCACGGACCCGGTCAGCGAGAAGCCGGTGGTGGTCAAGGACGGCCGCTTCGGTCCGTACGTGACGGACGGCGAGACGAACGCGACGCTGCGGCGGGACGACGACGTCGAGACGATCACGCCGGAGCGGGGCTACGAGCTGCTCGCGGAGAAGCGGGCGAAGGGCCCGGCCAAGAAGGTGGCGAAGAAGGCCCCCGCCAAGAAGGCCCCGGCGAAGAAGGCGACGGCGACGAAGGCCGCTGCCGCGAAGAAGACGACGGCGGCCAAGAAGACCACGACGGCCGCGAAGAAGACCACGGCGAAGAAGGCGACGGCCAAGAAGACGGCCGCCGTTCCGGCCGCGGACGAGTAGACGAAGCAGACCGGCAGACGAGCGGACTGAGTCGTCGCTCCGGGAGCCCCGCGCACAGCGCGGGGCTCCCGTGCGTCCGCCCCGCCGCATCGAGCCTCGTATTGAGCCCCGCGTCGAGCCCCGTCCGCGTTTGAACCGCGGGGCCCGGGGCAAAGGCCGACGGCGGCGCCGGCCGCTCCCGGAAAGGTGGGTCCGGGGTCACACCCGGCCTTGTCCACAGGCTTCCGCACCCACCAGGCGCAGCGGATAGGCTGGGCGGATGACGCGAGCCGAGCAGCCGGCGGTCGTGACCGCCCCGGCGAACCCCACCTACGACGAAGCCCTAGCCGCGGATTCCCGCGAGCGTGCGGTGCGCGCACTGCTGCGCACTCCCAGGCTGCGCCGGCTGTGGAGCGCCCAGTTGGTGAGCGGCATCGGCGATGCCCTCGCCCTGTTGGTACTGGTGCTGCTGGCCCTTCAGGCCGCCGCCTCCGAAGGGGCCTTCGGCGGTGGATTCCGCGGCGCGGCCCTCGCCGTCGCCGCGGTCTTCGGAGTCCGGATCCTCGCCACCCTGCTCTTCGGCGCGGTCCTCCTCGGCCCGCTGGCCGGGCTGCTGGGCGCCGGCGGCAAGCTGGACCGCCGCTGGACCATGATCGGGGCGGACGGGATCCGCCTCGGGCTCTTCGTCGTCGCCCCGCTGTGGCTCGACTGGGTCCCGGCCCACGCGCTGACCGCGCTGCTGGCCACCGTGTTCGTCTCCGGCGCCGCCGAGCGGCTGTGGACCCTGGCCAAGGAGAGCGCGGCGCCCGCCCTGCTGCCCGCGCCGCCGCCGGAGGGGGCGACCGTACGGCCGCTCCCGGACCACCTGGACGCGCTGCGCCGGCTGACCCTGCGTACGGCCTTCGCCGCGCTCCCCGCCGCCGCGGCCGCGCTGCTCGCCGCGACCCTGGTCGGCAAGGCGCTCGGCCTCGGCGTGGACTGGTTCGCCGCGAACCAGGCCGCGCTCGGCTCGTACGTGGCCTCCGGGCTGTTCGCGGCCTCGGTCTCGCTGCTGCTGCCGCTGGTGCTGCCCGGCGGTGCGACCCCGCGTCCGCGTTCCCCGCTGGAGGGCCTGCGGGCCCCCAAGGCGGGCGACCGGCCCGACAAGGGCCGTACGGGCGCCATCCCCCTCATCGTCCTGAGCTCTGCGGCGGTCGCCGGAGCGATCGCCAGCGCCGTCGCCGTTTCCGTACTGCACGCCCTCGACCTGGGCGGCGGCCCGGCCGCCTTCGCGCTGTTCGTCCTCGCGCTGGTCGGCGGCACCGCCGCGGGTATCCGCGCCACCCAGGCCGGCAAGGTGCTGCCCGCACTGTCCCGCCGTCGGCTGATGGCCCTGGCCATAGCGGTCACCGGGCTCGCTCTCCTGCTGACCGGGCTCGTCCCGGACATGGCGACCGTGCTGTTCCTGTCGCTGCTCGCCGGCCTCGCCGCGGGTGTCGCCGCCAACACCGGCCACACCCTGCTGGACCAGGAGACCGAGGAGTTCCGCCGGGCCAGGGTCACCGAGCACCTCCAGGCCGTCGTACGGGTGGCCGTGGCGCTCGGCGCCGTCCTCGCCCCCGTGCTGGCCGCGGCGATCGGCCCGCACCGGCTGACCGGTGCAGAGGTCGTCTTCGCGCACGGCGGCGCGGCCTTCACCCTGATGCTGGTCGGCGCCCTGCTGCTGCCGGTCGCCGTGATCGTGCTGACGAAGGCCGACGACCGCCGGGGCGTCCCCCTGCGGCGGGACCTGCGTGAGGCGCTGCGCGGCGGCGAGCCCGTGCAGGCGGCGTCCGCCACCGGGTTCTTCATCGCCCTGGAGGGCGGCGACGGAGCCGGCAAGTCCACCCAGGTCGAGGCGCTGGCCGACTGGATACGGAGCAAGGGCCACGAAGTAGTGGTGACCCGCGAGCCCGGAGCGACCCCCGTCGGGAAGCGGCTCCGCTCGATCCTGCTCGACATCTCCTCGGCCGGCCTGTCGAACCGCGCCGAGGCACTGCTGTACGCCGCCGACCGCGCGGAACACGTGGACACCGTGGTGCGCCCGGCCCTGGAGCGCGGCGCCGTCGTCATCTCGGACCGCTACATCGACTCCTCGGTGGCCTACCAGGGCGCCGGGCGCGACCTTTCGCCGACGGAGATCGCCCGCATCTCGCGCTGGGCCACCGACGGACTCGTCCCGAACCTGACCGTGTTGCTCGACGTGTCGCCGGAGGCGGCGCGCGAGCGGTTCACGGAGGCACCGGACCGGCTGGAGTCGGAGCCGGCGGAGTTCCACCAGCGCGTGCGGTCCGGATTCCTGACCCTGGCCGCGTCCGACCCCGGGCGCTACCTCGTGGTCGATGCGGGCCAGGACCCGGAGTCGGTGACCACGGTCGTACGGCACCGCCTGGACCGGATGCTGCCGCTCTCGGAGGCCGAGGTGGCAGCCCAGGTCGAGGCACGGCGCCTCGCCGAGGAGGAGGCCCGGCGCAGGGCCGAGGAAGAGGCGGCGCGCAAGGCGGAGGAAGCGCGGCTGCGCGCCGAGGAGGAGGCCCGCAGAGCCCGCGAGGCCGAGGAAGCGCGGATCAGGGCCGAGGCGGAGGCCGCCCGCAGGGCGGAGGAGGAACGGCTGCGCGCCGAGGAGGAGGCCCGGGCACGGGCCGAGGCCGAGCGGCTGCGTCTGGAGGCCGAGGAGAAGGCGCGCGCGGCGGAGGCCGAGCGGCTGCGGCGGCAGGCCGAGGAGGAGGCCAGGCTGCGGGCCGAGGCCGAGGAACGGCGCCTGGAGAAGCAGCGCCGGGCCGAGGAGGCCCTGCTGAAGGCCGAGGAGGCGCGACGGCTGGTGGAGGCCGAGGCGGCGGCGAAGGCGGCGGCGGTTGCTGCTGCGGCGGCCGCGGAGGCTGCGGCGGTCGCGGCGGCGTCGGCTCCCCGGCCTGCGCCCGCGGCTGCTCCGGCCCCTGCGCCCGCTCCTGCTCCTGCGCCCGCTCCTGCCCCTGCACCCGCCCCTGCTCCGGCCCCTGCGCCCGCGCCCAAGGTCGGCATGACCAAGCAGCCGGAGCAGGCACCGGAGCCGGCGCGGCAGGCAGAGCCGGAGCCGCACCCGGACGACGCGCTGACGGTGGAGACACCGATGGTCAAGCCGGCCAAGCCGGTCAAGCGGGTCGTCCAGCCGGACGACGTCACCCAGACCGTGCCGGTGCCGAAGGTCGACCCGGCGTCCGCCGAGGAGACCACGGTGCTGCCGCCGGTCCGCGGGACGGACGAGACGGCGGTCCTGCCGCCCGTACGCCCGGCCGCCCCGGCCCCGCAGTCCCCGCAGGCCGGTGGCACTGGCAGGCCCCGGTCCGCCACGAGGCCGACGGCCCAGCGCCCGGAGGAGAACCCGGCCGACCGGGTGCCGTCGGGCATCTTCCGGGACTCCGGCAACGACCGGACGCGTGAGCTCCCCGTCGTGGACGACGAGGGCCGCCCGCGCCGTTCGCGCCCGGACTGGGCCGAGGAGACCCCGCTGGACGATCTGCCGACCCTGGCGGACGAACTGCTGGGCCGCCACCGGGACGACGAGGACGGCGACGAGGGCGACCGCGGAACGCGCCGCCGCCGCTGACCGCGGGCAGGACCGGGCCGGGACCCGGTGGCGGGACCGGATTGTCGGTGGCGCCCGCCACAATGGGTGCACGGAGAGTGAAAGGTGGTGGGCGGGATGCCCGTATGGGACGACCTGGTGGGACAGGAGAGGGTCCGGACGCAGCTGGCCGCCGCCGCCCGCGACGCCGACGCGCTGGTCACGGCCAACACGGACGGGACCGCGCCGCCCGCGGCGTCCAAGATGACCCACGCCTGGCTGTTCACCGGCCCGCCCGGATCCGGGCGGGCCACCGCCGCCCGGGCCTTCGCGGCCGCCCTGCAGTGCACCAGCCCGGACCGCGCGCTGGGCGGGGAGCCGGGCTGCGGGTTCTGCGACGGCTGCCACACCACGCTGGTCGGCACGCACGCGGACGTCTCCACCGTCGTCGCGGTCGGCAGCCAGATCCTCGTCGCCGACATGCGGGACACCGTCCGCAAGTCCTACACGTCCCCGGCCACGGGCCGCTGGCAGGTCATCCTGGTCGAGGACGCGGAGCGGCTGAACGAGAAGTCCGCCAACGCGGTCCTCAAGGCTGTGGAGGAGCCCGCGCCCCGCACGGTCTGGCTGCTGTGCTCGCCCTCCGTGGAGGACGTGCTGCCCACCATCCGCTCGCGCTGCCGCCACCTCAACCTCAGCAGCCCCTCGGTCGCCGCCGTCGCCGACATGCTGGTGCGGCGGGACGGGATCGAGCCGACGCTGGCCCTGGCCGCTGCCAGGGTCACCCAGGGGCACGTCGACCGCGCCCGTCGGCTGGCCACCGACGAGGGGGCCCGGGAGCGCAGGGCGACGGTTCTGAAGCTCCCGCTGCGCGTCGACGACGTGGGCGCCTGCCTCAAGGCCGCGCAGGAGCTGGTCGACGCCGCCGCGGAGGACGCCAAGCAGGTCGCGGAGGAGGTCGACACCAAGGAGACCGAGGAGCTGCGCGCCGCGCTCGGCGCCGGAGCGGGTGCCGGCAGCCGGATGCCGCGCGGCACGGCGGGCGTGATGAAGGAGCTGGAGGACCGGCAGAAGCGCCGCCGCACCCGTACCCAGCGCGACACCCTCGACCTGGCGCTGACCGACCTCACCGGCTTCTACCGGGACGTGCTGGCCTTGCAGCTCGGCTCGTCCGTGGCCATCGCCAATGAGGAAATACGGCACGACCTGGACCGCATCGCCCGCGCCTCGGGCCCCGAGCGGACCCTGCGCCGGATCGAGGCGATCATCGCCTGCCGGGACGCCCTCGACCGCAACGTCGCCCCGCTCCTCGCGGTCGAGGCGATGACGATGTCGCTGCGGGCGGGCTGACCGCAGGCCTGCACGGGCGCAGCGGTGCGTCGGCGGTCCACATCCGGTTGACGGGTTCACCCGTACGGGCGGTCCCGCCGCCGGGCCCGGCAGCGCCCGGTCCGCGCCCTGCCCGGCGCGGGCCACGGAAGGCGCGCGGCCGTCCGGTCCCGGGGCGCCCCCGGGCGTCCCCCGACACGACGTACGCTCCATAGATGGACACCAGTCGCCTGCTGCGCACCACCGGAACCGTGATCGCAGCTGCCGGGCTGCTGCTCTCCGGGTGCACCTCGGGCGGGTCGGGGGAACCCCGGGCCGCCGCGTCCACCTCACCGGAGTCCGCCGCGCCGTCGGCGCAGCCGGCCCCGGACGGGGCCGCGATGCGCCCGTACTACGCGCAGAAGCTGACCTGGCGCGATTGCGGTGTCCCCGGGTTCCAGTGCTCCACCATGAAGGCCCCGCTGGACTACGGGAACCCGGGCGCGGGCCAGGACGTCGACATCGCGGTGTCGCGCCGTGCGGCGACCGGTCCCGGCAAGCGCCTCGGCTCGCTGGTGGTCAACCCGGGCGGCCCGGGCGGATCAGGAATCGGCTACCTCCAGGCGTACGCGGGCATCGGTTATCCCGCGGCGGTCCGGGCCCAGTACGACATGGTCTCCTTCGACCCGCGCGGGGTGGAGCGCAGCAGCCCCGTGGAGTGTCTGAACGGCCCGGCCATGGACAAGTACACGCAGGTGGACCAGACACCGGACGATCCGGCCGAGCGGGCCGAGCTGGTGGCCGCCTTCAAGGAGTTCGCGGACGCCTGCCGGACGAACTCGAAGCGGATCCTGCCGCACGTCTCCACCGTCGACGCCGCCCGGGACATGGACCTGCTGCGCGCGGTGCTCGGCGACCAGAAGCTCAGCTACGTCGGGGCCTCGTACGGCACCTTGCTGGGGGCGACGTACGCGGACCTGTTCCCGGACCGGGTCGGCCGGCTGGTCCTGGACGGGGCGATGGACCCGGAACGGGCCGCGCTCGACCTCAACCGGGACCAGACGGCGGGCTTCGACACGGCCTTCACCGCCTTCGCCAAGGACTGCGCGAAGCAGACCGACTGCCCGCTCGGCAAGGGCGGCCCGGACGCGGTGGGGGCGCGCCTGAAGGAGTTCTTCCGGAAGGTCGACGCGCAGCCCGTACCGAGCGGCGATCCGAACCGCCCGGTGGGGGAGGCCCTGGCGACGACCGGGGCGATCGCGGCGCTGTACGACGAGAGCGCCTGGCCGCAGCTGCGCGAGGCGCTCACCTCGGCGATGAACGGCGACGGAGCGGGCCTGCTGAGCCTGGCCGACAGCTACTACGAGCGCGAGGCGGACGGCAAGTACGCCAATCTGATGTCCGCGAACGCCGCGGTCAACTGCCTGGACCAGCCCCCGGCCTTCAGCGGCCCGGAGGCCGTCGACGCGGCCCTGCCCTCCTTCGAGAAGGCCTCGCCGGTCTTCGGCGCGGGCCTGGCCTGGGCCGGGCTGAACTGCACGTACTGGCCCGAGAAGGCCACGGGCAAGGCGAAGCGGCTGACCGCGAAGGGCGCCGCGCCGATCGTGGTGGTGGGCACCACCCGCGATCCGGCGACCCCGTACAAGTGGGCGCAGGCACTGGCCGGCCAGCTCGACTCGGGCTCCCTCCTCACCTACGACGGCGACGGCCACACGGCGTACGGCCGCGGCAGCGACTGCATCGACACCGCGATCAACCGCTACCTGCTGGAGGGCAAGGCGCCGCAGGACGGCAAGAAGTGCTGAGCCTGCCGCGGCGGCCGGGTGCCTGTCCCTCCGGCGCACGGATGCCGGGCACCCGTGGCTGCCCGACCGAGCAGACGCCGGCGCACCTGAGGGGCCCGCGTCGGGCTTGGCGGCGGGACCGCGCAAATATGGCGTAAACGCTCGAATGCGCGACGGGTGTCCCACCCGTGCGAAACCTGGTTCGGGGCACCCGTCCACACCCTGTAGACTTGGCGCCGCTGCTGATGAGAGCACCTCTTCGAGGGAATACTTGTCTGACCAGCGGTGCCGCCTTAGCTCAGTTGGCCAGAGCAACGCACTCGTAATGCGTAGGTCTCGGGTTCGAATCCCGAAGGCGGCTCGGATTAGCCCCAGGACTCACTCGCCGTGACCTGGGGCTTTTTCATGCCCCGACCGGCGGGTGGCGGAGCTTGGCCGTCGCATCGGGACCGCCGCCAACATGTCGAGGCGGGCTGCCTCACGGCAGATGACCGCGAGGGAGAAGGCGTCGAGCCAGGTGTCCGCGGTGAGGCAGGTCTGCGGGCCGATGGTGACGAGGTGGCGCTCCTCCTGGCGGATCTTGCAGGTGACCGTCTCCCGGTCCGGAGCGGTGGCGGCGAAGACGGCCGAGTGCACCTGCATGGCCAGCAGCCAGGACTCCCAGGTCTCCAGCATGACCGAATCCGGGTTTCCGATGCGGCGGATGCGCACGGGGTTCAAAGGACGTCGTCAGCGACGGCTCCTGAAGCTGCGCGAGGTCTCGACGGCCTAGGGCTTGTCCATGACAGAAACGACTGTCTACAAGGCGGCAGTGGGACTGTCCTGCCGGGACACGTTCACAGCCGTCACGTCGGGAATTCGCCGAGCCAGCCGTGCTCGAGGAGGTACTTCGGGATGAAGGGCGATTCGACCCCGACCGGCAGTTTCCCGTCGTAGGCGAGGCAGGCCATGGCCAGTGGGCCCAAGGCGACCGCGCCGTCGATGTCCTCGGTGCGTTCCTCGGTCAGCGTCCAGTACCCCTTGTGGAGGTTCAGCGCCTCCGCCAGGGCCGGGCCGAAGCCTTCCTCGTTCTTGCGCACGAAGTTGTAGAAGAGGTTGATCGGCGGATAGATCAGCCCTTGGAGCAGATCTCGCGGAAGCCTGCGTGCGACCTCGGGGTCCGACGCCTCGATCGCGGCGATGAGCTTGTCCACCAGGCCCGGCTGTCGGAGCCAGTACGTCTGCTGGACGTCAACCCAGTGGTAGTAGAGCTCGTCGTACTCGCCTTCCGGCGAGCGCAGGCTTTCCAGCGGGATCTCGCACAGCTCGGTCATACGGCGCTGCTCACGGCAGATGACGGCCAGCCAGAACGCGAGCAGCCAGTTGCCCGCATCGGCGTACGGCTGGGGGCCGATCGCCTTGAGCGTGCGCATCCTCCCGTTGATGAAGCACTCCACGGTCCCATCGCTCGTGCCGGTCACGGCGAACAGTGCCGAGCCCAACTGCATCGCGTTGACCGTGGCCTGCCACGACTCGAGGGTGTCGGCCTCCGGTTCGGCCACGCAGTGGGCCTGGAGGGCCAGGACAGCGGTGCTGAACGCGAAGTCGATCGCGTCAGCCGATACCTCGAGACGGTCGATACGGCGCGCCACGCTTGCGCTCAACCGCGAGGCGAATTCGGCCGCTTCAGGCCCGCCCTCGAGGTGGCTGGCAACGGTCACAGTCACGGAAGAGTCCCCTTGCTGATGTCGAATCGCCGGTACGGGCGGCCTGGATCCGGAGCATCCGGGATCTCGTGGCAGGGCGAGTGAACGGGTGGAGTGAGGCCGGCCGGGCGGGGGGCTACGCGTCGAACTCGCCGCGCCAGCCGAAGTCCAGGAGGGCCTCGGGGAGGTAGTCGGTCTGGACCTCGACCGGGATGCCGTTGGCCTTCGCCAGGCAGGCGATCGCGAGGGGGGCGATGGCCACGACGCCCAGGATGTTGTGGGCGCGGTCCTCGTCGGCGGTCCAGTACTCCTTGTGCCAGCGGACGGCGTCGGCCAGGGCCTCATTGAAGCCGGCGGGGTCGTTGCGCAGGTAGCGGTAGATCATCATGATCGGCGGGTAGCGGAGCTTGGCCATCTCCTCCGCGTCGACGACGCGGGCGTGCTCGGGAGCGCTCAGGTCCACGGCGCGCACCAGGTGGGTGCCCAGGTCGTCACGGCGGAGCCAGAAGCTCTGGAGGGTCTCCACCCAGGCGTAGGTGTACTCGTCCAGCGTGCCGCCGAAGTCGCGCAGCAGGGACACCGGGATCCGGGCCAGCATGTCGAGGCGGGCTGCTTCACGGCAGATGACCGCGAGGTAGAAGGCGTCGAGCCAGGTGTCCGCGTTGAGGTAGGGCTTCGGCCCGGTGGTGGCGAAGTGGCGTTCCTCCTCGCGGATCTTGCAGGTGACCGTCTCCCGGTCCGGAGCGATGGCGGCGAAGACGGCCGAGTGCACCTGCATGGCCAGCAGCCAGGACTCCCAGGTCTCCAGCATGACGGCACTGGAGTCCCCGACCGTGCGGACGAGGGCGACGTTCAGCGACTCCATGAGGGCATCCGCCCTGGAGCTGTGGGAGGTCTCGATCTGCTCCAGCGATTCGGAGACCGATTCCTCCATGACGGGAACCACCGCCGCCATCTTGTCCTTCTGATAGTCCTGGCGCTGCACGATCACGGTCATGGTTGCTCCTCGGTGATGGTCATGTGTGCCCTACGTAGGGAACTCGCCGCACCAGTTGCGGCCGAGGAGGGTGGCGGGCAGGTACTCGGACTCGACCTCGACCGGCATGCCCGCATCGTGGGCGAGGCAAGCCATGGCAAGTGGTGCGAGCGCGACGAAGCCCGAGGCCTGGAACGCCCGGCTCTCCTCGCTCCAGTACTCCTTGTGCCATTCCAGGGCATCAGTGAGCGCCCGCTCGAAGCCGCTGTTGTCCTTGCGGATGAACCGGTGGAACGTTTCCATCGGCGGGTACATCAGCGCGCCGACCATCTGCGGATCTGCGACCGCATCCGGTTCGGTGCCGTCAACCGCTGCCACCAGCTTCGGTACCAGGTCGGGGCCGCCCAGCCAGTAGGTCTGCACGGTGTCGATCCATGCGTAGTGGTACTCCTCGAAGCGCGAACCGTTCTCCCCGAGCAGGGACAGGGGCACCTGGCACAGAGCGGTGATCCTGTCCTCTTCCCGGCACACGACGGCGAGGGGGCGGCGAAGGCTGCCGTGCCCACCTGCATGGCGGAGACGGTGGTGTCCCAGGTTCCGAAGCGGTTGCCGGTCGGGTTCAGGGCCTGGTGGACCTGCATCTGGAGGAGTGCCTCGTGCAAAGCCCTGCCGACGATCGAGGGCGAGGCGTCGAGGTTCTGGATGCTCGTCCCGAACTGCCCGGCCAGGCGTGCCATGGCGTGTTCGTCGATTGCGGGAATGGGGTGACGCTTCACTCGGCCTCCTTGATGGCGAGCAGGTCGCGCTTCAGAACCCTCGTGGCGCCGCTGTGGGCGTCACGGAAGGCTTTGCAGGCAGTGGGGTTGGCGGTGGTCAGGCGTCGACTTCGCCGGCCCAGCCGAATTCCAGCAGTTCCTTGGGCAGGTACTCGGACTCGACCTCGATCGGCATGCCGGCGTCATGGGCCATGCAGGCGATGGCGAGCGGCCCGAGGGCGACCAGACCCTCACCGCTCCTCGCGCGCGCCTCGGTCGCGGTCCAGTACTCCTTGTGCCATGTGAGGGCCTCGGCCAGAGCCTCGTTGAACAGCTCGCTCTCCTGGCTCAGGTAGCGGTGAAAGAGATTGAGCGGCGGATACAGGATCTTCAGCATCAGCTCTTTGTCTGCGATCCGCACGTTCGCCGGGTCCGTACCGTTGACAGCGCGGACCAGGGTGTCCCACGTCTCCTGCCGGCCGAACCACCGGTTCTGGAGGGATTCCACCCAGGTGTAGAGGTACTCGTCGAACTCCGCATCGGACCTTTGGAGGAATGAGAGGGGGACCTGCGCCAGCTGGTTCACCCGCTCGTTCTCACGGCAGATCGCGGCCAAGTAGAAGGTGGTGAGCCAGTTCCCGGCGTGCAGGTACTCCTGTGGGCCGGTGGCCGGCAGCTCACGTTCTTCGCCGTTGACCCCGATCCGGCAGGTGACGGTGCCCTCGGTGGCCCGGCCTGCGGCGAACAGTGCGGTTCCGGCCTGCATGGCGAGGATCCAGGCTTCCCATGTCGTGAACCGGTCCGCGATGGGGTCCGTCAGGCAGTGCCACTTCGCCGCGGCCAGTGTGAGCGTCAGAGCGTCGTGCCGGTCGTCCTCGGACGTCGCGAGCCCCGCAAGCGCCTCCTGGGCACTCTTGACGACCGGTGCGATGGCCTCGGTCAGGTTGTCCGTGGGGAACGCGTGGCGTCCGATGGCGATGGTCATGTGTGCCTTACTTGCGGCGCAGGTGCGCGCCTCCGGTGGATTCGCAGTTCTAGGCGTCGAACTCGCCGTGCCAGCTGAAGTCGAGCAGGGCCTGCGGCAGGTAGTCAGTCTCGATCTCGACCGGGATGCCGTTGGCCTTGGCCAGACAGGTCACTGCCAGCGGGGCGATGGCAACGACGCCGTGGATGTTCTGCATCCGGTCCTCGTCGGCGGTCCAGTACTCCTTGTGTCAGCGCACAGCGTCGGCCAAGGCCTCGTTGAAGCCCGCGGCGTCTTTGCGCAGGAAGCGGTAGAGCATCATGATCGGCGGATACTGGAGCTTGCCCATCTCCTCCGTGTCGAGAACCCGGGCGTGCTGGGGAGCACTTAGGTCCACGGCGCGCACCAGGTGCGTGCGCAGGTCGTCGCGGCGGAGCCAGAAGCTCTGGAGGGTCTCCACCCAGGCGTACGCGTAGTCGTCGGCCATGCCACCACAGTCGCGCAGCAAAGACACCGGTACCCGCGCCAGCATGTCCAGACGTGCGGTCTCCCGGCAGATCAACGCCAGAAAGAAGGCGTCGACCCACGTGCCGGGGTTCAGGTAGAACTGCGGGCCGGTGGCATCCAGCTGCCGCTCCTCCTGACGGATCTTGCACGTGACCGATCCCTGGTCGGTGGATGCCGCAGCGAAGACCGCCGAATACACCTGCATGGCCAGCAGCCAGGATTCCCAGGTTTCGAGGAGCACGGCCTCCGGGTCGCCGACACATCGAATGCGCGCAACGTTGAGGGAGGTCATCAGCGCAGATGCTCTGGTGCGGTGGGACGTCTCGATCGTCTCCAGCGATCCGGACAGCGACCGCTCCAGCACGGGAACCACGGCCGCCAGCTTGTCCTTCTCATAGTCCTGGCGCTGCACCCTCACTGCTATGTATGCCTCACGTGGGGAACTCGCCGCACCAGTTGCGCGTCACCAGGACGGTGGGCAGGTACTCGGATTCCACCTCGATCGCGATGCCGGCGTCGTGGGCGATGCAGGCCATGGCGAGCGGGGCGAGGGCGACGAGGCCGGCGGCGTCGATGGCACGGCTCTCCTCGCTGCTCCAGTAGTCCTTGTGCCACTGCAGGGCTGTGGCAAGGGCCTGGTTGAAGCCGGCCTGGTCGTTGCGCAGGATTCGGTGGAACATCTCCATCGGCGGGTACGCAAGCCGTCCGGCCGTCTCGGGGTCGCGGGCGACCTCCGGTGCGGTGCCGTCCACAGCCGCCACAAGCTTATGGCTGATTTCCGGACCGCCGGTCCAATAGGTCTGCAGGGTGTCGATCCAGGCGAAGACGTGGTCGTCGGCGCGACCGTTCTCCCGCAGCAGGGACAGGGGCACCTGGCACAGGGCGGTGATCCTGTCCCGCTCGCGGCACACCAACGCCAGGTAGAAGGCATCGAGCCAGGTACCGGGAGTCGTGTACCACTGGGGGCCTGTGGTCTGGAGCGTGCGGTCCTTGTGAGCGATGCGGCACTGGACGGTTTCCCCGGGGGGAGCCGCTGTGGCGAACACCGCGGAGCCGACCTGCATCGCTTTGACCCAGGCATCCCATGTGGGGAAGATCGCGGCCTGTGGGTCCAGCAGACAACGGCCCTTCGCCAGGATGAGCGTGGTGGTCAGGGCGTCACCCAGCCTGGTGACGCGTTCCTCCAACCCCTCGATCAGCTCATCTGCATCCTCCTGAAGCACGGCGATGCCCTCTTCTGCGTGCTCCGTGGGGAAAGAGTGACGGGTGATGATCGAGACCAACGCACTTCTCCTAAAAAATGTTGAAGTACTCAAGTTTGGCGCCAGCATACTTGCCGGTGTTTTCGACTGCCTGGACCAGGACATACCGCAGCGTCCCGTTTTCGAGGGCCGTGGCGATCTCCTTGGCGTACTTGGCATCGCCACGCGAGGTAAGAGCACGGCCCTTCATGTCGGCCACGACCGTACGGACATACTCGATGGTTCCCTGCTTCACCATCATGAGGTTGTCAGGGTCGCCGTGAACGGGGTGGGTGTTGCTCTGGCGCCATTCCAGCCTTGCGTTGGGGGCCTTCGCCTCTACGATGACGAGGTTGCCGTCCTTGTCACGCCAGAGCTGGTCGAACTTCTTCGAGCCGTTGGGCGTCTCCGGCAGCGGGGGGTCGTCGACTTCCTTGGCTCCCTCGAACTCCTTCTGCTGGAGCAGGTGCCGACGGGCAGCCTCCTCGCCGAGGGCCTCACCGATCTTGCTGTTGTTGGCCGCACCTTCGCTGATCTTGTCGAAGTTCTTCTGCGCGTCGGCCAGTGCCTGGGTGGTCTCAGGCGTCACGGCGTCGTCGAATGCCGTCTGGGCCTTGTTCAGTTCCATCCACGCGTAGCGCTTGGCCGCAACCTTGTCGAGGTGCGTCAGGTCGTCCGGTGCGACCGTGTCCCGGCCCCGTTCCAGGGGGGTCAGGTGGAACCTCTCCGGGTCGGCATAGGGGATGTCGCTGTTGGCGATCCAGCTGCCGTCCGACTTCTGCGTGAGGATCGGAAGGAGCTGGCGGTCGACCAGTTCGTTGGCATTGTTGCGGTATCCGGGGCCCCACTTGTCGTAGTGCTCGGCGCGCCAGACCGGGTCGTTGTTGACCCGCCACACGTGTTCGCGCGTGATGGCAGCCCGTTCCGCGGACGTCCGCTCCTTCGGCGGGACTTCGCGCGCAGCTTCGTACTCCGCGCGGTTGGCGGCGCGGGTGGCATCGTCGAGGGGGGCCGGTCCCGGGGGCGGCGTGTGGCTGCCGCCCGTGCCGGGGGCGTCAGGGAGGTGGGTGCCGCCGGTACCCGGGGTGTCCGGGTGGGTGCCGCCCGTGCCGCCGGGGCCGTCGCCGTGGCTACCTGTGCCGCCGGGGCCGTCCGGGCGGGTGGCTCCGGAGCCCGGGGTGTCCGGGTGGGTGCCGCCCGTCGGGGACGGGGAGTCCGGGCGGGGGGTGCTGCCGGGGTTGTTGAGGTCGTTCCGTGGCATGTTGTCCGGGGCGTGGCCGCCCGGGGTGTTGTCCATGCCGCGCGGGCCGTGGGCGCCGTTGTCCATGGCGTGGACCGGGCCGGACAGGCCGGAGTCGAGCCGGATGCCGTTGTCGCCGCCGCGGGCGGCGACGCCGGCGAGTTCGTGTTCCGGGACCCTGACCGTGGAGGGGGAGTCGACCTTCGGTGCGTGGCTGCCCGGGACGTTGTCGGCGCCGTGGGCGGCGTTGTCGATGGTGTGGACGGGGCCGGAGATGTCGGAGGTGAGGTGGATGGGGTTGTCGCCGCCGCGGGCGGCGACGCCGGCGAGTTCGGGGACCCTGACGGTGGCGGGGGAGTCGGTCTTCGGGGCGTCGGTGCGCGGCAGGTCCGCGCCCGCGTTGGTGTCCGGTGAGGGCTCCTGGGTGGAGTTCTTGCCGCTCTGCTCGAGGGACCCGTCGGCCTTGTAGATGTTGCCTTCGATGTCCATGAACTTCGTGGTGCCGTCGGGCGTCGGCAGTTTGACCGTGTTCGGCGGGAACGTGGTGGTGTTCTCCGGGAGTTTGATGTTCCCGTCGGACAGCTTGATCGCCCCGTCCGGAACAGCGGTACCGGAGGGGAGGTGGATGACGCCGTCGGGGAGCATGACGGCGCCTTCGGGGAGGGAGATCGCGCCGTCCAGGTTGATGCTCGGCGTCTCGATCTTGCCCATGCCCTTCAGACCGGCCATCACATCACCGATCTTCGAGAAACCGGCGCCCGCGCCCTTGAAGATGTACGTCATCGGGTCGATCGCCCGGCCGGCCTTGCCCGCGAACGACAGGGTCTTGGCGACCGCACCCGCCTTGCCCGCACCCGAGACCGCACCGCCCGCACCACCGGTGAACACCGTGGTCACCACATTGAACGTGACCGCACCCGCCGCACGACCCGGGTTCGAACCCCACTGGTCCCACGCCAGGAGCGCCTTGCCCGTCTCCTTCATCGCGGTACGGGAGTCACGCAGCCACGAGGGCAGCTTGTCGTCCGGAGCCGCCATGAACAGCGGGCCCACACCCGGGATCATCGCGATGCCCAGACCGGTACCGAGCTTGGCAAGGCCCGTCCAGGACTGCTTGAACACATCCCAGCCCTGCAGGCCGACCAGACCGCCCAGACCCTTGAGGGTTCCCCAGATACCGTCGACGACGATGCCCTTGCCGAACTCCCAGGCATGCTCCCAGACCTGCCACCCGGGAATCGACTCCTCCACCGCATCACCCCACGGCAGGGACTTCGCCTGCTTCAACGCCTCCGCGTCATACCCGTACATGTCCGCCGCGTTGGAGCCGTCGTTCACCCGCAACGGCTTCCCGTTGACCAGAGCGACGATCTTCGCGTGAGCGGCCCGTTCCACCGCGTGGAACTCCTCCCACACCTCCGCGACCTTGTTACGCCGCTCGAGGTTCTCGTCGATCAGATCGCCGTCCTCGGCCCACTTGTCCTCCTTCTCCGTCTTCTCCCGGAACGCCTGCGCCTCCGCCCGCAGACTCTCCAGCTTCTTGATGATCGGAGCCGCGTCACGCGAGTACGTCCCCAGCGCACCCGCGATCGTGCACATGTCAGAACTGAGCTTCAGACCCAGATCCTGGACCGGCTTCGTCGTCGCGAACAGCTGATCCGCCTCCGGCGCCTGATAGAACGCCTGCAACCCACCAAAACTGGTATGGACGTCCGAGGCCTTCGTCGAAACGGTGGCACCACCCGACGAGATCAGCTTCACCTTCTCGTCCAGCACCGCCAGATCACCCGTGAAAACCGGTATCTCAGCCGGATCGACCGGCGCGCCCCCGCTCACTTCTTCTCCCCCGTCTTCTCACGCAGCAGGTCCAGATTCACCGACCGCGCAGCGTCCTGCGCCTCCTTGGCCTGGTCCAGATCACCCTGCAGGTACTCGTTCGTCGCCAGCACCGCACCACGGATACACGCCTCGATCCGCTCCGCCATCGACTTGAACTCGGGCTTCCGCGCCGTCAGATACTCACCCAGCGCAGCCGCCACCGGCCCCATCGCCTTCTGCGGCGCCACAAAAGCCGAACCCGGAGCCGGCCCCGCACCCGGAGCCAGCGGACCCTGCGGAGTCATCCCCGACTGCGAACCCGGAACAGCCGTCCCCGCCGCCTGAGCCGCCTCCGACATCGCCGTCAGCAACGTGTTCAACGCCGTCTCCAGCTCACCGGCATTCCCACCGACCGTCTTCAAGTGGCCCTGCACACCCTGCGGCTTGATATCCCACGACGTCACCGACGACCCACCCCCGTGTTACCCCTACAGTCCTACGACCCGCTGACCTGCCGACCCACCGACCGGCTGAAACGATCCTGCTCAGCCGATGTTGTTGACCGCGGTCCGCGCCCGCTGCAACGTCTGCTGCGCCGTCGCGTCATTCTTCGCCAGCGTCGTGTTCAACAGCTGGATGATGTTCTTGACCTCCTGCGAAGCGTTCTTCCACCGCAGCTCCTTGGCGTGGTAGTCATCCGCCACACCCTCCGCCGTGAAGTCCGACATCGCAGCCGCCACCTGCGCCTCACGCGCCGCGATCACCGTGTCCAGCTGACCGATCACCGCCTTGATACCGCCCTGCACCTCCGTCGAGGCACCCACGTCATACGCACGACGATCCGTCCCACCCGACATCACAACCACACTCCCCGTGAAGAAGACAACAATCCAGACAAACCGGAAGGTCCGGAAGGCCCGGAACCTGCGGGCTCAGCGGCCCCGGAAACGCGCCGCGTCGAAGTTCGCCGCACCCTGCTGCTGACGGGCGTTCTCACCCTGCTCCTGATCACCCGAACCGAACGCCTGCTCCATGCCCGACTGACCACCCAGGATCGCCGCCAGCGAAGCGTTCAGCTCCTTCGCAATGGCATCCGCACGCAGCTTGAACGAGTCGAACGCCACCTTGCCCTGCCCCTGGAACTTGCCCTCCAGCGGCTGCGCCGCAGCCACCAGCTGCTTGACCAGCGACCCCAGATCCGTATTCGAATTCCGCGACCCCGACATCAGGTTCGTCAGAACCTGCGTCCCCATGTCGAACTTCATCCCACTCCCCCGCACACTCGATCGATCGTCAGTATGTTCATTTTTATCAACTTACATCGCTCCTGCAACCTGCAACGGCCCGGTTGTGACTGGTCTATGACAAACCGCCAGACAACCTTCACACGCCCTTGAGGTGGCTCACGAGCCGCTCGAAGTCCGCCCAGCCAGACAGGTCCGACGGATCCCCCGGCAGCGGGTAGTAGTACGCCGGGCGGGTCTTCGGCCCCAGCCGCACCGGCTGTTGGGCGAGCGGCGTCCGCCGGGCCCGGTCGTCCGGCATGCCCCGGACCTCTTCCGAGCCCAGGACGAAGGCCAGCGGCACGCCCGGCCCCTCGAAGCGCGGCGGTACCAGCAGATCGCGGCGCGCTTTGCGGAGCTGTACGAGCATCGACTGGAGGTGGTGGCGGGTGGCGAGTGCCTCCGCCGTACGGGGCAGGGCGTCCAGCGGCGGTTCCTCGTCGGCGCCGTAGCCGAGCGCCAGCGTCACGGTCTCCTCCACGCCCGCCTTCGTACGGCTGACCCGCACCGTGGCGAGGCCGGGCCGCTCCGGGCTGCCCACGACCACGAACCAGGTCGGCTCGGGGGCCCGCGCGAACGCCACGTCCGTCAGCCGGCCCGGCGACCAGGGCAGGTTCGCCGGTTCGGCCGTGCCCCAGCCCGCCGGGGGCCGGCCGGTCAGCTCGCGCCACACCGTCTCCAGGGCTCCGCCCAGCACCAGCCGGTCGTCCGCGGGGTGGATGGTGCGGAAGGTGATGGCCAGCTGCCGCTCGGGGGTCTCGGTGACCTCCTTGTACGCGGCGGCCACCGGGGTCTGCGGGTCCTCCTCGGTGGCGGCCTCGGACACCACGGTGGCGAACATGCCCTCCTGCCAGCGCAGCACCGCACCCGAGAGCCCGTCGTAGTAGCCCTCCCGTTCGTCCTGCACGACCCACCGCGAGGGCCACTCCGGCATGTTCGCCAGGACCGCCGGGGACAGCACGGTCCCGGGCGGGGTGACGACCTGCAGGCCCCGCTCGGCCGCCGCGGCGGCCCGGAAGGCGTCGGAGAGCCAGGCCGTCATGGCGACGACGGGGCGGTCCATGATGACCACGGCGACGTGGGGGGTCAGCACGTCGACGGCGGGCTGCGCGGCGGCCGGCGTGGGCGCGACGCCGACCCCGTCGGTCTTCACCACGCTCACCGACCGCGTCGCCTCCGGCGGCCAGGCCGTCCCCCCGGCCAGGGAGGCGAGGCGGGCGGCGAAGGTCCCGGCCAGGCGCACGGCGTCGGGGACACCGGTGGTGGCGCGGGCCTCCGTCCACCAGTACGGAACGCGCGGCGGGGTGGCCCCGAGCAGCCGCTCGGCCTCGCCCTCGACCTGCACCAGCATCGGCGCCTCGATCGAGACCAGCGGCCGTCCCTGCTCGTCGCAGAGCTGGATGACCGCTCCCTCGCCCGTCGCGTTCACCAGCTTGTCCGGGCCTCCGGAGAGGAGACCGGCGAGCACCGCCCACGGCTCGGGCATCCGTTGGGTGAGGGCTATGACGTCCTTGGTCATGTGGTCGTGGGGTCCTTCGCAGGTCGTCGGTTCGGCAGGCGCGCGTTATTCGGGCGTGTACACGGTCTGGATCAGGCGGTTGGACTGGCCCCTGCGGACGAGCACCCCGCGCCCGGCCGGCTGCTGGGAGGCGTACACCCCCGGGAAGAGCTGTCCCTCGCTCCGGTCGCCCGCCATGACGATCGCCGAGGCCCCCGATTCGCGCAGGCCCTGCACCAGCGGCTCGTACATGCCGCGCGAGGCGCCCGCGACGCGGCGCGTCAGGACGAAGTGCAGGCCGATGTCCATCGCGGCCGGGATGTACGGAACGAACGGGGCGAGCGGTGACTGCCCCGCGGTGGTGAGCACGTCGTAGTCGTCGACGAGGACCACGATTCGCGGTCCGCCGCCCCAGCTGCCGGGCTCCAGGTCCTCCAGCGGGGCGCTGTCGTCGGGCAGCCGCCGCTCCAGCTCCGCGGCGATGCCAGCAGCCAGCCCGGCGCACATCTTGGAGTTGTAGGCGTAGCCGCCGTTGAACTCCTCCGGGACCACACCGCGCAGGCTGCGCCGGGGGTCCATGATCGCGAAGACCAGTTCGTCCTGGCCGTATCGCTCGATGAGGCCGCCGGCGATCGTCTTCAGCAGGTTGGTCTTGCCGCACTCGCTGTCGCCCATGACCAGCAGGTGCTGGTCGTGGTGGAACAGGTCGAGGAGTACGGGCGCCAGTGCGGTCTGGTCGAGACCGATCGGCACCCGCTGGGGCTCGCCGACCGGACCCGGCAGCAGGTGCGGTTCCAGCAGGTGCGGCAGCACCCGGACCGGCTGGGCCGCCTCGCCGCTCCAGGTGGCGCGGATCGTACGGGCCGTGCGCTCCAGCACCGACCCCAGCTCGGAGGTGTCGCGGAGGCCGTCCGTGCGGGGCAGTGCCACCTGTGCGAAGAGCTTGCCGTCGGTGAGGACGCGGCCCGGCTCGTCGGGCGACAGGGTCTCGGCGAGCTTGCGCTCGATGCTGGACTCGCTGGGGTCGTTGAGGCGCAGCTCGACGCGCGTGCCGAAGTTCGACTGGGTGGCGATGCGGACGTCGTTCCAGCGGAGCATGCCCGCGACGACGTGGATGCCGTAGCCGCCACCGCGCTTGAGGATGTCGACGATGGCGTCGTCGAGCTCCTCGAAGTCGTCGCGCAGCGCGCCGAAGCCGTCGATGACCAGGACGATCTCGGCGGAGGCCAGCCGGGGCAGCCGGCCGGCCGCGTGCAGGCTGCGCAGCTGCTCGACGGAGTCGATGCCGTGCTCGCGGAAGAGGTCCTCGCGCAGGGCGAGCATGGTGCGTACCTCTTCGACGGTACGGGCGGCGCGCTCGCGGTCGGCGCGTCCGGCGATCCCGCCCACGTGCGGCAGACCCGACAGCGCCTGGAGGCCGCCGCCGACCAGGTCGAGGCCGTAGACGCCGACCTCCTGCGGGGTGTGGGTCAGCGCGAGCGAAAGGACCAGGGTGCGCAGCAGGGTGGTCTTGCCGGACTGCGGGCCGCCGATGACGGCGGCGTGGCCGCCCGCGACGGTGAGGTCGAGGAACCACTCGCCCTGCCACTGCTTCGTCGGGTCGTCGAGCAGGCCGAGCGGCACCATGAGGCGTCCGCGGCGCTTGGAGAGCTGCATTCCGCGCGTGCCCACGTCGAGGGGGCCGGCGACCGTGTCCAGGGCGATCGCGTCGGGCAGCGGGGGCAGCCAGATCCGGCGTACCGGGGCGGCGGCGTGCTGCAGCTGATCGACGATGACGCCCATCTCGGTCGGGCCGGTCTCGCGGCGCCGCGCGGAGGGTTCCTGGCCGCCGGTGCTCTCCGGCTTGGAGAGGGTGTTGAAGGCCTCGTACTCCAGGGCGAGCGGGCCGCTGTCCTCGTCCTCGGCGCGCTGTACGGGTCCCCGGTAGGCGCCGGAGACGTAGCTCGCCTTGAACCGTTCGTAGTGGCTGGTGTCGACCTTGAGGTAGCCGAAGCCGGGCAGCGGCGGCAGGTGGAAGGCGTCGGTGGTGTCCAGGACCGTACGGGATTCGTCGGCGGAGAAGGTGCGCAGGCCCAGCCGGTACGAGAGGTAGGTGTCCAGGCCCTTGAGCTTGCCGCCCTCGATGCGCTGGCTGGAGAGCAGCAGGTGCACGCCGATGGAGCGGCCGATGCGGCCGATGGACAGGAAGAGGTCGATGAAGTCGGGCTTCGCGGTGAGGAGCTCGCCGAACTCGTCGATGACGACGAACAGGTGGGGGAGCGGGTCCAGGTCGGGCCGCCGTTCGGCGCGCAGCGCGGCGTAGTCGCCGATGTCCGCGACGTTGCCCGCGTCCTTGAGGACCTGCTGGCGGCGCTTGACCTCGCCGGCGAGCGAGGCGTGGACGCGCTCGACGAGACCGGCCTGGTTCTCCAGGTTGGTGATGACGCCGGCGACGTGCGGCAGGTCGGCGAAGGGCGCGAAGGTGGCGCCGCCCTTGTAGTCGACCAGGACCAGGGAGAGGTCCTCCGGCGGGTGCGTCGCCACCAGGGCGAGGACGAGGGTGCGCAGCAGTTCGGACTTGCCGGAACCGGTGGCGCCGACGCACAGGCCGTGCGGGCCCATGCCCAGCTCGGAGGACTCCTTGAGGTCCAGCAGCACGGGCTCGCGGGAGTCGCTGATGCCGATGGGGACGCGCAGGAACGCGCGCTCGGCCCGCGGGGCCCACAGGCTCGGCAGGTCGAGGCGGGCCACGTCGTCGATGCCGAGCAGGTCGGCGAAGTCGACGGGGCCGGACAGGGGGGCGTCGATGAGGGATTCGGCGGACAGCCGCAGCGGGGCGAGCATCCGGGCCAGGCCCTCGGCGAAGGGGATGCCGACCTCGTCCACGGTGCCGTGGGCGCTGATGGGCTCGTCCTGGCGGAGGTCCTCGATGAGCACCCGGTCGCCGTCGACGGTGATCCGTACGCCGACGTGCCCGGGTTCCTGGACCCGCTGCTCGAGCAGGTGGAGGACGGTGATGCCCATCTCGCGCAGACCGACGGCGTCATCGGGGCGCGGCAGTTCGACGGCGTCCTCACCGTGCCCGTCGGTCACGACGAGCAGCCGGGACGTCATGGCGAGGGCGTCCTTGCCGGAGAGTCCGCGGCGCACCTCGGCGGCGTAGGAGGCGCGGCGGCGCAGCTCCGGGCCGACCTGGCGGGCGAGCTGGGCGGGGGAGGGGGCGATGCGGCGGGCGGCGACGGGGCCGTCGAGCTGCTCGGTGTCGAGCAGGTGCGGCATCCACTTGGCCCACTCCCAGTCGGTGAGCCGGTCGCCGGGGACGGCGAGGGCGACGGCCACGTCGTCGGGGGCGTGCAGGGCGGCGGCCTGGACGAGCAGGGCGCGTGCGACCCGCAGGCAGTCCTCGCGGGGGCCGATGACGCTGATGTTGCCGACGCGGTCGAGCGGCACGGTGAGCGGGAGCTCGGTGCCGTTGCTGAAGCGGGCCGTCAGCGCCGATGCCTCGTTGAGCATGAAGCGGTCGGGCGGGGTGAGGACGGAGGAACCCTGCTGGCCCATCTGGAGGTCGCGCACGGGCATTTCGCCGGTGCCGACGCGCACGCGCAGGAAGTCGCCGTCGATGCGGCGGCGCTCCCACAGCCGGGCCGGGTCGCGGACGATGTCGTACAGGGCGTGCGGCGGCGGGTTGAGCACGTCGGCGTGCTCGCCGCGCTCGCGTTCCTCGCCGGCGAGCTCCTCGCGCAGTTCCTCCAGGTAGGCGAGGTAGGCCTCGCGCTGGGTACGGCGGGTGCGCTGGGCCTTGCCGCGCTGCGAGAAGACCAGCGCGAGCGAGCCGACGATGGTGACCACGAGGATCAGTGCGCCGAGGGCGGCGAACTGGCTGTTGCGGACGACCGTCATCATCACGACGGAGGACATGACTCCGGCGACGGGCAGCAGCGACATCGCGATGTTGCCCGCCTTCCCCTCGGGGAGGTTCGGCGGGGCCTCGATCGTGCGTGCCGCGGGCGCGGCCGGGGGCCTGACGGTCCGCGCCGGGCGGTGGATCAGTCGGGTACTCATCGTCAGTGGCGCTTCTGGGAGAGCTGGAAGACGTCCGCGGCGAGCGCGGCGGCGGTCTGCCTGGTCGAGTGGGCGAGCAGTTCTGTACGGATGTGGCCGCCGTCCGCCAGGTGGCGGTCGTACGCCAGGACGTGGACGCTCGGCCCGGCGGCCTGCAGGGTGCGCACGGCCTCGGCGAGGTCGATTCCCGAGCGCGGCGCCTGCTCGGTGAGCACGACGACGGTGCTCGCCATCACGTGCGGGGGCAGGCCCTGCATCCACTGCAGGACGGCGTGCGTGCTGCTGACGCCGTCCAGGGTGGCCGGGGTGGTCAGGACGCGGGCCTGGGAGGCGGAGAGCGCGACGCGGGCGACCTCGGCGGGCAGGGTCTCGCAGTCGACGACGGTCACCCCGAAGTAGCGGCGCAGCGCGACCATGGCCCGCTCGTAGGACCGGGTGTCGAGCATCGCGCCGATCTGGCCCTGGCTGCCGGGCAGCAGCCAGGCGTTGTCGCGGAGCTGGACCAGGTAGCCGGTGATGTCGAGCAGCGACATCTGGGGCTCGACGATGTCCGCGACGTCACCGGTGGTCCAGCGCAGGGTCTCGGCGCCGAGCCGGATCGGCAGCGAGCCGAGGGCGGGGTCGGCCTCGACGAAGAGGACGGGGTCCTGCCTGTAGTGCGCGTACGTGGTGCCGAGCAGCGCGGCGACCGTGGACTTGCCGGCGCCGCCGCGGATGGAGGTGACGGCTATCTGGCGGCCGGTGGTGACGGGCTGCTGGAGCAGTTCGGCGGCGCGGGTGGCCTCGGCGACCTCGCGGGACGCGGACGAGGAAACGGTTCTGCGTACCGCGCGCACGGCGCGGGCGGCGAAGGGCTCACCGCGCCGGGCCCCCCGGCCCACCCCGGCGAGGCTCCGGTCCACCGCGGGCCGGGACTCGGGGGTACGGGGCGCCTGCGCGCTCCCCCCGGAGGCGTAGGGGGCCTGCTGCCGCGGCTGCGGCGGCCGGTGGCCCTGGGGCGCGGCGTGAGCCGGGCCCGCCGTCGCCGCGGCCGGGTCCTGGTGCGGGTACCCGTACGCGGGATCCGGGGCGGCCCCGGCGGGGACCTGCCCGCCCGCGCCGGGCGCACCCGCGCCGGGACCCGTCATCGGCTGCTGCTGACCTCCGGGACCCGGGGCCGCGGGCTGCGCTCCGCCCCTGAGGTCGCGCAGGACGTCGCCCTGCCAGTTGTCTCCGTTCGGCATTGTCTGCCCCTGCCCCTTTTCTCAGAACTTGTTGAGCAGCTGCCCGTACACGCCGAACACGCCGACGGCGAGCGGGAAGAGTCCCACCATGCCCACCGATTCGATGAGGTCGGCCGTGCGCCGCAGCCGGACCTGCACGTGCTCCGCCGGCTGCACCGCGAGGGCGAGCAGCGGCAGCAGTGCCGTCGCGCCCAGGACGGCGAGAGGTCCGGCGCCCCCGCCGTGCTCGATCCACAGCATCACCAGCCGTACGAGGAGCAGTGCCGCCGCGGCGATCAGTGCCACGACCTCGGCGACCAGCGGGAAGGCCCGCGCCCTCGACAGGAGCACCACGGCCACGAGGGCGGGCAGCGTCACCGTCCACACGGACGGCTTGTCCGCCAGCGTCAGCAGCCAGCCGGCGGCGGCTGCGGAGACCGCGGTGACGATCGTCGCGAGGGCGAGCCCGCGATGGGTGGCGGCCAGTGCGTTGCCCACCTCGTGGCGGCTGACGGAGGTGCCGCCCGAGCGCCGGTCGTCCAGGGCGGTGAGCCCCGAGGCCATCAGGGCGAGGCGCGGCAGCAGGCCGAGCACCACCACGGAGAGGAGGACCATGACCGCACCGAGCTTGGACGGGTCGTCCTGGACGGCGGCGACGGCCTCCCACACGGCGGTGATCACCGCGGTGGCCACGGCGCCGATGAGCCCGCCGCGGCCGAGCGGCGAGAAGTACCCGAGCAGGACCAGCGTCAGGACGAGCGCGGCCGCGACGGCGGCGAGCCGCGCGATGCCCGACCAGTCGTAGGCGTCCGCGGCGGTCCACGCGGTGAGCACGCCCAGCCCGCCGGAGGCGAACAGGAGGGCCGTCGCCAGCCCCAGGTTGCCCTTCCCGATCCGGGAGACGACCGCTCCGGCGGCCATCAGGACGAGCGTGAGCGCGGCCAGGGTGCCGGTCAGCGACTCGAGGGCGAACTCCCGGCGCGCGAGGAGCGCGGCGGTCACCGTGAGGGCGACGGTCGCCACGCCCGCGCTGCCCCTCCGGGCGGAGGGACGCCAGCGCCAGGCGCGCAGGTCGAGGTCGTCGGCCACCAGGTCGGTGACGTCGTGGACCACGGGGGCGGGCGGTGCGGAGTGGCTCCTGACGAGGCGCAGGACGGCACCGTCGGCCACACCGGCCGTCGCGAGCGTGCTGTCGTGCGGCAGCGCGGAACCGTCCGAGGTGATCAGTTGACGGGTCATCGGACGTGACGCGGTCCGGTCGTCGAGCAACTGCAATATGTCCGGCAGCAATTGCCCGATGGGGGTGTCGGAGGGCAGGACCATGTCGGCCCGGCGCCGCTCGCCGACCAGGGTCACCCGACTCAGTTGCGACCGGGAAGTCGTTGCTGTGCTCACCACTTACGGGAACCTATCATCGCGGGATTGCGACCTTTCGGGCCAAGGGGGACATGTGGCGGGTGCGGGACCGTGAACTCTCCCGGATCCACACGTCTCTGCTTCTTCCTCTACGGCTTCGCCGGCGTCGCCGTCGGCGTCGATGCCGGCGACTTGCCCGGCGACTTGGCCGGTTGCGAGGGCGTGGGGGACGACGTCTTCGGTGATTTCGGTGCCTTCGACGCGGACGGGCTGCCCGCAGGGGCGCCCGCCGGGCCGGACGGCTGCTGCGACGCGGCGGGCAGCGGGGGCGGCTGCACCTGCCCCTGCTGCATCTGTTGCTGCTTCTGCTGTTGTTCGGCCTTCTGCTTCGCGAGCGTGTGCTGGATGAAGGACCAGCCGACGCAGCCCGCGCACAGAACGGCCGCGATGGCGATGCCCGCGAACAGCTTTCCGAGCCGCTCGTCCGCCGTGCGCCGTGCCCGCTGCGCACCGAAGAGCAGCGCGTCCCTCATCCTGCGGCGGCGTACCGCCACCGACTCCAGAAGCTGGCTGTCGTAGTCCCGTGCCATCCGTCGTCCGTTGCCCCAGTCTCGGCTTGTCCCGTACCAACCACCGCTCCGGGGCGCGGTTCCTGAAGGTGCGCCATACGAAGCCCCCGGTGTTTTGCCTCTGCAACATAGAGCATCCATCCGCGTCGGGCACGTCCGGACCGGAGGGTGAACGTGCCGCGGACGCTCACGGCACGGGAGCGGGATCCTTCGGATCGCCCGCCAGCCGGACCGTGCTCAGGATGCGCATGATCAGGGCGTCGTCCACGGCACCTGGGACGCCCGTACGGCCGTAGAAGTTCCAGGAGACGAAGTCCCCCTTGGAGTTCTTGAAGCCGAAGACCACCGACCGGCCGTCGCCCGCACAGCGGTTGGTGCGCTCGACGCCGGTGGAGCGGGCCTTGACGTAGCTCCCCCTGACCCCCGACTTCGTCGTGTACTCCACCGGCTTGTCCGCCTTGACCAGGCTCTTGTCCGGCTGGGTGTAGGCGGCGTAGACCCAGGTCGGGGCCTCCTTCTCGGCGATGTCGGCGGCGCTCCTGGCGCCGGACGCGCCCTTGGTGCCGGTGTTGGCGAGCCTGACGTCCGTGACCTGGCCGTCGCCGTTCCCGTCGATGCTGCACCACTTGGACTTGTAGAAGGCGGGGGCCGTGTGCCCGATGAGGACCTTGTCCGGGTCCTTGCTGTCCGTATGGCCGCTGAAGACGGTCGGCTCGAGCACCTCCCACTGCGGCGGGACGTCGAAGGCCGTGCCGTGGGCGGGGTTGATCACCGTCTTCCAGCCCGCGACGAGCGGCTTCGTCGGGTCCGCGGTGGACGCCGGCGGGCGGTCGCGGTCCTTGCGGACGGCGAGTACGACGCCGGTCGCGGCAGCGGCGAGCGCCAGGGCGGCAAGCCCGCAGATCCCGAGGATCACCTGCCGTCTGCTCCGCCCGCTGCTGCTGCCGCTGCGCCCGCCGACGGGCTCCTGCGGCGCGGTGAACGGCGGCGGTTGGTACAGGCCGCCGGAGTCCTCCGGCTGTCGGTACGGGTTCTGCACGTGCCCCTCCTGGTGCCTGCCGGCCCTGACGGCCCTGCCGTTCCTGCTTGCCCCACTGGCACTGCTACTTGCCGAACGAGAGGATCGCGCGGCTCACCTTCCGCGGCTCCGGACCGTAGACCCTGCCGTTCAGCAGGAACAGCCGTCCGCCCGCCCACGCGATGCGGACCCCGTGCGTGTAGAAGACGCTCTGGGGGCCGGTGGCCGCGGCCGGGCTCTGCAGCACCGGCTGCGAGGCTCCGTCGGACGGGGCGAGGGAGACGACCGCGCCGGCCTCGCCGCTGCCCGGGGTGACGTAGACGACGACCCGGCCGCCCTCGACCGCGAGCGGCCACATGGTGCGTCCCTTGGGCTGCTCGGCGGTGCGCCACCGCTCCTTGCCCGTGTTCAGGTCGACGGCCACCACCTGGTTGGTGTCGTCGATGCCGAGGCTCGCTGCGGGCTTGCCCGCGCCGATGTAGAGGGTGTCGGCGTCGGCCGCGGCGGCGTAGCACTCCTGGAAGCCGCTCGCGTTGCCGAATCCGTTGCACCGGCCGCTGACCGCGAAGCCCGGGGAGCCCTGGGAGCGGATCGTGCCGTCGGCGGCGAACGCCGTGATGTTCCAGTTCTTCTTGTCCTTGTGGTGCGCGGCGATCACCAGCGGGTCCACGGAGAGCACCCGGCCGACCGTCCAGTCCTGCTCGTACTTGTAGCTCCATTTCGGAGCGGCCGTGGCCGGATCCAGCTCCTCGACCATCGCCCGTCCGGGTCCGCGGGCGTCCTTCGGGTCGGAGCAGTGGCGGATTCCGATCAGCCGCGAGCCCCCGGCGAACGCGGTCGGGTAACAGCCGTTCGGGCTCGACGTGCCGAAGAGCTTGCGGCCGTCGGTGACCGAGAAGCCGCTCATGACGGCCGTCCGGGCGACGGCGACGGTGTCGCCGCTGATGGCCAGCTCGAACTGGCTCGTGCTGTCGCGGGCGTTCTCGGGCGGCACCGCGACCTTCCAGCCGGCCTGTCCCGTGGTGAGGTCGATCTGCTGGAGGTGGGTGCAGCGCGAGGATTCCGAGGTGCTCTCCTTGACGGCCACGACGAGCCTGCCGTTCGCGGACGGGGCGGGCGGAACCCCGCACAGCGAGGTCTGGAGCGGGAACTTCCACTTCTCTCGGCCGTCGGCCACCGCGTAGCCGGTGAGCCCGTTGTGGATCGCGCTGACCACGGTGTCGCCCACCCGCCACGGCCCGTACTGCGAGGTCCCCGACCCGGCGACCTCGCTCTGGTGGTCGCGCAGCCAGACCCGGGCCTCGCCCGGCCGGATGCCGGCGTTCGGGTCGTAGGTGTCGCTGCCCCCGCCGGGGCCCTTGCCGTCGCCCTGGTCGACCGAGGGGGATCCGGAAGGGCCGGCCTTCGGCTGCGCGGGCTCGCCGGCGCCGCGCAGCGTGAGGGTGAGGTGGTACGCGCCGCTGCCGATCAGGAGCAGGGAGGCGAGCAGCGCCGCGACGGCGATCACCCGCCGCGGCACCGACGGCCCGGACCGGCCGGACGGGGCGGACGGGCCGGCCCCGGCGTCCCCGGCGGGCCGTGGGGGCACGGTGGCGGGCAGGGGCCGCGGCGGGGCCGGTGCCCGCGGCTCGAACGGTGCGGGTGGCGGCCCGAAGCCGGCGGGCGGCTGCTCGTCGGGTTCCGGCCGCGGGCCGGAGGTGGGACCGGTCATGGGTGAAGTCTGGCCTGTGCAAGGGCAGTTCTAGAATAGATTTTTAGACTACTTCGCGCCGTCCTGCACGGCCCGCATCCCCCTCACATCCTCCTCGTATCCCCCTCGCAGCTCCGGTCGCCCGCCCGGGAGCACGGCGTTAGCGTGGAAGGGTGGGGGCGCGGGCTTGGCGTGCGAGGAGGCCGGGCATGACGACACGATGGCGCAGTGCGGCACTGGTCCTGGCTGCGGTCGGACTCGCGGCGGGTCCTGTGGGCGGGGGAGCGGGGGCGGTGTACGCCCGGGATGCCGCGGCAGCGCCCGTGCCGGCCGCGGCCGTCCCGGCTCCGGCCCCGACGCCGCCCCCCTCGCCCGCCCCGACCCCGAACCCCGCCTCCGACGAGTTTCCGCGGCTGACCCCGGCCGTGGCCCGCCAGCTGGACGACGCCGTCAAGAAGGTCCTGGCCGAGGCGAGGATTCCCGGCGTGATCGTGGCCGTGTCGGCGCCGGGCAAGGGCGAGTACGTACGGTCCTTCGGCGTCGCGGACAAGGCCACGGGCGCGCCGATGACCCCGAACCTGAACATGCGCATCGGGAGCGTGACGAAGACCTTCACCGTCACCGCCCTCCTCGAACTCGTCGACCAGGGCAAGGTCGGGCTGGACGACCCGATCGGGAAGTACATCGACGGGGTGCCGAACGGCGACCGGATCACCCTGCGCCAGCTGGCCGGGATGCGCAGCGGTCTGTTCAACTACTCCGCCGACGAGGACTTCTACAAGGCGCTGACCAGCGATCCCGACCGGCCCTTCACCCCGCAGGAACTGCTCGCGTACTCGTTCAAGCACCCGGTGCTGTTCGAGCCGAACGCGAAGTTCTACTACTGCAACACCAACCTCATCCTCCTCGGGCTGGTGGTGGAGAAGGTCACCGGTGTCCCCCTCGGCCGGTACATCGACCGGGAGGTCGTCGAACCGGCCGGGCTGGGGCACACGCTCTTCCCCACGGGCGCGGAGTTCCCCAGTCCGCACGCCCAGGGCTACACGAACCAGACCGCCTCAGGGAAGGTCGAGGTCTCCACCGACTGGAACCCCTCCTGGGGCTGGGCCGCCGGAGCGATGATCTCCGACCTCAGTGACCTGCGCAGCTGGGCGAAGACCCTGGCGACCGGGACCCTGCTGACCCCCGCCACCCAGGCGCAGCGGCTGAAAGTGGTCGACGCGCTCCCCGGCACGGGCTACGGCCTCGGGATCTTCAACGTCCAGGGCTGGATCGGCCACAACGGCTCACTGCCGGGCTACGGATCACTGGTCCTCTACCTGCCGGAGTCCCGGGCCACGCTCGTCGTGCTGCTGAACACGGACATCGGCTACGCGGGACAGGAGCCCAGCACCCTGTTCGGTGAGGCGATCACCAAGATCGTGACTCCGGACCGGGTCTACACCCTCCCCGCCCAGCCGGCTTCCTGACGGAGTGTGCGCCGAATATCTCAAGTCCTCGGACGGTTCTCCCCCGCGGCCGACTCCCGCCGTAGCGTAGGGCGTCGAGGGTCCGCACCGCCGGTCACCCTCGACCCACCCATGCTCTGCGGCGCGCGCAACACCCCCGAGGGAGACGCACATGAACGGTCAGGCACAGGCGGCACAGCAGGAGATGCGGCCGCCGGGGGAGGACGCCGCGACCGTCGTCTCGGTCCGCGCGGCCGGCGAGGCGGACGTCGAGACGGCGGCCGTGCTGTTCCGCGGCTATCTCGACTTCTACGAGGTGGACATCGAGGACCCGGACGCCCCGCGGGCCTTCCTGGCGGAGCGGATCGCCAAGGACGAGTCCCTGGTCCTGCTCGCCGATGTCCCGGAGACCGGCACGGTCGGGTTCGCACAGGTCTACCGCGGGTTCTCGTCCCTCTCCCTGCGGACCTCATGGGTCCTCAACGACCTGTACGTCGCCCCGGCGGGCCGGCGCACCGGGGCGGGCCGGGCACTGCTGCGCGAGGTGCTGCGCCGGGCCCGGGAGGCCGGGGTGTCCGGGGTGCAGCTGGAGACCGCGTACGACAACACCGTCGCGCAGGGGCTGTACGAGGCGGAGGGCTTCGTCCGCGAGGAGTTCCACGTGTACTTCCACGACCTGGGCTGAGCGGCTTCCTGCGGGAGTGCTGACGGGATCGGCGGCGGGCGGAGGAGACATTCCTCAGCGGGGGGTGAAACATTCCCCGCCGCCATCGCGTCAGAGGGGTGAGACGGACGCGAGGGGGAGTGAATGCGGCAGCGGCGCAGAGAAGGGTTCCGTGAGTTCGCGGCGGGCCGCTCGGGCCATCTGTACCGGTCGGCGTGTCTGCTCGTGAGCGGGGACACCCACCTCGCGGAGGACCTGGTGCAGGAGACGCTGGGGCGGATGTACCTGCAGTGGGGGCGGATCTCCCGCATCGACAATCCGGCGGCGTACGCGCAGACGGTGCTGGTACGGGTCTTCCTCACGCACCAGCGCCGCCGCTCGGCGGGGGAGCGGCCGGTCGGGGACGTCCCCGACTCGCGCGCCCCCGCGGCGGGCGGCGAGGATCCGGCGTTGCGGCTGACGCTGCTGGAGGCGCTGGGGCGGCTGGCGCCCAAGGACCGGGCGGTGCTGGTGCTGCGCTTCTGGGAGGACCGCAGCGTCGAGGAGACCGCCGACGCGATGAACTCCAGCTCGGCGGCGGTCCGTACCCGGACCACGCGGGCGCTCGCCCGGCTGCGGGAGCAGCTGGGCGGCAGTCTCACGGCCTTCGCGGACCTCTGAGACGGCCGGTCCGCCCGGGCCGGCTCCCGACCCCTCGCTCCCCACTCCACCCTTGCAACGGAAGGTCTGGTTCCCCATGTCTTTTGAAGCCGAACTCGCCGAAACCCTCCGGCGCACGGGGGAGGGTTTCACGACCGACCCCGGGTCTCTCGCGGAGGCGGGCGAGGGCCGCGGCCGACGGCTGGCGGCACGCCGCCGGGCCGCCGTGGCCGGTGGTTCCGTGCTGGCCCTGCTCGCCATCGCCGCGGCGGGGGCCTACTCCGGCGGCCTGCTCGCGGGATCCGGCGGCTCCGGCGCCGTGGGCGCCCCGGGTGCGGCCGATGCGGAGGCGCCGCCGACTCCGTCGGGCCAGGAGCGGCGTACCGGCGCCGGCACGGTCACCGCCGACCAGATGGTCGGGAACCTGACGGAGCTCCTGCCGGGCGGGAAGGTCACCAAGACGTCCGCGCGGGGCACCGGCGACGAGCTGGGCCCCATGGTCGCCGCCGTGTACGACGACGGGAAGGGCCGGGCGGCCATCACCCTCGGCCTCCAGCGGGTGGACCCCTTCGGCGCCTCGGCCCGCGGTCACACCGAATGCGCGGACAAGAACGTGCACGCCTACGACGACTGCCGGACCGAGCAACTGCCCGACGGTTCCCGACTGCTGCTCCACCAGGGATACGAGTACCCGGACCGCCGGACGGACACCAAGGTCTGGCGGGCCGTGCTCGTGACCCCGCAGGGTTTCCTGGTCGACGCTTCCGAGTGGAACGCCGCTGCCGACAAGGGAGCCTCCGTCTCCCGGACCGACCCGCCTCTGACCATCGCGCAGTTGAAGACCGTGGTCACCTCGGACAAGTGGCATGCGGCGCTGAACGACCTGCCGGCGGCCGAACCCGAGCCGGCGCCGCCGCCGGAGTCGATCGCCCTGCGGGACCGGTATGCCGTGGATGCCCTCAAGCACCTGATGGCCGGGCTCGAGATCACCGTCCCGGTCATCTCCCAGGGAGGGCGGGGCGCGTACGGCTATGTCGTTCTCGACGACGGCAAGGGCAGGTCCCTGCTCCAGATGAACGTCCAGCAGGGCTCGGAGCACCCGGGGTTCACGGGGAAGCAGTCCTTCGTCACGGAACCCGACGGCACCAAGGTGAAGGTCACGGCGGGTCCGGGCGACAAGGACAGGAGCGTGACGCAGTGGAGCGTGGACACCTTGCGCACGGACGGGCTGCGCGTGGTGGTCACCGCCTTCAACACGGCCGATCAGAACGGCCCGGCCACGCGTCCCGCGCCCGCGCTGACCATGGATCAGCTGCGGAAGATCGCTCTCGCCCCCGAGTGGAACCAGACGGCCTCCACCGGCTGATCCACCGGCTGATCCACCGGCCGGTCCCCCCGGTCCGCCTCATTTGGCGTCCGCGTAGCACTCCACGACCGCCGTGGTGAACGGGAACCGGACCGGGGTGTCGCCGAAGGCGATCCGGCCGGCCCGGTCGCCGGCGGCGCGGATCGCCTCCACCACGGCCCCGGCCTCCTCGGCCGGGCAGTGCACGATGACCTCGTCGTGCTGGAAGAACACCAGCTCGGCCCGCATACCGGCGGTCGCCTGCCGCAGGGCCGCGAGCAGCAGCAGGGCCCAGTCGGCCGCGCTGCCCTGGACGACGAAGTTACGGGTGAACCGCCCGCGGGCCCGGGTGTTGGTGGAGGCGTAGCTCGGGGTCCAGGCGCCGTCCCGGTCCTGCGGGGTCCCGGCCCCGCCCTCCCCGTCCGCCTCGCCCGGATCCACGCCGCCGTCGCCCGCCTCGTCCCCCTCGCCGGAGCCGGCCGGTGGCGGGCAGGTGCGGCCCAGCCAGGTCCGTACGAGCCGGCCCTCCTCCCCGGCCTTCGCCGCGTCGTCCACGTACGCGACCGCGCGGGGGAAGCGGCGGCGGAGCGCGGCCAGGTTCTTCAGGCCGTCCCCGGAGGTCTGGCCGTACACGGCGCCGAGCACGGCGAGCTTGGCCTTGTCCCGGTCGCCGGAGAAACCCTGCCGGGAGACGGCGGTGTAGAGGTCCGAGGCCTCCCCGGCGACCTCCATGAAGGCGGGGTCGCGGGAGATCGCGGCGAGCACGCGCGGTTCCATCTGGTCGGCGTCGGCGACGACGAGCCGCCAGCCGGGGTCGGCGACCACGGCCCGGCGGATCACCTTGGGGATCTGCAGGGCCCCGCCGCCGTTGGTGACCCAGCGGCCGGTGAGCGTCCCGCCGGGGATGAACTCCGGGCGGAAACGGCCGTCGCGGACCCAGTCCGCGAGCCAGGCCCAGCCGTGCGCGGTGTAGATCCGGTACAGCTTCTTGTACTCGATCAGCGGCTCGACGGCGGGATGGTCCAGCTCCTGGATCTCCCAGCGGCGGGTGGACTTGAGCTTGATCCCGGCCCCGGCGAAGGCCTTGATGACGTCGGCGGGCAGATCGGGGCGCACGCGTCTGCCGAAGGCGGCGGACACCCGGTCGGCGAGCTCGGCGAGGCGCCGGGGCTCACCGCCGCCCGCGTACCGCTCACCGAGCAGCTCGGTCAGCAGCGCGCGGTGCACGTCGGCCCGCCAGGGCAGGCCCGCGCGGTTCATCTCGGCAGCGACGAGGAAGGCCGCCGACTCGGCGGCGACGAGCAGCCGCATCCGGTCGGGGTGGGCGGTGGCACCCTGCCGCTTCGCCTGGTCGGCGTGGACGGCGAGCAGGGCGTCCAGGGGGACCGGGGTGGGCTGCGGGTCGAAGAGGGAGTCCTGAACGCGGGGCTCGGCGGCGCGCGGGCGCGGATCGGGCGGTACGGGGGCGTGCGTGAGCCTGGCCCAGGCGGCGGCCGCCGATCGGGGCTCGCCGGAGCGGCCCTCGTGGCCGAGGAGCAGCAGCTCGGCGTCCTCGATGTCGTGGCACCGCTCGACGCGGGCACCGGCGGCGAGCAGGCGCGGATACACGGCCGCGGTGGACGCCCAGACCCAGCGGGTACCGGGCGGGGCGGCGCGCACCGCGTCGGCGGGGTCGCGGACGCGCATCCGGGCTCCGTCGGCGGGGTCGACGGGCGCGGCGTGCCACCACCCGTCGCCGTCCTCGGCGAGGGCCCACCGGGGAGTGCGGTCGCTCATGGGTGCGAGTGTCCCACCGGGGTCTGACAGGGGCCGCGCGGCCGGGCCGTGCCGGGCCGCCGGGCCGCCGGGCGGGCGCGGCGCCGCTGCCGGGGCTCCGCCCCGGGCCCCGCGCCTCAAACGCCGGCGGGGCTGGAAGGGCGCCTCAAACGCCGGCGGGGCTGGAAGGTGTGCCGGCGGGGCCGGGAGCGGGGGCGGTGGTTGTGGTGTAGGTGTCCAGGGCCGGGTGCGGGGGGCGGGCGAGGAGGCGGCGGAGGGTGCCGCGGTCCGGGGTGTCGAGGAAGCCGGCCGCGATGGCCGAGTACGTGGCCACCAGCATCGGGGGCTGGAAGGGGGCCAGGTCCGGGCCGGACAGGGCGCTGCGGGCCTCGGCCAGGGAGGCCGGTGCGTAGCGGGCGCCCACCGCCGCGGCGAGTTCCGCCCCGCCCAGGGCGCGGTCCCCGACCAGCTCGTAGACCTGCCCGGCGTGTGCGTCGGGTGCGAGGGACACCCGTACCGCCACCTCCGCCAGATCCTCCCGGGCGACCGCCGCGAGCCGGCCGTCGCCCAGCGGGGCGGTGATCACCCCGTCGGGCCCCGGCGCGGCGAGCGAGCTCAGCAGCTCCGCGTACAGCCCGTTGCGCAGCACCGTCCAGGCCACCGCGGAGCCGCGCAGGCGGCGTTCGGTCCAGCGGTGCGCCAGCGCGTACGGCAGGTGGTCGCCCGCCCCGGTGAGGCTGGTGTAGACGATGTGCCGCACCCCGTCCCGCTCGGCGGCCGAGACGGCGGCTTCGTGCCGTGCGACGACCTGGTCGTCCTCGCCGTAACCGGCCGAGATGAGCAGCAGGGTGTCCACCCCGGCGAAGTCGAGCGAGTCCGGGTCGTCGAAGTCCACCCGGACCTGGCCCGGGCCGTCCGGGACACGGGTGCCGAAGCGTACGTCCGGCCGGTCCGCCAGCCGGCGTGCGACCTGTGAGCCGAGTCCGCCGGAGGTGCCGGTGATCAAAAGCATGGGTGGTGGTCCTTCGTGGTCGCGCCGGTCGGCCTGGTTGGCTTCGCGGACGGGGACATCGTGCGCGGATGGGCGCACGGCACGTAAGGAGGCACTTCCATGTCAGTAGGGCACACCGGGGTAACCACCCCGGAGCCGCTGTTGAGCTGCGACGACGATTGCGGCATCCGCGATGTCCTCGACAGGCTCGGCGACAAGTGGTCCGTCCTCGTCGTGGTGGAGCTCGGCGCCGGTGTGCGCCGGTTCAAGGAGCTCCAGCGCGCGGTCGACGGCATCTCGCAGCGGATGCTCACCCTCACCGTCCGCCGCCTGGAGCGCGACGGCCTGGTCAGCCGGACCGTGCACGCCACCGTGCCGCCCCAGGTCGAATACGAGCTGACCGACCTCGGCCACAGCCTGACCCGACTGGTCAAGGGCCTCGCGGACTGGTCGCTCGAGCACCGCCCGCGGATCGAGGCCGCCCGCCGGGAATGGGACGCGAAGGCGGACATGCCAAGCTGAGAGGTGTGAGAGACCTTGCCGAGACCGTCGACCGAGCCTTTGCCGCAGCCCTCTACGCCCAGGACGACGCCGGGCTGGACACCGGGGCCTCGCTGCTCGTCGCCGATCAGGGCGGCTGGTCCGCGGTCGGGCGGGAGCTGCTGGCGCGTGGGGAGGCGTACGTGCGCCAGGGCTGGGAGCGGGGCTGGCGGCCGGCGGACGTGCTGCGGCTGGTCCGGCGGGACCTCGACGAGCGGCACCTGCGCATCACCGGGGACCTGATCGCCGCCGAGGCGCGCCGCTACGCCCGGCTGCCCGCGCGCTGGGGCGCCGACGAGGTGTGGTGGGCGGGCGACGAGGAGTACGCCGACCGGCTCGCGCAGCGGGAACGGGCCGACCGGTTCACGCTCGCCACCGCCTACCTGGAGGTGCTGCGGCTGCTGATCCGGCTGCCCTCGATCGAACCGGTGGGCCCCCTTCCCGGGGATCCCGCGGACGAGCTGGAGCACGCCCACATAGAACCGCGCATGCTGGGCCGGATCCGGGCCCTGCTCGCCAAGGCCGAGGCGACCACCTACCCGGAGGAGGCGGAGGCGCTCAGCGCCAAGGCCCAGGAGCTGATGGCCCGGCACACCGTGGACGAGGCCCTGCTCGCCGCGAGCGGCAAGGGCCCGGCCCAGGTGCCCGGCGCCTGCCGGATCGGGGTCGAGCCGCCGTACGAGGAGGCGAAGGCGGTGCTGCTCGACGCGGTGGCCACCGCCAACCGCTGCCGGGCCGTGTGGAACAGCGGTTTCGAGTTCTCCACGGTGGTCGGCTTCGAGAGCGACCTGGAGGCGGTGGAGCTGCTGTACACCTCGCTGCTCGTGCAGGGCACGGCGGCGATGACCCGCGCGGAGGCCGCGCAGCGCTCCGGCGGGCGCAAGCGGACCAAGACCTTCAGGCAGTCCTTCCTGCTCGCCTACGCCAGCCGGCTCGGCCACCGGCTCGCCGAGACCGCCGAGCACACGGCGACGGAGGCCCCCGACAACCTGCCGGCCCTGGTGGCCCGCGACGTGGCGGTCACCTCGCGCGCGGACGAGATGTTCCCCCGGACCACGACGACCAGGCTCCGCGGCGCCACCGACCACGCGGGCTGGGAGGACGGTACGGCGGCCGCCGACCGCGCCCACATGGGCGGCCGCCGCAACCCGCTGCCCCGCTGAAGGCGTCTTGCCGGATGAGGTGTCCGAGGCCTTCTACTCCTGAGTAGGGACCTGTCTGTGATCAACGGACCACCCCGCGTGCACGTGCATCTGCCCGTGCAGCAGGTCATGAACACAGCTATGATCCGGAGGAGTTGACATCTGCACTATCGGGGGCTTCCTGTGGACCACGCGTACAACGGGATGGCAGCTGCAGAACTCGCTACCTTGTTTGAGCTGACGTGGCAGAAGAGCAGACACAGCAACTCGCAGGGTTCCTGCGTGGAGTTCGCACGGCTGCCGGGTGGCGATGTCGCCATGCGCAATTCGCGCTTTCCCGACGGACCGGCACTCGTCTACACGCCGGCGGAGATAGAGGCCCTGCTCCTGGGCGTCAAGGACGGCGAGTTCGATCACCTGATCGGCTGACGGAACAGCGCACTCATCAAGCCATGCACGTGCACTGGCCGGGACCGATCGCAATGATCGGTCCCGGCCAGTTGTCCGGTGTTCGCCCTCGGTCGGCGGCTGCCTCCGGTGCTGCGGCCGGCGGCCGGCCGCTCAGTCCTGGAGCAGGAACAGCGCCCAGACCACCTTGCCGGTCAGCCGGCCCGCGAGCGGGTGCCAGCCCCAGCTGTCGCTGTACGAGTCCACCAGGAACAGCCCGCGCCCGGACTCCAGGTCGAAGTTCTCCTCGGTGCGCTCGGGCGAGAACGCCCCGCCCGGCCGGTCCTCGCTCGGGTCGCGCACCGCGCACACCAGCCGTGTGCTCCACCGCATCAGGTGCAGCCGTACCGGCGGCTCCGGCTCGGCGTCCGCGCACCGCGCGTCCTCCGGCAGGGCATGGCGCAGCGCGTTGGTGACGAGCTCGGAGACCACGAGGGCCACATCGTCGAAGCGGTCGTCGAGGCCCCACTGGGACAGCGTCGAACGACAGAAGGAGCGTGCTCCGCGCACCGCCTCGTAACGGGCGGGCAGGGCACAGGAGGCGGACCCGGAGACAGCCGTGGGGTCGACCGGGGGAAGCCCCTGCCGTAACGGCTCGAGCATGGTCGATCCATTCGTCCCCATGCGAGGCACTCCCGGGATTCGCGGGCGGAGCGGTCATCTCCGTCCAGAAAGAACTGCGGGGTGGGTCCGGCGCCGGCGCGAACAGCACGCAGGTGCGCGGGGACCATCGTTCCGAATGCTCGGGCCGGATGCAAGGGCAGATGCACGTGCACGCGCCGGACCTGTCCGCTCCCGTGACGGTTCTGACTCATTTCTTCCTACGCATACTTACGGACTTCTTTTCCCGCAGACGGGATTCCGTTACAGAACGAGTACGGGCCGATGCGTTTTGGTGGCAGACTGCGGCCTCTGGGGTACGGGGGCCCCGAGACGCTCGCGCACACCACGCGCACGCCAATGCGATGGGGAGGGCAGTACTAGTGACCGCAGAAGCCAGCGGTTCTGTGGTGCGCCGCATCCTCCTGGGCTCCCAGCTCAGGCGACTCCGAGAATCCCGCGGCATCACCCGTGAGGCGGCCGGCTACTCGATCCGCGCATCCGAATCGAAGATCAGCCGCTTGGAGTTGGGAAGGGTGAGCTTCAAGGCCAGGGACGTCGAGGACCTCCTCACGCTCTACGGAGTCACGGACAGTACGGAGCGCGAGTCGCTGCTCGGGCTGGTCCGCGAGGCCAACGCGACCGGCTGGTGGCACAGTTACGGCGACGTGCTGCCCGGGTGGTTCCAGACGTACGTCGGCCTGGAGGGCGCCGCCTCGCTCATCCGGATCTACGAAGTCCAGTTCGTCCACGGGCTGTTGCAGACCGAGGCCTACGCCCACGCGGTCGTCAAGCGCGGCATGCCCGGCGCCACCGCCGCCGAGGTCGACCGCCGCGTCGCCCTGCGCCTGGAGCGGCAGAAGGTCCTCGTCTCCGAGAACGCCCCGGTCTTCCACGCCGTCCTCGACGAGGCCGCGCTGCGCCGCCCGTACGGCGACCGCGAGGTCATGCGCGGTCAGCTGGAGCACCTCATCGAGGTCTCCCAGCGGCCCAACGTGCAGCTCCAGGTGATGCCCTTCTCCTTCGGCGGCCACGCGGGCGAGAGCGGAGCCTTCACCCTGCTGCGCTTCCCCGAGTCCGACCTGCAGGACATCGTCTATCTGGAACAGCTGACCAGCGCCCTCTACCTGGACAAGGACGAGGAAGTGGGTCAGTACGGAAGGGCCATGGAGCGGCTCCAGGCCGACTGCCCCGATCCCGACCGGACCAGGGATCTTCTCCGCGGCCTGCTCCAACTGTCTTGATTCGCACGTAGTATGACGCCTGATCAGTGCATGATGACCGATCGGTCTCCGGTGCAGCGCACGGGTGCGCGCTCGCAGTAAGGGATGGCATGTCCATATTCAGCGACCTGGCTCACCAGTACATCGACGGCGAATGGCTGGCCGGTACCGGTTCGTGGGACATCATCGACGTCAACCCGTACAACGGGGAGAAGCTCGCGGCCATCACCGTGGCCACCGTCGAGCAGGTGGACCAGGCCTACCGCGGCGCCGAGCGCGCCCAGCGCGAATGGGCCGCCACCAGCCCGTACATCAGACGCGCGGTCCTGGAACGCGCCCTTCGGATCACCGAGGAGCGCGAGAAGGAGATCGTCGAGGCGATGATCGACGAGCTCGGCGGCACCCGTCCCAAGGCCGAGTACGAGGTCCACCTCGCGATGGAGTTCATCCGCGAGTCGCTCCAGCTGGCCGTCCGCCCCGAAGGCCGGATCCTCCCCTCGCCGGTCGAGGGCAAGGAGAACCGGGTCCAGCGGCTGCCCGTGGGCGTCATCACCGTGATCAGCCCCTTCAACTTCCCGTTCCTGGTCACCCTGAAGTCGGTCGCCCCGGCCCTGGCACTGGGCAACGCGGTCGTCATCAAGCCCAACCAGAACGCCCCGGTCGTCGGCGGCGGCGTGATCGCCAAGATCTTCGAGGACGCCGGACTGCCCGCCGGCCTGCTGAACGTCCTGGTCACCGACATCGCCGAGATAGGCGACGCGCTCCTGACCCACCCGGTCCCCAAGGTCATCTCGTTCGCGGGATCGGACCGGGTCGGCCGGCATGTCGGGGCGGTCGCCGCCCGTCACTTCAAGCGCACCGTCCTGGAGCTCAGCGGCAACAGCGCGCTCGTCGTCCTCGACGACGCCGACCTCGACTACGCGGTGGACGCGGCCGTCTTCAGCCGCTTCGTCTACCAGGGCCAGGTCTGCATGGCCGCCAACCGGATCCTCGTCGACGCGTCCGTCGCGGAGGAGTTCACCGAGAAGTTCACCGCGCGCGTGCGCAGCCTCAAGACGGGCGACCCGCACGAGGCCGACACCCACATCGGCCCCCTGATCAACTCCTTCCAGGCCGACGCCCTGACCGCGCTCGTGGACGAGGCCGTGGAATCCGGCGCCCAGGCGCTCGTACGGGGGTCTACGCGCGGCAACCTGGTGGAACCCACGGTGCTCGCCGGGATCCCCGAGGACTCCCCGCTGCTGGGCCAGGAGATCTTCGGCCCGGTGGCCCTGCTGGTCGTCTTCGACGGCGAGGACGAGGCCGTACGGCTGACCAACGCGACCCCCTACGGGCTCAGCGGCGCCGTGCACACCCGGGACGTGGAGCGCGGCGTCCGCTTCGCGCAGCGGATCGAGACGGGCATGATCCACGTCAACGACTCCACCATCGGTGACGAGCCGCTGGCCGCGTTCGGCGGCGAGAAGGCCTCCGGCCTGGGCCGGCTGAACGGCGAGGCCACCATCGAGGCCTTCACCACGCAGAAGTGGATCTCCGTACAGCACGGCCGGACGACCTTCCCGTTCTAGGTCTCACAGGCCGCACCCCCAGGGGGTGTCATGTGGGCCGGGCCGGGCTCGCGGTGTCCGGCACGCACGCACCGGACACCGCTCCCTGATCCGACCCGGCCCACAGGACACCCCCTAGACTCGGCCGGGCGTAGGCAGCCGCCCGGGGGAGATCGAGTTGAGCAACATACCGGAGACCGGCCGGACCCCTCGGGTCCAGAACCGGCTCGTCGTCATCCAGATCGTGGTCTTCTCACTGCTGCTCACGCTGGGCGGGCGCCTCTGGTACCTCCAGATACGCAACGGGTCGGAGTACACGGACGAGGCGAAGAACAACCACGTCCAGCAGGTGGTCCAGCCCGCCGTGCGCGGCTCGATCCTGGACTCGCGCGGGGTTCCGCTCGCCGACAACGCGACCCACCTCGTGGTCTCCGCCAGCCGCACCGAGCTGCTGACCATGAAGGACAAGGGCAAGTCCGTGCTGACCCGGCTCGCCGGGGTGCTCGGCCTGGACGCCCAGGAGGTCATCGACAAGGTCCGGCTCTGCGACTCCAAGACCAAGCAGCCCTGTTGGAACGGATCCCCCTACCAGCCGATCCCGGTCAGCGACGAGGCGACCACCGAGCAGGCCCTGCAGATCCGCGAGCACCCCGAGGACTTCCCGGGCATCACGGCCGAGGCGACCGCCCTGCGCCGCTACGCCGCCCCCGACCAGGCCAACACCTCCCAGGTGCTCGGCTACCTCTCGCCGGTCACCGACGAGGAGATCTCCAAGGCGAAGAAGTCGGACTCGCCGTACCTGCGCTCGGACCAGGTCGGCCGCTCCGGCCTGGAGCGCACGTACGACAAGGAGCTGCGCGGCAAGGCGGGCATCACCCGCTACGAGGTGGACAACCTGGGCCGGGTCATCGGGCAGGGCGAGACCGACCCGGCGCGGCCCGGCTCGAACATCGTGACCTCGATCGACTCCCGCGTGCAGGCCGTCGCCGAACGCGAGCTGAACAACGCGATGATCGACGCCCGCAAGGTCTACGACAAGAACACCCGCCGCAACTACGAGGCCGACTCGGGCTCCGTCGTGGTGATGGAGACCAGGACCGGCCGGGTCGTGGCGATGGCGTCGAACCCGACCTACGACCCCAACGCGTGGGTGGGCGGCATCTCCGCCAAGGACTACGCGGGCCTGACCGACAAGGAGTCGAACTACCCGCTGCTGAACCGGGCCATCCAGGCCCAGGCGGCGCCGGGGTCGATCTTCAAGGTGGTCACCTCGACCGCCGCGGTCAACGCCGGGTACCCGTTCAACAACCGCTACCCCTGCCCCAGCTCGTACTCGGTGGGCAGCCAGACCTTCACGAACTTCGAGTCGCAGGGCCACGGCGACATCACCATCGGCCGGGCCCTGGAGGTCTCCTGCGACACCGTCTACTACGCGATCGCGGACCAGGAGTGGAAGAAGGACGGCGGCATCAACCCGAAGAAGAACCCGAACGACTGGTTCCTCAAGACCGCCCACGAGTTCGGGCTGGGCAGGCGCACCGGCGTCGACCTGCCGAACGAGGTCCCCGGCCGGGTACCCGACCGGAAGTGGAAGCAGGACTTCTTCGACGCGAACCGGGACGCCTGGTGCCGGGACGGCAAGAAGAACGGCTCCTTCGCCGAGAAGATCGCCTACGAGAACTGCCGGCAGGGCAACCAGCTGCGTGAGGGCGACGCCATCAACTACTCGATCGGCCAGGGCGACACGCTCGTCACCCCGATCCAGATGGCCTCCGTCTACTCGGCCATCGCCAACGGCGGCACGATCCACCAGCCCAGCATCGGCAAGGCGATCGTCAGCGCCGACGGCACCTCGGTCCAGGAGATCGCCCCGAAGGAGGCGGGCAAGCTCCCGATGGACGCCAGGACCCGCGACAACATCGACGAGGCCCTCGCCGGCGTGGCCACCAACGGCAGCGCGGCCTGGCGCTTCGGCGGCTGGCCGCAGAAGCAGATCCCCATGCACGCCAAGACGGGTACCGCCGAGGTCCAGGGCAAGCAGACGACCTCGTGGTTCGCCTCGTACACCGAGGACTACGCGATCGTCATGACCATCTCCCAGGGCGGCACCGGCTCCGGCGCTTCGGGACCGGCCGTCCGCAACATCTACGAGGCGATGTACGGGCTCGACCCGACGGGCAAGCAGGACCTGACCAAGGCGCTGCTCCCCAAGCCCGCCACCGCGCTCCCGGCGATCCGTCCGGACGGGGAAACCGCCCCCAACTGAAGGGGCATTGAGGACAGGATCTGACCGCAAGGGTCCGTAGCGTGTGTCGTGTCGGGGGAAGGAACCCCGGCACGGACACTCCACGCAGAAGGCGGTCGGTCATGGCTCAGATTTCCACCGAGGTCCCCGGCGACGAGCGCGGCACGCTTCTCGCCTTCGTCGAGGCCCAGCGCACGGCCATCCGTGAATCGATCCTCGGGCTGAGCGAGGAGCAGGCCGCGAGCCGCCCGAGCGTCAGCGAGCTCACCCTGTCCGGGCTGATCAAGCACGTGGCCGAGGTCGAACTGAACTGGCTGCGCCTGGCCCAGCAGGTGCCGAACGAGAAGCAGCGCACCCAGGAGACCTGGGGCGAGGCATTCCGCCTGGTCGAGGGCGAGTCCATCCCGTCGGTGCTGGCCTTCTGGGACGGGGTCGCGGAGCAGACGGCGGCCTTCGTCGCGGCCGTCCCGAGCCTGGACGACACCTTCCCGCTCCCGCCGGCGCCCTGGTTCCCCAAGGAGGCCAAGGTCTCGATGCGCTGGATGCTCCTGCACCTGGTGGAGGAGTTCGCCCGGCACGCGGGCCACGCGGACATCGTCCGGGAGTCCCTGGACGGGACCCGCGCCATGGGGTGAGCACGGGTGAGTAGCCTGGCCCCATGTCAGCGATCCGGCTTCTTGTCCTCGGTGCGGTCCGCCAGCACGGGCGGGCCCACGGGTACCAGGTACGCAACGACCTGGAGTACTGGGGCGCCCACGAGTGGTCGAACACCAAGCCCGGATCGATCTACCACGCGCTCAAGCAGATGGCGAAGCAGGGCGTCCTGCACGCCCACGAGGTGGCGCCGAGCGTGGCGGGCGGGCCGCCGCGCACGGAGTACGAGGTGACGGACGCCGGCCGCGAGGAGTACTTCAGGCTGCTGCGCGAGGCCCTCGCGTCGTACGACCAGAAGACGGACGTGCTGTCGGCGGCGATCGGCTTCATGGTCGACCTGCCGCGGGCGGAGGTCCTCGGGCTGCTCCGGGAGCGGATGGCGAAGCTGGCCCTCTGGCGGTCGTCGGTGACGGACTACTACACGCCGGAGGGCGGCCCGCAGTCGCTGGGCCACATCGGCGAGATCATGCACATGTGGGTCCACTCCGCGGACGCCGAGGCGGAGTGGACCCGGGGGCTGATCGCCCGGCTCGAGGGGGGCGCGTACTCCTTCGCGGGTGAGGGCGGGGATCCGTTCGTAGGGGTCCTCGCGGACGGCCAGGAGAATCCGTACGCCGCGCAACAAGGTGCGTAATCAAGTTTGACTAGCCGAAGGGCGGGCATTACCTTGGGCGATCCAGCTACTCAAATTTGACTAATAGAGGAGCGGTTTTGGCGATCTTCGCCGAAGGTGTCCACAAGCGGTACGGCGACAAGTCCGCACTGGCCGGGCTCGACCTGGAGGTGAAGCCCGGGACGGTGCACGCCGTGCTCGGCCCCAACGGTGCCGGGAAGACGACGGCCGTGCGCATCATGAGCACCCTGCTGCGGCACGACGAGGGCGTGGTCCGGGTGGCGGGTCACGACGTACGCACCCGGGCGCAGGCCGTACGCGCCCGGATCGGGCTGCTCGGCCAGCACGCGGCGCTCGACGAGGAACTGGGCGGGCGGCAGAACCTGGAGATGTTCGGCCGCCTGAACCACCTCGGGGCGCGGCGCGCCGGGCTGCGGGCCGACGAACTGCTCGACCGCTTCGGCCTCGCGGACACCGGCCGCAAGCCGGTCAAGCAGTACAGCGGCGGCATGCGGCGCCGGCTCGACCTCGCGGCATCCCTGATCACCGACCCGGAGGTGCTCTTCCTCGACGAGCCGACCACCGGGCTCGACCCGCGCGGCCGCAACGAGGTGTGGAGCGCGGTCCGCTCCCTGGTGGGCGGCGGCACCACGGTCCTGCTGACCACGCAGTACCTGGAGGAGGCCGACCAGCTGGCCGACCGCATCACGCTGATCGACCGGGGGAGGACGGCGGCCGAGGGCACGGCCGACGCGCTGAAGTCCCTCGTCGGGGCCGACCGGATCGTCGTCGTCCTGCGGGACGCCGCACGGCTCGCGCAGGCGGCGGAGCTGCTGCCGGACCCGTCCGTGGACCCGGAGTCGCTGACCCTGAGCTTCCCCGTGGAGGACCGGATGGCGGGCCTGGCGCTGACCCTGCGCGCGCTGGAGGAGGCGGGCATCGAGGCGCTGGACCTCGCCGTCCGCCGCCCCACGCTCGACGAGGTCTTCCTGCACCTGACCGACCGTACGGACGCACCGGAGGTGGCCGCGTGAGCGCGACGAGCACGAGTCCGGGCCCGAGCACCCGGAAGATCGCGAGCAACGGCAACGGCAACGGCAACGGCAACGGCGTGGGAGCGGGCGCGCGGCCGGGCGTGCCCTGGGTCCTCGTGGACTCCTGGACGATGACCCGGCGCGAGCTCGCGCACTGGGCCCGCCAGCCCGTCCAGATGGTCGTCGGCCTGGTCTTCCCGGTGATGATGCTGCTGATGTTCGGCTTCCTGATCGGCGGCGGGCGCGGCATCGACGGCGAGTACGTCGAGTTCCTCGTCCCCGGGATGCTCGCGCTGACCATGGCCTTCGGGCTGGAGGCGACGATGACCGCCGTCACCCAGGACCTGGGCAAGGGGGTGATCGACCGCTTCCGCGCCATGCCGATGTCCTCCGCCGCGGTGCTCGTGGGCCGCAGCGCGGCGGACATGCTCCAGTCGGCGGTGGGCCTGGCCGTCCTCGCGGGCGTCGGCCTGCTGCTGGGCTGGCGCTGGCACGGCTCGCCGGCGGCCGCGCTGCTGGCCTTCGCGCTGCTCCTGCTGCTGCGCTTCGCGATGCTGTGGATCGGCATCTGCCTCGGCATGGTCGCGGGCCGTCCGGAGCTGGTGCAGGCGGTGCAGATCCTGGTGTGGCCGGTGGGCTTCCTCTCCAACGCCTTCGCGACGCCCGAGTCGATGCCGGGCTGGCTGGGGACGGTGGTGGAATGGAACCCGATGTCGGCGACGGCGACCGCGGTCCGCGACCTGTTCGGCAACCCCGCCGCGGCCGGGTCCTCGTGGGCCGGCGACCATGCCGCGCTGCTCGCCGTCGGCTGGCCGGTCCTGCTGCTGGCGGTCTTCTTCCCGCTGGCGGTGGCCAGGTTCCGCGGTTTGGGCAGGTAGCCGTCGCGGGCGGGCTTGCACCTCACGCCACGTGAGGGACCACAGTGAAGGGCGTACCCAACCAGAGGGCGGAAGAGATGAGCCACTCCGTGGGCCAGGTCGCCGGATTCGCCGGAGTCACGGTGCGCACGCTGCACCACTACGACGAGATCGGTCTGCTCTCCCCGAGCGGCCGCAGCCACGCAGGACACCGGCGGTACGAGGACGCCGACCTGGACCGGCTGCAGCGGATCCTGTTCTACCGGGAGCTCGGCTTCCCCCTCGACGAGGTCGCGGTCCTGCTGGACGACCCGGAAACGGATCCGCGGGAGCATCTGCGCCGGCAGCATGCCCTGCTGATCGACCGGATCGACCGGCTCCAGCAGATGGCCGAGGCCGTTGAGCATGCCATGGAGGCGAAGAAGATGGGCATCAACCTGACGCCGGAGGAGAAGTTCGAGGTCTTCGGGGACTTCGATCCCGATCAGTACGCCGCGGAGGCCGAGCAGCGGTGGGGCGGCACCGACGCCTACGCGCAGTCGCAGCGCCGGGCCGCGGCCTGCACCAAGGAGGACTGGAAGCGGATCCTGGCCGAGGCCGACGACATCAACCGGCGCCTGGCCGCGCTGATGGAATCGGGCGCTTCCGCCGAGTCGGCGGAGGCCATGGACCTGGCCGAGGAGCACCGCGGCTGGATCGACGGGAACTGCTACACCTGCTCGTACGAAATGCATACCAACCTGGGCGAGATGTACGTGGCGGACGAGCGGTTCACGGCCACCTACGATGCCGTCCGGCCGGGGCTGGCGGTGTTCCTGCGGGACGCGATCATCGCCAACGCGGTGCGCAAGGTGTAGGCGCGGACGTCATGCATTCGACCCCCTCCGGTCCCTGGAACCGGGCGGGGGTCGTGTGCGTTGATAATTGAAACCGCTCCTTCCGCAGTACGCCCCCCGATCCAGGAGAGCCCGGAAACCGTGTATACGCTTGCCCTCGGCCCTGAGTGGCTGTCCCCGGACTATCTGATCTCGCACTTCGGTCTGATCGGCATCCTGGTCATCGTCTTCGCCGAGTCGGGACTCTTCGCGTTCCTCCCCGGCGACTCGCTGCTCTTCACGGCGGGCCTGCTGGTCGCGGACGGGCAGTACATCAAGCAGCCGCTGTGGCTGGTCTGCACCCTGATCGTGGCCGCCGCGATCATCGGTGACCAGGTCGGCTACATGATCGGCAAGTTCTTCGGCCCGAAGCTCTTCAACCGGCCGAACTCCAAGCTCTTCAAGCGGGAGAACCTGGACAAGGCGCACGAGTTCATGGACCGGCACGGCCCGAAGGCCATCGTGCTCGCCCGCTTCGTCCCGATCATCCGCACCTTCGCCCCGATGGTCGCGGGCGCCGGCTCGATGAAGTACCGCACCTTCCTGACGTACAACATCATCGGTGGCATCGGCTGGGGCGCGGGCGTCACGATCGCCGGCTACTGGCTCGGACAGATCGAGTTCATCAAGACGAACGTCGAGCCGATCCTGGTCGGCATCGTCCTGGTGTCGGTCATCCCGGTGGTCTTCGAGGTCCTCAAGGCCCGCAAGGAGAACAAGGCGAACGCCGGCGCCGAGGCGGCCGCGGCGCCCGCCGCCGACGGTTCGGGCCCCCAGGCCCCGGGCGCGCGCGGCCGCCACGCCAAGCGCTGAACCGCCGGAGCGCCGAGCGGGCCCACCGCCCCGCGGCGCCGCCCGTACGACCGTGACGCCCCGGAGCCCCGTAGAGGGCCCCGGGGCGTACGTGCACCCCTGCGCGGCCCTCTACGGGGCCCGTACGGCCGACCGCTGACCGCCGTACGGGCGTCCGTACGGTCAGAAGCCGCGGGTCCGCTTCGCGGCGCGGCGCTTGGCGGCGCTCGCGGCCCCCGGGATGCGCATGAACAGCCGCGAGGTCTCCGACCCGAGGTTGACCCCGATCGCGATGGCCAGCGCGATGGCCGCGGCGTTCACCAGCGAGCCCAAGCCCTCGTTCAGCCGGTTCTCGGCGATGAGCAGCAGCCCGTAGTACACCGCCGAGCCGGGCAGCAGCGGTCCGATGGCGGCCGTGACGTACGGCAGGGCGGAGGCGAAGCGGTAGCGGGAGAAGAGCTGCCCGAAGAGGCCCACCAGCCCGGCCGCGATGGCCGTGGACGGTACGGGCGGGATGCCCCCCGCGTAGTGCAGGGCCCCGAAGGTGACCCAGGCGACCGCGCCGTTCAGCGTCACGATCCACACGGTGGAGCGTTCCTGCTGGAGCAGGATCGCGAAGGTGAACACCAGCACCATCGAGGCGGCGATCTGGATCAGCGGCCGCTGCTGGATCTGCAGGACCTCCTCCGGCCGCGGCGAGGCGTCGAACTGCAGGCCCACGTAGAGCACGACCAGCACGCCCATGATGATGCCGATGAAGAGGTACATGACCTCCAGCAGCCGGGCCGACGCGGTGATGTAGTAGCCGGTCAGGCCGTCCTGCACGGCCGCGACCACAGCCCGTCCCGGCAGCAGCGCGAACAGCCCACCGGTGATCACGGCGGAGGCCTTGACGTCGATCCCCGTCATGTTCAGCGCCACCCCGATGGCGGCGGGCGGCATCGCGGCGACCACGAACTGGTAGAACTCGGGCAGCCCGCGCCCGGCGCACAGCCAGGCCAGGCGGTCGCCGAGGACCGCGCCGATCGCGGCGGCGAAGAAGACGAGGACCCCGCCGCCGACCAGCGTGGAGGCGGCACCGGCGAGCAGGCCGGCGGAGGCCGTGAGCATCCAGCCGGGGTAGGGGTGCCGGTTGCGGCGGATCTCGGCGAGGCGCCGGTAGGCCTCCTCCAGCGAGACGTCGATCTCGTGCGCGCTGATGTCGTCCACGAGCCGGAACACGGCCGCGAGCCGGTTGTAGTCGGTGCCGCGGCGGCGCACGGTCCGGCTGGCCGAGACCGGGTCGCCCACCAGCGAGGGGTGGTGGGTGATCGACAGCATGGTGAAGGTGACGGTCGGCTCGCAGCGGTCCAGCCCGTAGGAACGGGCCACCGCGAACATCGCGGCCTCCACGTCCTCGGCGCCCTCACCGCCCGCGAGCAGCAGCTCGCCGATGCGCAGGGTCAGGTCGAGCACGCGGCCCACGGCGGGGCCGGTCTCGCTCTGCCGCTGGACCAGATCCGGCACGGGCCGGACGTCGACCGGCATGCGCAGCATCGTGCGCATCCGGTCCTGCCAGGGCGATTCCTTCATCTGCGCGACGGGGAAGCCCTGGCCGGGGGTGTAGGCGGTCGGGGAGTTCGCCGCCCGGTAGGTGGCCGGGGCGGCGAAGGCCGACCCCTCGGGCTCGGGCGGCACCGGACCGGTACCCGCCGGGAGAGCGAATTCCGAGGTGGGCTGGTCCTCCTCCAGAGGCTCCGGCTCCATCCCGGGCGGCGCCGTGAACGCGCTGTGCGCCTCGTCGGACTGGGGCTTCCTGTCCTCTGCCCCCTCGGCCTCCGCCACGCGTCCTCCAGTCCGTGATCACCCGGGTATCAGTATGCGGAATCGTTTCCTCCCACCGCATACCCAGCCGGGCCTCATCCGCCCGCGAACGCGACGACGGGCGGCACCCCCGAAGGGATACCGCCCGCCATGTCACGAGGGGCGCGGGGCAGTGCCCCGGCCCGTCACCGCCGAGCGCGAGCTCAGTGGTGGCCGCCCTGCGCCTCCAGGCGCTTGTACGAGGCCTCGATCTCGGCCTCGGCCTCGGTGCGGCCGACCCAGTTCGCGCCCTCGACGGACTTGCCCGGCTCCAGGTCCTTGTAGACCTCGAAGAAGTGCTGGATCTCCAGGCGGTCGAACTCGGAGACGTGGTGGATGTCGCGCAGGTGCTCGACACGCGGGTCGGAGGCCGGCACGCAGAGCAGCTTGTCGTCGCCGCCCGCCTCGTCCGTCATGCGGAACATGCCGATGGCGCGGCACTTGATCAGGCAGCCCGGGAAGGTCGGCTCGTCAAGGATGACCAGCGCGTCCAGCGGGTCGCCGTCCTCGCCGAGGGTGTTCTCGACGAAGCCGTAGTCGGCCGGGTAGCTGGTCGAGGTGAAGAGGCGACGGTCCAGACGGATCCGGCCGGTCTCGTGGTCCACCTCGTACTTGTTCCGCGAACCCTTGGGGATCTCGATGGTGACGTCGAACTCCACGTCCTGCTCCTCCATGATCAGCTGCATTGCTTCGGGACTGCATTGGTTCAACTGCGTGCACGTCCGGCCCGGCCTCCCCCAGCCGGGTGGGGTGCCATGCTCGCGGCAAGACGCAGTGGTTAAGTGTCCCTCACGCATATGTGTGATCGCGAAAGGGGCTGGTCCGAGGTGCCATTGGACAAGACGTGGCAGCTCATCGCAGGGTCGGCCGTCGCCGGCCTGGCCCTGTCGGTGGCAGCGGTGTCCGCCGCCGGTCCCTGGGACTCCGGCCAGCGTAAGGCCGAGCGGGACAGAGCCGCCTCCTGGGGCCGTACGGGTGGCGCAGATCACGGTGGCGCCACCGGCTCCGGGGACCTCCCGCAGGCCGCGCCCAGCGCCCCCGGGGTGCTCGGCGCGATCGGCCCCGGCGCCGTGCGCGGGCAGAGCGCCGCCCCCGCCGCGCCCGCCTCCGCCGGGGGCCTGGCCGCCGCCCTGAAGCCGCTGCTCGCCGATCCCGCGCTCGGCACCGTCCGTACCGCGTCCGTCGTCGACACCACCACCGGGCAGGTCCTCTACGAGTCAGGGGCGCGCGACGCGATGACCCCCGCCTCCACCGTCAAGATCGTCACCGCCGCGGCCGTGCTGGCCGCCCTCGGCCCCGAGCACCGGATCAGGACCACCGTCGCGCCCGGCACCGCCCCCGGACAGATCGTCCTGGTCGGCGGCGGCGACCCCTCACTCACCGCGAAGAAGAAGAGCCCCGCCGGATCCGGCGGCAGCCTCGTCGCCCTCGCCGCCGACACCGCACAGGCCCTCAAGGCCGCCGGCACCGACACCGTGACCCTGGCCTACGACGACAGCCTCTACAGCGGCCCCGCCCGCCACCCGATCGGCGTCAACCCCAACCTCGCCACCGTGACCGCCCTGACGGCCGACGAGGGCCGCCCCGGCGGAGAGCCCGTCTCCGGGCCCGTGGAGCGCAGCGAGGACCCCTCCGGGGACGCCGCCCGGGCCTTCCGCACCCTGCTGGAGGAGCGGGGCATCAAGGTCACCGGCCAGCCCGTCCGGGCCAAGGCCGCCGTCGGCGTCCAGCCGCTGGCCGTCACCCTCTCCACCCCGGTGGCCGGGCTCGTGGAGCGGATGCTGACCAGCAGCGACAACGACATCGCCGAGTCCCTCGCCCGGCAGACCGCCCTCGCCTCCGGCCGGCCCGCCAGCTTCGAGGGCGCCGAGAAGGCCGTCACCGACCGCCTCACCGCCCTCGGCGTCGAGGTGGCCGGCTCCCGCTTCGCCGACGGCAGCGGCCTGAACCGCGCCGACAAGGTCAGCGCGAGCCTGCTGACCGGGCTCCTCGTCAAGGCCGCCGACCCCCGGCACCCGGAGCTGCGGCCGGTCCTCACCGGGCTGCCCGTCGCCGGATTCACCGGAACCCTCAAGGCCCGCAACTCAGGCAGCTCACCGGCCGCCGGCCTGGTCCGGGCCAAGACCGGCACCCTCACCGGGGTCAACTCCCTCTCCGGCACCGTCGTCGACTCCTCCGGCCGGCTCCTCGCCTTCGCCTTCCTGACAGCCAACAGCCCAGGACCCGAAGGCGCCGAGAAGGCGCTCGACAAGCTGGCCGCCGCCGTCGCGACCGCTTCGTAGGGGGTCCGCCGGAGGGCCGGTCCACGTACGGTTGACGCATGACGAGCATCAGTGGTGCGGAGATGGTCGACTGGAACCTCGCGGTGGCGACCGCGACCCGACTGGTACGACCCGGCCCGGAGGTCACCCGGGACGAGGCGCGAGCCGTCGTGGCGGAGCTGCGCAGGCACGCCAGGACCTCGGAACGGCACGTGCGCGAGTTCACCCGGATGATCCCGGAGGGGGCCTCGGTCCCCGACACGCCCGTCCTGGTCGTCGACAGGGCCGGCTGGGTCAAGGCCAACGTCGCCGGATTCCGCGAGCTGCTCCAGCCGCTCCTGGGCAAGATGCAGGAGCGCCGCGCGGGTGCCCCCGGCGGAGCCGTCCTCGGGTCCGTGGGCGGCAAGGTCACCGGCGTCGAGCTGGGCATGCTGCTGAGCTTCCTGGCCTCCCGCGTCCTCGGCCAGTACGAGACCTTCGCGCCCGTCTCCCGGGACCTGCCGGCCTCCGCCGCCGGCGGCCGGCTGCTGCTCGTCGCGCCCAACATCGTGCACGTCGAGCGCGAGCTGGAGGTGCACCCGCACGACTTCCGGCTGTGGGTCTGCCTGCACGAGGAGACGCACCGTACACAGTTCACGGCCGTCCCGTGGCTGCGCGCCCACCTCGAAGGCGAAATCCAGACGTTCCTCGGCGCCACCGAAGTGGACCCCACGACCGTCCTGGAACGCCTCCGCGAGGCCGCCCAGTCCTTCGCCGGCGCCCGCCCGGACGCCGAGCGCGGAGACGAGGGGCGCTCCCTCGTGGAGCTCGTGCAGACCCCCGAGCAGCGCGAGATCCTGGCCCGGCTCACCGCCGTCATGTCCCTGCTGGAGGGCCACGCCGACTTCGTCATGGACGGCGTGGGCCCCCAGGTGGTGCCCTCGGTCGCCGAGATCCGCGAGAAGTTCCAGCAGCGCAGGGCCAGCGGAGCCGGCCGGCTCGACGCCGTCCTGCGCAAGCTGCTGGGCCTCGACGCCAAGCTGCGCCAGTACCGCGACGGCGAGCGCTTCGTGCGCGCCGTCGTCGGCCAGGTCGGCATGGACGGCTTCAACCGCGTGTGGACCTCACCGAACACGCTGCCGACCAAGGCCGAGATCGACAGGCCCGCCGACTGGGTGGCCCGCGTGCACAGCAAGGGGAGCGAACAGAGCGAAGCGGAGTGACACAGGGGGCGTAAACATGTCTCACTGGGGGAAGCAGCGTCACCCGTCCGAGGGACCGTGGGGCGTGGAAGGGCGTGCGATGCTCGGGGAACGGCTCGGCTCTGTCACCATCGACGCACTCTGAGTGACATCCTCCCGTTCCGCGGGGGCAGCCGGGCAGCACCACCCCAGCACACCACCCCAACGCCTCCGAGGCATCCGAACTCCATCGAAGGGCACCGGACATGGGTCCCCATCCTGCGGTCGCGGCGATACGCCTGGCGGTCCGCCGCGTACTCCACGACGTCCTCACCGACCTCACCGACAGTCCCGCCCACCGCCGCGCCGTCGGGGGGCCCCTCCCGCTCGTCCTCGTCGCCTGCTCCGGCGGCGCCGACTCCATGGCGCTCGCCTCCGCGCTGGCCTTCGAGGCCCCCAAACTCGGACTGAGGGCCGGCGGCATCACCGTCGACCACGGCCTCCAGCCCGGCTCCGACCTGCGCGCCGCCGAGGTCGTCACCCGCATGACCGCACTCCGCCTCGACCCGGTGGAGTCCGTCGCCGTGCGCGTCGGCCGCGACGGCGGACCCGAGGCCGCCGCCCGCGACGCCCGCTACGGGGCCCTGGACGAGGCCGCGGACCGGCTCGGCGCGGTCGCGGTGCTGCTCGGCCACACCCGCGACGATCAAGCCGAAACCGTCCTGCTGGGCCTGGCCCGCGGCTCCGGCATCCGCTCGCTCTCCGGCATGCCCGAGGTCTCCGGCGGCACCGCGGGGCGCACCAACCGCTACCGCCGCCCCTTCCTCCAGGTCGACCGGCAGACCGCCCGCAAGGCCTGCATGGTCCAGTCCCTCCCCGTCTGGGACGACCCGCACAACATCGACCCCGCCTACACCCGCTCCCGGCTGCGCCACGAGGGACTGCCCGCCCTCGAGAAGGCGCTCGGCAAGGGTGTCGTCGAGGCACTCGCCCGCACTGCGCAGCTCTCCCGGGACGACGCCGACGCCCTGGACGCCTGGGCCGCCGAGGCGGAGGGCGGCGTACGCGACGCGGACGGGCGCCTGGAGTGCGCCAAGCTCTACGCCCTGCCCCCGGCCGTCCGCCGCCGCGTGCTGCGCAGGGCCGTGGTCGCGGCCGGGTCCCCCGCGGGCTCCCTCTTCGCCCGCCACATCGAAGAAGTCGACCGCCTCATCACCGGATGGCGGGGTCAGGGCGCCATCAACCTGCCCGGCCGGGTCGAGGCCCAGCGGCAGGGTGGCAGACTTGTCATCCGGCAGGGCTGATTGGTGCTGAAACACGGCTGAGTCCTCCGGGGTCGCCCCCGGAGCCCCGGCCGACAACGAAAGTGATGCGGGTGGACGAGAAGGACATGGGCAGCGACCTCCAGTCGGTGCTCATCACCAAGGAAGAGATCGACGCGAAGCTGGCCGAGCTGGCCGCGAAGATCGACGCGGAGTACGCGGGCAAGGACCTGCTCATCGTCGGTGTGCTCAAGGGCGCCGTGATGGTGATGGCGGACCTGGCGCGTGCCTTGTCCACCCCGCTCACCATGGACTGGATGGCGGTGTCCTCGTACGGCGCCGGGACCCAGTCCTCCGGCGTGGTGCGGATCCTCAAGGACCTGGACACCGACATCAAGGACAAGCACGTCCTGATCGTCGAGGACATCATCGACTCGGGCCTGACGCTGTCCTGGCTGCTGTCGAACCTGGGCTCCCGCCAGCCGGCCTCCCTGGAGGTCGTCACGCTGCTGCGCAAGCCCGAGGCGGCGAAGGTCGCGATCGACGTGAAGTGGGTCGGCTTCGACATCCCCAACGAGTTCGTCGTGGGCTACGGCCTCGACTACGCGGAGAAGTACCGCAACCTGCCGTTCGTCGGCACGCTCGCCCCGCACGTCTACGGCGGCTGATCCCGCCCCCGCCCCCGCCCCCAGGAATCGCCGGAGACTCCGGGGAACCTGGGGGCGATTCCCGCCGTTGGAGCAGGGGGAAGGCGGGTCTGTCACCCGTCCCACGGGCCGCGGGTGACAATTCAGGGGTACATTCCGAAGAACAGTCTTTACTCACACAGCAGCATTTACCTACGGGCAGGAGGGACGGGGTGCCTGGCGCCCCGTATGGATGGACGTGAAGCGATACTTCCGTGGGCCGGTCATGTGGATCGTGCTGGCCGTCCTCGCCGTGGTCGTGTTGATGAATGTCGTCGGCTCCGGCGGCGGCTACAAGTCGGTGGACACCAGCGAGGTCATCAAGGCGATCAACACTGGCCAGGTGGAGACAGCCAAGCTGACCACCGGCGACAGCCAGATGATCAAGATTGAGCTGAGCGAAGGCCAGAAGCTCGGCAAGCACGACGGCACCAAGTTCCAGGCCAACTACATCGGGGATCAGGGCGTCCAGCTCGCCCAGAGCCTCCAGACCAAGTACGACGCCGGTCAGATCCCGGACGGGTACTCCGTCACGCCGGACAAGACCAGCCCGTTCCTGAGCGTGCTGCTCTCGCTCCTGCCCTTCGTCCTCATCGTCCTGGTCTTCCTGTTCCTGATGAACCAGATGCAGGGCGGCGGCTCCCGGGTCATGAACTTCGGGAAGTCCAAGGCCAAGCTCATCACCAAGGACACCCCGAAGACGACGTTCGCCGATGTCGCGGGTTCGGACGAGGCCGTCGAGGAACTCCACGAGATCAAGGAGTTCCTCCAGGAGCCGGCGAAGTTCCAGGCCGTCGGCGCCAAGATCCCCAAGGGTGTGCTGCTGTACGGCCCGCCCGGCACCGGCAAGACCCTGCTCGCGCGCGCCGTCGCGGGCGAGGCCGGTGTTCCCTTCTACTCGATCTCCGGATCCGACTTCGTCGAGATGTTCGTCGGTGTCGGTGCCTCGCGTGTCCGCGACCTGTTCGAGCAGGCCAAGGCCAACGCCCCGGCGATCGTCTTCGTCGACGAGATCGACGCCGTCGGCCGGCACCGCGGTGCGGGTCTCGGCGGCGGTCACGACGAGCGCGAGCAGACCCTCAACCAGCTGCTGGTCGAGATGGACGGCTTCGACGTGAAGGGCGGCGTCATCCTGATCGCCGCCACGAACCGCCCGGACATCCTCGACCCGGCGCTGCTGCGCCCGGGCCGCTTCGACCGGCAGATCGCGGTCGACCGGCCGGACATGCAGGGCCGTCTGGAGATCCTCAAGGTCCACCAGAAGGGCAAGCCGGTCGCCCCGGACGTCGACCTGGGCGCCGTCGCCCGTCGCACGCCCGGCTTCACCGGTGCCGATCTCTCCAACGTCCTGAACGAGGCCGCGCTGCTCACGGCCCGCTCGGACAAGAAGCTGATCGACAACCACTCGCTGGACGAGGCGATCGACCGCGTCGTGGCGGGCCCGCAGAAGCGGACCCGGATCATGTCGGACCGGGAAAAGAAGATCACCGCGTACCACGAGGGCGGACACGCCCTGGTCGCGGCGGCCTCCCCGAACTCCGACCCGGTCCACAAGATCACGATCCTGTCCCGCGGCCGGGCCTTGGGTTACACCATGGTCCTGCCCGACGAGGACAAGTACTCGACCACGCGCAACGAGATGCTCGACCAGCTGGCGTACATGCTGGGCGGGCGCGCGGCCGAGGAGCTGGTCTTCCACGACCCGACCACCGGCGCGGCGAACGACATCGAGAAGGCCACCGCCACGGCGCGGGCCATGGTCACGCAGTACGGCATGACCGAGCGTCTCGGTGCGATCAAGTTCGGCGGCGACAACACCGAGCCGTTCCTGGGCCGCGAGATGTCGCACCCGCGGGACTACTCGGAAGAGGTCGCGGCGCTGGTCGACGAAGAGGTCAAGAAGCTCATCGAGACCGCGCACAACGAGGCCTGGGAGATCCTGGTCGAGAACCGTGACGTCCTCGACAACCTGGTTCTCGCGCTGCTGGAGAAGGAAACGCTGAACAAGGAGCAGATCGCCGAGATCTTCTCCACGATCGTGAAGCGTCCCGCCCGTCCCGCGTGGACCGGCTCCTCCCGCCGCACCCCCTCCACCCGTCCGCCGGTGCTCTCTCCCAAGGAGCTCCAGCTGACGAACTCGGCGAACGGCACGTCGGCCGCGTCGGCCGTGTCGGTGGAGAAGGCCCCCGAGGCCTCGCCGGAGGAGCTCACGGACTAGTCCGCGAGCCCGTCCACCCGGAATGGAAGCCGCGCCCCCCAGGTTCTAGCCTGGGGGGCGCGGCACTTTCATCTGGTCATACTTGGGTGGCCGCGAGCGCTGTGCACACAGGAACGAGGAAAGAAATGACCGACCCAGTGACCCTGACCGGCGATGAGGGCACGATCGGCGAGTTCGACGAGAAGCGTGCCGAGGCGGCGATTCGTGAGCTCCTGATCGCGGTCGGCGAGGACCCGGACCGCGAGGGCCTTCTGGAGACCCCGGCGCGTGTGGCGCGGGCGTACAGGGAGATATTCGCCGGCCTGTACCAGACGCCCGAAGAGGTCCTGACGACCACGTTCGACCTCGGTCACGACGAGATGGTCCTGGTGAAGGACATCGAAGTCATGAGTTCCTGTGAGCACCATCTGGTGCCCTTCCACGGTGTCGCGCACGTCGGCTACATCCCGTCCACGGACGGCAAGATTACCGGCCTGTCGAAGCTGGCCCGCCTCGTGGACGTGTTCGCCCGCCGCCCCCAGGTGCAGGAGCGGCTGACCACGCAGATAGCCGACTCCCTGATGGAGATCCTGGACCCGCGAGGGGTCATCGTGGTCATCGAGTGCGAGCACATGTGCATGACCATGCGCGGGGTCCGCAAGCCGGGCGCGAAGACCATCACCTCGGCGGTCCGCGGCCAGCTCCGTGCCACGGCCACTCGGGCCGAGGCGATGAGTCTGATCATGGCGCGCTAGCCGGATTGTCCGTGCTGTCCGCTTCGGTCCCCCTCCGTGATGTCACGGAGGGGGACCGAAGCGTTGGGGCGTAGCCGGCAGGCAGACGGTGAACGCCGTGGGCGGGCGGATCCGGGCCTGTGATGCCCGCCCGGTAGACCGCTCATGGACGCTGAAGAGAGGCCGGACCGAACGGACCGAGGTCAGCGCCGTACGAGTGGACAGGACCCGCTCACTGGTCGAGGTGACGACGGATCATGCGACCTTCGCGGTGGGTCCCGATCAGCTTCTGCGGACTCCTGACGGAGGCGTGAGCCGAAGGGGCGGCCTAGGTCGTCTCTTTCGGATCTTGTCGGTCGGGCCCGCGTCGTCCGGTGCCGTGCATCGCAAGGCGGAGGAGCGCCGTTGTACTGGACGTACTGCGGTGCTCCGACAACGCGGCGAGGTGCGGTGCCGGACGACGCGGGCCCGGCAAGATCCGAAAGAGACGGCCTAGGCGCGGGCCGGGGCCTCCGGGGTTTCGTCGTCCTCCGGGAGCTTGAGGACGTGCTCCAGGAAGAGGGCCGCGGCGATGACCGCCACGCCCGCCAGGACCGAGAAGCCGGCGTACCAGGCCTGGTCGCGGCGGGCGGGGACGTCCAGGGCGTCGGTCAGCAGGAAGACGCCCACACCGCCGTACATGCCCGCCACCAGCGCCGCCACCAGGGCACTGGCCTGGCCGAAGACCACCGCGCGGGCCGCCATCAGCGGCTCCACGCCCTTGGCGCCGGGCCGGCGCTCGCGCTGGGCCTTGAGGCGGGAGCGCATGGACAGGGCAGTGGCCAGCAGAATCGCAGCGATGATGCCCAGGACGATCGGTGCGGCCAGTGGAACGCCCGGCAGGGTGCCGTAGGCGTTCCACAGGCGCGCGCCCGCCCAGGACAGGACCCCGGCGACCACGAAGATGCCTGCCAGGACCGCCGGCCTCAGTTGCTTCACTTGCCCGTTCCCCACTTTCAGCGAGTAGCCGTGAACAGGCTACTAACGACTACTCGGGGAGGTGGAGTTCCAGGTCGGGACGCGAGGCGACACCGACCAGACCGATTTCGGCCAGCAGCTCGGCGACCGCCCCGCGGCCGGGGATCCGGGCCTCCGGGTCGATGTCGTGCCACGGGGCCAGCACGAAGGCGCGCTGGTGGGCTCGCGGGTGCGGCAGGGTGAGGACCGGGTCGTCGGAGACCCGGTCGGCGTACGCGACGATGTCCACGTCGATGGTGCGCGGACCCCAGCGCTCCTCGCGGACGCGGTCGAACGCCTCCTCGACGGCGTGCGCGCGCTCCAGGAGCGAGGACGGCGGCAGGGTGGTCTTCACGGCGAGGACCGCGTTGAGGTACGAGGGCTGCGAGCCGGGCTCGACGCCCCACGGCTCGGTCTCGTAGACGGGGGAGACGGCCTTGACCCGCATGCCGGGGGTGTCGCCGAGGGCGTCGATGGCGCCCTGCAGGGTCTCCAGCCGGTTGCCGAGGTTCGCTCCGAGCGCGATCACGGCCCATTTGGGGTTGGACAGGGTGACGTCCGCCGCGTCGACCGCCTCGACGACGGAGGCGGGTACCGGCTGGACGGTGGGGTCGCTCGGTGCGTTCAGTCCGTTGTTCATGCGCGGCTCCGGGTGATCGTGATGGTCACGTCGTCGAAGGGGACGGTGATGGGCGCGTCCGGCTTGTGGACGACGACCTCCACCTGCGCCACCGCTTCGTGCTTGAGGCACTGCTGGGCGATCCGCTCGGCCAGGGTCTCGATCAGGTCGACCGGCTCACCCTGGACCACGTCGACGACCTCCTCGGCGACGACCCCGTAGTGCACGGTCTTCGCCAGGTCGTCTCCGGCCGCAGCGGGGCGGGTGTCGAGGTGCAGCACGAGGTCGACGATGAAGGTCTGGCCTTCCTCGCGCTCCCGGGGGAAGACGCCGTGGTGCCCGCGAGCCTTGAGGCCGCGCAGCGCGACACGATCCACGCGAATCACTCCTGCTTTCCTTGGTGCTTCCGGTCCCGGGGCTCCCCGGGGCCATGGCTGCGCCGAGTGCGGTCGGCGTCGTCCGTCTTCGAATTTACCTGCGAAATACTCCGGATCCCGCCGGAGGGGTCAGGAGGGGTCCTCGTCCTCGTCGTCGTCGGACTCCGTGAGGACGGGAGAACCGTGGTGGGACCACAGTCGCCAGCCCTCGGATGTGCGTCGGAACACATTCGTGGCGACGACCAGCTGACCGACCAGCGGGCCGAGTTCTCCGCCGTCCTCGGCGGGCCCGCCGCTGAGGATGTTCTCCGTGCACGTGACCAGTGCGGTGTCGCCTATGACGGCCACCTTGGTGTCGGTGAGGAAGAACTGGATGTAGTCGGTGTGCGACATGATGAGCGCGTACGAGCGCAGGACCTCGCCGCGGCCCGAGAGCACCGGCCAGCCGGGGTGGACGCAGGAGATCTCGTCCTCCAGCCAGAGCGCCGACAGTGAGTCGAAGTCCCCCCGCTCCATAGCCTCGTAGAAGGCCGTGTTGACCTCTTCGACCGCCTCGATGTCGGTTCTGCTCACGGTGCTCCTTGTCGGTGGGTGACGATCAGAGTGCCCCTTCGACGGCCCGGGCAACCCGTACGGCGTCCGCGGTCGCCCGTACCTCGTGGACGCGTACGGCCCAGGCGCCCTGGTGGGCGGCGATCGCGGAGACGGCGGCCGTGGCGGCGTCCCGCTCGCGGGCGGGTGGCGGGGCGGCGTCGGACGCGCCGGCCAGGACCCGGCCGAGGAAACGCTTCCGCGACGCGGCGACCAGCAGCGGGAAGCCCAGCGCGCGCAGCTCGGGCAGGTGCGCGACCAGGGCCAGGTCGTGCTCGGCGTTCTTGGCGAAGCCGAGACCGGGGTCGACGAGGAGCCGCTCGGGGGCGATCCCGCCGGCCACGACCGCGTCGATCCGGGCCCGCAGCTCGGCGGTGACCTCGGCGACCACGTCCTCGTAGACGGCGAGGCTGTTCATGCCGGCGCTGAAGCCGCGCCAGTGCATCACGACGAAGGGCACCTCGGCGGCGGCGACGGCCGGGATCATCCCGGGGTCGGCCAGGCCGCCGCTGACGTCGTTGACCAGCATCGCGCCGGCCTCGACGGCCCGGGCGGCGACGGCCGCGCGCATGGTGTCCACGGAGACGGTGACGCCCTCGGAGGCGAGGCCCCGGACCACGGGGACGACCCGGCGCAGCTCCTCCTCCTCGTCGACGCGGGAGGCTCCGGGGCGGGTGGACTCGCCGCCGACGTCGACGAGGTCGGCGCCGTGCTCGACGAGGTCGAGGCCGCGCTTGACCGCGGCGGTGGTGTCGAACCAGCGGCCGCCGTCGGAGAAGGAGTCGGGGGTGACGTTGACCACGCCCATGACGCCGCAGCGGTCCCAGTCCGGCAGACCTGCGACCCGGCCCCTGCCGGTGGCTCCGCGCTTCGTGTTCATGGGTCCAAGGGTAGGCGTGACCTGGATACGGCAGGGCCCCGGCGCCTGGAGGCCGCCGGGGCCCTGCCGCGGGGCGGACGCCCCGCAAGAGCGGAAGCCCGGCGGCCCGGGGACACCGGGAGCCGGGCTCCGTTGTGCCGGGCTGCCGGGCGTGTACCCGCCCGGCCCGGACTTACGCGGCCTGGACCTCGCGCTCCTGCTGCTTGGGCACGGACGTCATGTGGGTGTGCGTGCAGGTGCGGACCGGCTTGGGCCGGCGGCGGCTGGCGAAGAGTCGGGGCAGGGCCACGGTGACGAAGCCCTCCGCCTGCATCACGGCGAAGCCGATGCGGGGCAGGTCGCGGCTGTTGCGGTAGACCATGAAGCGCGGCTCCCAGCGGGGGCGGAACTTCTCGTTGAACTTGTAGAGCGATTCGATCTGGAACCAGCGAGAGAGGAAGACCAGCAAGTTGCGCCACATCCGCAGGACCGGGCCGGCGCCGATCTTCTCGCCGCGGGCGAGGGCTGCGCGGAACATCGCGAAGTTCAGCGAGACCTTCTCGATCTTCAGGTCGGGGGCGGCCTGCAGGGAGGCGACGATCAGCAGCTCGTTCATGCCGGGGTCGGCGGCGCGGTCGCGGCGCATCAGCTCCAGCGACATGCCGTCGGTGCCCCACGGGACGAAGTGCAGGACGGCCTTCAGGTCGCCGTACGGGCTGGTGTCGCCCTCCTCCACGCGGTGGGCGGTGGCGATGAAGCAGTCGCCGTCGCCCTCTTCGCCGACCCGGCCCAGGGCCATCGAGAAGCCGCGCTCGGTGTCGGTGCCGCGCCAGGCCTCGGCCGCGCCGCGGACCCGCTCCAGTTCCTCCTCGGTCAGCTCGCTGACCCGGCGGACCTGGGTGGTGTAGCCGTTGCGCTCGATGCGCTTCACCATCTGGCGGACATTCCGCATGGGACGGCCCGCGAGGGAGAAGTCTTTGACATCGACAATCGCCTCGTCACCCAGCTCCAGCGCGTCGAGACCGGTCTCGCGGGTCCAGACCTCGCCGCCCGTCTCGCTGCAGCCCACGACGGCCGGGGTCCAGGAGTGGGCCTTGGCCTCCTCCATGAACCGCTCGATGGCGCCGGGCCAGGCCTCGACGTCGCCGATGGGGTCGCCGGAGGCGAGCATCACGCCGGACACGACGCGGTAGGTGACGGCGGCCTTGCCGCTGGGGGAGAAGACGACGGCCTTGTCGCGGCGGAGCGCGAAGTGGCCCAGCGAGTCGCGGCCGCCGTGCTTGGCGAGCAGCTCGCGCAGCTTGTCCTCGTCGTCGGCGGTGAGCCGGGCGGCGGGGTGCTCGGGGCGGAAGGCCAGGTACATGGTGGTGAGGGCGGTCAGCATGCCGAGCGCGCCGAGCGAGTAGCCGACGGTCCAGGACACCTGGCCCGCGTAGTTGACGGGGCCCTCGAAGCCGAAGAGGCCGACGACAACGTGCTGGAGCTGCTCGTACAGGCCCGGGTTGCCGATGACCCGGTTCGGGTGCACGTTGACGATGAGCAGGCCGAGCCCGATGGAGCCGGCGCTCATCAGTACGAAGTTGGCGAGCGCCTTCCAGCGGCTGCGCGGGTCGGGCAGCGCCTTGAATTCACCCTGGTGGCGCAGCAGCAGCGCGAAGAGCACCGCAGCGATGATCACGCCGGGGATCGAGTGCCGGTAGAGGAACTGCGCCGCGGCACCGGCCGGCAGCAGCACCACCGCAGCCCGCCAGGCCCGGCGCTTGCGGCGCTTGAGGCCGTGCGCGAGCAGCAGGAGCAGTACGCCCGCGCTGATGGCGAGGGCGGCTGCGAAGGGGCCGAACACCGGCAGCACTTCGGCGACCGCGTGGATCCGGCTGTGCCGGAAACGCGGGAACACCCCTGCCGCGATGTCCAGAAGGCCGACGATCATGACGGCCGTACCTACCAGGCCGGGCACCGCCTCCGGCTGTGGACCTCGGAGGATTCGGCGGGCCCTGCTCGGAACCTGTCCCGACTTATCGCCATCTATCCTGCTAGACATCGCTTCCCGTTGCTCCGCGAGAGATCTTGTGGCCGAAGGCCGCGACAGCCTCCGGTGTGTGGTGCGTCCCTTAGGACGACATTGACGAGGAGCGGGTTCACTCTTTCGCCGGAAAAAAACAGTCCTGCCACCAGAAAGTCGACTTACTGCTCATGGGTCTCACCAGTAATACGGTTCTGGCGCTGGCCATCCTCGCCGGTGTGCTGCTGTTCGCGGCCACGGTCTGGTTCTGGCCGAAGCTCTCGAACCGCACCTGGCGCGCGTTCGCCGGCCGTGTCGGGCTCCTGCTGGCGACCCAGCTGGCGCTGTTCTCGGCTGTGGGGCTCGCGGCCAACAAGTCGTTCCTCTTCTACGGTTCCTGGGCCGACCTGCTCGGCAAGGAGACGTCCATGGGCAAGGTCGTCGACCACTCGATGAGCAGCAAGGACATCAAGGTCGTCGACAAGCAGAAGCTGGACGTACCCGGCGGCGCCAAGCCCCAGGTCGGTGGTCAGATCCTGAAGGTTGCCATAACCGGGCAGAAGTCGAAGATAACGAGTCCCGGCTACGTCTGGCTCCCGCCGGAGTACTTCCAGCCGCAGCACAAGGACCGTAACTTCCCCGCGTCCATCGTCCTGACCGGCTACCCGGGCACCGCCGAGAACCTGATCAAAGGGCTCGACTACCCGATGAAGGCGTTCAGCCTGTCCAAGGCCGGCAAGATGAAGCCGATGATCCTGGTCATGCTGCGGCCGACGATCGCGCCTCCGCGCGACACCGAGTGCGTCGATATACCCGGTGGCCCGCAGACCGAGACCTTCTTCGGCGAGGACCTCCCGCAGGCCATCACGGACACCTTCCGGGTCGGCAAGAAGCCGCAGAACATGGGCTTCATCGGCAACTCCACGGGCGGTTACTGCGCTCTGAAGATCGCCGCGCACTACCCGGAGACCTTCGGCGCGGCCGCCGGTCTGTCCGCGTACTACGACGCGCCGGACGACCCGACGACCGGTGACCTGTTCCACGGGGACGCGAAGCTGAAGAAGCGTGCGGACGTGCTGCACAGCATCGAGAACAAGAAGCCGAGCGGTACGTCCTTCCTCGTGACCAGCAGCGAGAAGGGCGAGCCGAACCTCTCCGACACCAAGAAGTTCATCAAGAAGGTGCAGAGCCCGGACCGGGTCTCCTCCATCATCCTCGACAGCGGTGGCCACAACTTCAACACGTGGCGACGGGAGATCCCGCCGATGCTGACGTGGATGAGCGGCCGCATCGAGGCCTGACCCGCCCCGCACCGCCCCGCGCCGGATCCGGCGCCGACGCACCCGTGACCGGCCTCCCGAGGCCGGTCACGGTCGTTTCCGGGGCCGTGCCGTGCCGGTCCGGTCGGCCGGGCTCGGTCCGGGTCAGGGCCGGGGCTACGCCTCCTGCAGCTGGGCCCGGCGCAGTGCCCGGTGGACGTCCTGCGGAGTCAGTACGCCGACCAGCACGCCGGATTCCGGGTCCGTGACCCCGATCCGCCCCGAGTCCTCCTGCAGCAGGGCCGCGAGCGCCTCGCGCAGCGTCGACCCCAAATCCACCGAGGCCGCCGGGGCCTTCCCCTCCACCGCCGTAAGGTCGGCCGCCTCGACGGCGGTGACCGCGAGCCGCTTGAGCCCCCGGTCGGAGCCGACGAAGGAGGCCACGTAGGGGGTGGCCGGCGTTCCGAGCACCGCCGCCGGACGGGCGAACTGCTCGATGGTGCCCGTTCCGTAGACCGCGATGCGGTCGCCGAGCCGGATCGCCTCCTCCAGGTCGTGCGTGACCAGCAGGATCGTCTTGCGCACCGTCTTCTGCAGCGTCAGGAACTCGTTCTGCAGCCGCTCGCGCACCACCGGGTCCACCGCACCGAACGGCTCGTCCATCAGCAGCACCGGCGGATCGGCGGCGAGCGCGCGGGCCACACCGACGCGCTGGCGCTGCCCGCCCGACAGCTGCTCCGGGTACCGGCCGCCGTACACGGACGGATCCAGGCCCACCAGTTCGAGCAGTTCGGCCGCCCGAGCACGGGCCTGCGCCTTCGGCGTGCCGATCAGCTGCGGCACGGTCGCCGTGTTCTCCAGGACCGTCTTGTGCGGGAACAGGCCGACCTGCTGGATGACGTAGCCGATGCGGCGGCGCAGCTCGACCGGATCGGCGTCCGCGATGTCCTCGCCGCCGAGCAGGATCCGGCCGGAGGTCGGGTCGATGAGCCGGTTGACCATCTTCATCGTGGTCGTCTTGCCGCAGCCGGACGGCCCCACGAGCGTGACCAGCTCACCCTCCGCCACCTCGAAGGACAGGTCCTCGACGGCTGTCGTCCCGTCGGGGTAGCGCTTGGTCACATGCTCGAATCGGATCACACAGTCATCTTTCCGTATCGGCGTCGCCGATTTGTGAAGGGCGTGTTGCTCCGCTGCGAAGGATTCCGGCCATGGGGGGTCGTGGGGGTTAGGGTCGCTCTGACCGGGTGACCGTGAAGACGTACGTTCGAATTGTGGGGGGTGAGGGGCGTGACCGGAGCGAACTGCCTGGTGGCGAATGACTGGATCTGCTGGGACTACGTCACCTCGCGTTCCCAGGAACTCACCGACGCCACCCTCGAACACATCTGGATCACCGCCGTGTCGGTCCTGATCGGCATCGCCGTGTCCGTGCCGCTCGCCCTGCTGGCCCGCCGCGGCCGCCACTGGGCGGCGCCCGTCCTGGCCTTCACCACCCTCCTCTACACGGTCCCCTCGCTGGCCATGTTCTCCCTGCTGCTGCCCGTCTTCGGGCTCTCGGCGGCGCTGGTGGTGACCGGGCTCGTGCTGTATTCGCTGACGATCCTGGTCCGCAACGTGCTGGCCGGCCTGGAGGCCGTTCCCGAGGACGTAAGGGAGGCCGCGCGCGGCATGGGGTACGGCCCGGGGCGCCTGCTGTGGCAGGTCGAACTGCCGCTCGCGCTTCCCGCACTGCTCGCCGGTGTCCGGATCGCCACCGTCTCGACCGTCGCGCTGACCACGGTCGGCTCCATCGTCGGCAAGGGCGGCCTCGGCAATCTCATCGCCCCGGCCGTCAACAGCTCCTTCAGGGCCCAGGTGCTCACCGCCTCCGTGCTGTGCGTGCTGCTCGCGCTCGCGGCCGACCTGCTGCTGCTCGGCCTGCAGCGGCTGCTCACCCCGTGGACCCGGGCCGGCGCCGGTGGCCGGTCCGCGATCCCCGCACCTGCTCCCGCACCCGCTCCCGCTCCCGCGCCGGCTCCGATGAAGGGGGCCTGAGGCCGTGGGCGTCCTGGGAGGAGCCTGGGACTGGCTGGCGAACGGTGCCAACTGGTCGGGGGAGAGCGGTGTCTGGCACCGGCTCGGCGAGCACGTCTACGTGAGCGGGGTCGCGCTCGCGATCGCCTGCGCGGTGGCGCTGCCCGTCGGCTTGTTCCTCGGCCACCTCGGCAAGGGCGGCACCCTCGCGATCAACATCTCCAACATCGGCCGGGCCGTCCCCGTCTTCGCGGTGCTGGCGCTGTTCATGGTCTCCCCGCTGCGCAACGCCGGCTACCTGCCCACCATCGCCGCGCTGGTGCTGTTCGCCGTACCGCCGCTGCTGACGAACGCGTACGTCGGCATGCGCGAGGTGGACCGGGCGGTGGTCGAGGCAGCCCGCGGCATGGGCATGTCCGGGCCCCAGCTCTTCCTGCGCGTCGAACTTCCGCTCGCGCGCGGCCTGGTGATGACCGGGCTGCGCTCGGGCGCCGTGCAGGTCATCGCCACGGCGACGATCGCCGCCATGGTCGGCCAGGGCGGCCTCGGCCGGATCATCACCGCCGGCTTCAACACGTACAACACCCCGCAGGTCGTCGCGGGAGCCCTGCTGGTGGCCGCCCTCGCCCTGCTGGTGGAGGGCGCGCTGATCGCCGCGGACCGGCTGCTGCCGCGGACGGCCGCGTCCCGCTGATTCCTGTCCATCGCCTCGAACGGAGAACCTCCATGACCAAGACCACGCGCGTCCTCGGCGCGTCCCTGGGCGCCCTGGCGCTGACGGTGTCGCTGGCCGCGTGCGGCGGCGACAGCCTGGAGAAGAGCAAGGACGGCGGTGCGGCCCCGGCCGGCTCCTCCTCGTCCGCGGGCGGCGGCAAGGGCAGCCTGGTGATCGGCGCGGCCGGGTTCACCGAGTCGAACGTGCTCGCCGAGCTGTACGCGCAGGTCCTGAAGGACGCGGGTTACAGCACCTCGATCAAGACGGTCAACAACCGCGAGCTGTACGAGCCGTCCCTGGAGAAGGGCGAGATCGACGTCGTCCCGGAGTACGCGGCCACGCTCGCGGAGTTCCTCAACGCCAAGGTGAACGGTCCCAAGGCGCCCGAGGAGAAGCCGGTCGCCTCCAGCGACGTCGCGGCGACGGTGGCGGGCCTGGAGAAGCTCGCGGCCCCGCTCGGCCTGAAGGCGCTCGCCGCGGGCGAGGCCGTCGACCAGAACGCATTCGCGGTGACCAAGGAATTCGCCCAGAAGAACAACCTCAAGACGCTTTCCGATCTTGGTAAGTCCGGGCTCAAGGTGAAGATCGCGGCGGGCGACGAATGCAGCGTCCGTCCGTTCTGCGCACCGGGGTTGACCAAGACGTACGGAATTCAGGTTTCCGGGATCGACCCGAAGGGCGTCGGCACCCCGCAGGCCAAGCAGGCGGTCAAGGACGGCGCCGACCAGCTGGTGCTCACCACGACCACGGACGCCACCCTCGAAAGCTTCGGCCTGGTCCTGCTGGACGACGACAAGAAGCTCCAGAACGCCGACAACGTCCTGCCGGTGGTCAACGCCAAGGACGCCGGAACCCCGGAGATCGCGGCCGCCCTCGACAAGCTGACCAAGGCGCTCACGACGGCCGATCTGGTCGACCTGAACCGCAAGGTGGACGCCGAGCGCGCCAAGCCGGCCGACGTCGCGAAGGCCTACCTGGAGTCCAAGAGCCTGCTGAAGAAGTAGCGCGCACGGGGTTGATGGAGAAAAGTGGCTTAACTGCCCGGGAAGAGTTTGCCGGGCGGGTATCCCGCTCGACCCCCATGCCCTGTAAATTTCGGGCCATGCCCCGTGGACGCCACCGCAATCCCGAACCCCTGCACCGGCTGCTCACGCCGACGACCGTGGCCGGCGTGTCCGTCGCCAGTGCGGGCGCGGCCTGGCTGCTGGCGGAACCGATGGCGCTGCGGCTGCTCGTGGCCGTCACGGCGGCCGCCGGGGTCGCCGGCGCCGTCGTCATGCGCGCCTGGGACCGCTCGGCGGGCCGCCGCGTCGCGGAGCTCGCACGCGAACGCGTCAAGGACGAGTGGCGGACCGACGAGCGGATAGCCGAGCTCGAGTCCGACCTCGAGGAGGCCCGCATGCTGCGGGCCAGGCTCGACGCCAAGCTGCGCGCCAAGCGGGTCGAACTGGCGGGCCTGCGCGGCGAGCACGCGGCGCTCCTGCGGCGCTACGCGACCGCCGAGACCGAGCGTGCCAGCGCCCTGGAGGGGCGCCGGCTGCTGGCCATCGAGGCTTCGGCGGCTCCGGCGGCCGCGGCCGCGGCCGCCAAGGAACTTCCGGCCGTCACCGAGGAGCGCACCTCGGCGGGTGCGCCCACCTCGGTCGGCTACGCCCGGGCCCACGCGGCCCTGGGGGCGCTGGCCCGCAAGCGCCGGACGCGGGAGCTGCCCGCGGCGCCGTCGTCCTCTTCGTCGCCGGAGCGCGAGCCCGACCCGAGCCCCGCTCCCGGTCCCGGTCGCGGCCATGCTGCGGTTCCCGCTGCGCCGTCCTCGGTGCCCGCGCGGCGCCCGGCGGCCGCGGTGGCCCCGTACGCGGCCCAGCGGCGTACGGCCTCCCGCGTCGAGGGCGGCTTCGACTTCTTCGGCACCAAGAACGCGGCACAGGCCCGCGCGGTGATCGAGGCGGTCCAGAACGAGGACCTGGCCGACGTGGTCGGCGCCGAGGTCCTCGCGGTGCACAAGGCGGAGTCCGCCCGGGCCGTCGTGGAGCCGGAGTTCAAGCCGGCGACGGACGAGACCCGCGCGGTGGGCCAGGTCATCGACCTGACGGCCCACGACGAGACCGAGCCGATCGACGTGGCCCGGCTCCGCACCGCGATCTCGTAGCCCCGGTCAGGGGCCGTACGAGGCCACCAGGCGGGCCAGGTGCCGGCCCGCCACCAGGAGCGGTGTGCGGCTCCGGGTGACCTGTGAGGTCATCTCGGCGCCCTCCAGGGTGTTGATCACCGTCATGGCGAGGTCGCGGGCGTCCGGCTCCGGGTAGCCCGAGGCCAGGAGCTTCGCGGCCACCAGATGCTGCCAGTTGGCGAAGGCCGTGGCGCAGGCCGCCTGGAGTTCCGGGAGGCGGCCGATCGTCTCCAGGGCCGTGGCCGTCACCGGGCAGCCGTCCCGCCAGTCGGAGGCCTCCAGCGCCTGCGCGAGCAGGACGGCGACGCCCTCGACCGCTTGCGCCGGGTCCGGGTGAGCGGCCAGCCCGATGCGCAGCAGCCCGGCGAACTCCTCGTCGCCGAAATGGATCGCGGCCACCGCGAGCTCCTGCTTGCCGCCCGGGAAGAAGTGGTACAGCGAGCCGAGGGTGGCCTCGGCCTCGCGGACGAGCTGCTTGACCGGGGTGTTCTCGTAGCCGCCGCGCTGCATGAGGCGCGATGCGGTGCGGACCAGCCGGTCGCGCGTTCCCAGCGCCGCTTCCGTCGCCGCCGTCGTCCCTGTCGCCGTCGTCCCTGCTGTTGCCATGGGCGTGATCCTACCGCCGATTCTAGATAGAGCGTTCGTTCTAGTCCCGTGCTACGTTCGTTCCGAGCGCTGGATAGAGCGTTCGTTCTAGACCATCTCGCTGGGGGAGAGCTCCGTCATGAACAAGATTCCGACCACCCGGAACACCACGGTCACCGTCGTCGGCCTGGGACCGATGGGCCGCGCCATGGCCGCCGCCTATCTCGACGCCGGCTACGAGGTCACCGTGTGGAACCGCAGCGCGGGCAAGGACGCCGACCTCGTCGCCCGCGGGGCCCACCGCGCCGCCGACGTCGCCGAGGCCGTGGCCGCGAGCGCGCTGACCGTGCTCAGCCTGATCGACGTCGAGGCCATGTACGGCACGCTCGGCGACACCGGCCTCGGCGGCCGCGTGCTGGCCAACCTGTCCTCCGACGTCCCGGACAAGGCCCGCGCGGCAGCCCGGTGGGCCGAGGCGCGCGGGGCCTCGTACCTCACCGGCGGGGTCAACGTGCCGCCGGCCGGCATCGGACAGAAGGGCTCCTCTATCTTCGTCAGCGGCGCGCAGGAGGTCTACGAGGAGCACCGCGCCGCGCTCGACGTGCTTGCCGCCACCGACCACCGCGGCACCGACCCCGGCCACGCGCAGCTCTACTACCAGCTCAACATGATCCTCTTCTGGACCGCGTACACCGGCTGGTACCAGGCCGTCGCCGTCGCCCGCGCCAACGGGCTGAGCGCGGCCGACATCCTCCCGTACGCCGGCTACACGGCCGATTCGATGCGCGGCTTCTACGAGGGGTCCGCGCCGGGCATCGACGCGGGAGACCACTCGGGCGCGGAGGCCCGCCTGTCCATGTGCGCCGCGAGCGTCGAGCACATCCTGCACACCGCGGCCGACTCCGGTGTGGACACCGGGATCCTCGCCGCCCACGCCGAGCTCTACCGGCGCGGCATCGACGCGGGCTTCGGCGCGGACGGCACCTCGCGCCTGCTCCAGCTCCTGGACAGCAGGACTCCCTAGAGGGGGGTGTCTAGCGGATCGAGTCGAACCAGCGCACCACCTGCGGCGCCGAGCGGACCGCCGTGGTCGTGTGGTCGGCGTCCGGGCCCTGGTCGACGACCTTCGCCCGGACCCCGTGGCGGGCCAGGTCGGCGGCGCAGGCGCGGGAGTTGGCGATCGGCACGTCGGTGTCGGCCGCGCCCGCGTAGAGGCGTACGGGCGCGGCCGGCTTCCAGTCGCAGACGCCGTCGTTGACCCTCACCGCCTCCAGCAGGGCCCCGCTCGGGGTGCGGACGTTCTCGGCCCACTGCGGGGTCAGCAGCTCCTGCGGAGTCGCCGGGAGCGCGGCCACGATGTCCTGCGGCGGGTGGCTGCCGTCGAACAGGCCTTCCACAGCCTGTGCATAGGGGGCCCGGAACACCTCGGCGGGGTCCTTGTAGAGCGGGTGGAGCCGGTTCTGGGCCGTGAGGAAGTAGGAGAGGTAGAAGACGGCGCTGCGCGGGTCGACCCGGCCGTCGGTGATCCCCGGGAACTCGGTGCCGAGCAGGTCGTGCGGCCCGGCGATCGGGGCCAGCGCCCGCAGCCGCAGGCCGTCGCGGCCGTGGGAGAGCTCGCGGCCCAGGGCCATCGCCACCTGGCCGCCCTGCGAGAAGCCGGTGGCGTACACGTCCCGGGTGACCTGGCGCCCGAGCCGCCCGGCCGCCGTGCGGGCGGCCTTCAGCATGTCGACGGAGGCCGTGACCGAGGAACGGGTGTCCATGTACGGGTGGCCGCCGGGGCCGCCGCCCAGGCCCAGGTAGTCCGGGGCGGCGACGGCGCGGCCCGCGGAGGCGTGCAGGTACGGCGTGAGGCGGTTGTATCCGGCGCCCCCGGACGGGGCGTCGTCACGGGTGGCGATCGTGCCGTGGGTGTCGGAGACCAGGTCGAGGCGGTGCGGGCCGCCGCGCGGCAGGACGAGCAGCCCGGTCGCGGTGGTCGGCCGGCCCCGCGGGTCCACGGTCGCGTAGGTGAGCCGGTAGGCGCTCACGCCGTACCGGACGGTTCCGGGGTCGATGCCCAGCGTGCCGAGTTCGGCGACGACCCGGTCGCGGTCGAGGGTGTCCAGCGGGGTGACGGAGACGAGCCTGCCGCGGGCGGCCGTGGCGGACGCGGCTGCCCCGGCCGAGGCCGTGGCCCCGGCCGAGGGTGCTGCGAGCGCCGCCGGGGCGGCGATCCCGCCGAGTACGGCGGCGAGGGCCACGGCGGCTGCTCCGCGCCGCAGCCACTCCCGCCGCCGATGCCGCTGCTTGCTGTGCTGCTGCGTGATCGTCATGACGGGAACGCTACGGACGGCAGACGCCCCTCAACATCCGGTCAGCACCCGCCGGTTGAGGGGGAAATCCCCCGGACGCCGGACACCTGACGCCGGACGCACGGCGCGGCGGCGATGCCCGCGTGCGACCGGATCCTCAGAACAGCGGGAGCTGCCCGGGGTGTTCGGACAGCACGAAGCCGTCCAGCGTCGGCGCGGAGGCGCCCAGCACCACGCGGGCCCGCGATCCCGGGCAGGACACCAGGTCGCCGCGGTCGCGCCCCGAGGGCGGATCGTGGCGGGCGATCCGTCCGGCGGTGACGGCGCAGTCGCGGCCGCAGGAGGGGCAGGCCCGGCGGGGAGAGTGGGACATGCCGCCCAGTCTGCCCTGCCGCACCGACACAGGTCCCGCGTCGGTCCCGCGTCAGTCCTGCTGGGAGGCGAGCCACGCCTCGTGCGCGCGCTCCACCCGGTCCCACAGCGCGGCCCGGTCCGCCGGCGTCAGGTCGTCGAGTTCCCGTCCGAAGACTGTGGCCATGGTCTCGGAGAGCTCCTGCGAGGAGGCCAGTTCCCGCTTGTCGCGCCCGCCGTCGGGGCCGATGTGGAGGAGGACCTTGCCGTGCAGCCGGTGGACGCCGCCGGCGTGGCGCCGCAGCATGAAGAAGGACTGCAGGAAGGGGGAGTCCTCGGCGGTGGACAGCCGCAGGTGCTCGTCCGCGAAATCGGCCATGGTCGCGGGGGCCGAGCGGAAGTTCATCGCGGGGAAGGGGGAGTCCTCATTCAGGAAGGTCCAGCCCGTGTCGGACCCGTCGGACGCTTCGGACCCGTCGGACGCTTCGGACCCGGACCCGGATCCGTCCGCGCTCCCGAGCGGCCGCAGGCCGTACGCAAAGCCCCGCTCGTACCGTCCCTCGCGCAGCGGCAGCGGCTCCGGCGGGCCGTCGCCCAGGCCGACGTCCACGAAGTAGGCCTGCCCGTCGATCCGTACGGTCAGCGTGAGGTGGTCGCCGCTCACCTCCCGGGAGTCCGTGTCCGCGCACACGCCCCCGACGTGCAGCGTCACGTCGTATCCGAGCTGCTCCAGCAGCGCCGCGAAGGCGCCGTTGAGGTGGAAGCAGTAGCCGCCGCGCCCCGCGGCGAGGCGGCGTACGGACAGCTCGGGGTCGATGGCCGGCGGCCGGCCCAGCTGGATGTCGGTGTTCTCGAACGGGATCCGCTCCAGATGGGCCCGCGTGAGTGCGAACAGCCCTTCCACGGAGGGGGATCCGGGATTCGTGACGCCGATCCGGGCCAGGTAGTCGGTGTATATGCCAGTGATCATGTTGATCACTCTAGATCCGGACATGTCCGCGGGAGCGGCTATTTGTCGATGTCGCCGACCACGAAGAAGAGCGAGCCCAGGATCGCCACCATGTCCGCGACCAACTGTCCCGGCAGCAGCACGGCCAGCGCCTGGATGTTGTTGTAGGAGGCGCTGCGCAGCTTCAGCCGGTACGGGGTCTTCTCGCCCTTGGAGACGAGGTAGTAGCCGTTGATGCCGAGCGGGTTCTCGGTCCAGGCGTACGTGTGCCCCTCCGGCGCCTTCAGAACCTTGGGCAGCCGCTGGTTGACCGGCCCCGGCGGGAGCACGTCCATCCGGTCCAGGCAGGCCACGGCCAGGTCGAGCGCGTTGTGGGTCTGGTCCAGCAGGCACTCGAAGCGGGCCAGGCAGTCGCCCTCGGTGCGGGTGACCACCTTCAGGACGTCCTGGAGCTCGCCGTAGGCCAGGTACGGCTCGTCGCGGCGCAGGTCGAAGTCGACACCGGACGCGCGGGCGATCGGGCCGGAGACCCCGTAGGCGTGCACCGCCTCGGCGGACAGGATCCCGACACCGCGGGTACGGGCGCGGAAGATCTCGTTCCCGTGGACCAGCTTGTCGTAGACGTCCATCCGGGTCCGGACGTCGGCGATCGCGGCGCGGGCCCGGCCGAGCCAGCCGGCCGGGAGGTCCTCCTTGAGGCCGCCGACCCGGTTGAACATGTAGTGCATGCGGCCGCCGGAGATCTCCTCCATGACGGCCTGGAGCTCCTCGCGCTCGCGGAACGCGTGGAAGATCGGGGTGATGCCACCCAGCTCGAGGGGGTACGAGCCGAGGAACATCAGGTGGTTCAGCACCCGGTTCAGCTCGGCCAGCAGCGTCCGCATCCACACGGCCCGCTCGGGGACCTCCATGCCGAGCATCCGCTCGACCGCCATGACGACGCCCAGCTCGTTCGAGAACGCGGACAGCCAGTCGTGCCGGTTCGCGAGCATCACGATCTGCCGGTAGTCGCGGGCCTCGAAGAGTTTCTCCGCGCCGCGGTGCATATAGCCGACCACCGGTTCGGCGCTGACGATCCGCTCGCCGTCCAGGACGAGGCGCAGGCGCAGCACGCCGTGCGTGGAAGGGTGCTGGGGCCCGATGTTGAGCACCATGTCGGTGCTCTCCGCCGCTCCGCCGATACCGACCGTGGTCTCCGTCATGCGGGCATTGTCTCAGCCCTAGTGTGGACGCATGGAAACGGGGACGATGGGTGAGACGGGCGGGCCCGCATGGGTCGGGCTGCCGGGTGGGCTGCTCACTCTGCGGCGCACGCTGCTGGTGATCTGGACGGTGCTGCTCGCCGTCGCGACCGCCGTCGTACTGGGGCTGACGGCCGGCCCGGTGTGGGCGGTCCTCGGAACGTTCTGGCTGCTGGTCCTGGCCTGGGGCTGGGTGCTGCTCGGCCGGAACTGGCGCTCCTGGCGGTACGCGGAGCGCGCGGACGACCTGCTGATCAGCAGGGGAGTGCTCTGGCGGGAGGAGACCGTGGTCCCGTACGGGCGGATGCAGCTGGTCGAGGTCACCTCGGGCCCGCTGGAACGGCGCTTCGGCCTGGCCTCCGTACAGCTGCACACGGCCGCGGCCGCCAGCGACGCCAAGATCCCCGGGCTGGTGCCGGCCGAGGCGGAGCGGCTGCGCGACCGGCTCACCGCCCTCGGCGAGGCAAGGTCGGCGGGCCTGTGAACCCCGCCCCGGTCGACGGCCCGACCCCGGTCGACGGCCCGGCCCCGGCTCCGGACCAGAGCCCCGCCCCGGCCCACGGCGCCGAACCGCCCGCCGCGGAAGGGTCCGCCACTGGCGGATCCGCGTCGGAACGACGCCTGCACCCCTTCACCCCGCTGCGCCGCGCCTGGGTGCCGATCGCCGCGACCGTCGGCGTGATCGCCCAGCAGGGCGACCAGGCCGGCCGGTGGCTCGCCGACCTGTCCGCCCTCCTGCGGCTGGCCGCGTTCGCGGGCCTGATCCTGGTCTTCGGCGCGTACGGCTTCCTGAGCTGGTGGTTCACCCACTACGCCGTGACCGACACCGAATTGCGCATCCGCAGCGGCCTCTTCTTCCGGCGCACCGCGCACATCCGCCTCGACCGGCTCCAGGCCGTGGACGTCACCCGCCCGCTCCTGGCCCGGCTGACCGGCGTCGCCAGCCTGCGGCTCGACGTCATCGGCACCGAGGACAAGGACCAGCTGTCCTTCCTCAGCGAGAAGCAGGCCGTCGCCCTGCGCGCCGAGCTCCTCGCCCGCGCCGCGGGCTTCGCCCCCGAGGAGGCGGTGCGCCTGGGCGAGGCCCCCGAACGCGAACTGCTGCGCGTGAGCCCGCGCGAGCTCGCCGTGTCGCTGCTCCTCAGCCTCGGCGTGTGGGCGCTGCTGGCCCCCGGGCTGATCGTGCCCGCGGTCGTGTGGTGGCTCAGCTCCAGCCCGGTCGCGGCCATCATCGCCATGCTCCCGCTGCTGGGCGCGGTGTGGACGGGCACAGTCGGCCGCTTCCTCACCGAGTTCGACTGGCGCGTCGCCGAATCCCCGGACGGGCTGCGCCTGGACCACGGAATGCTGGACCGGGCCCACGAGACGGTGCCGCCGGGGCGGGTGCAGAGCGTACGGATCGTGGAGCCGCTGCTGTGGCGGCGCCGCGGCCTGGTCCGCGTGGAGCTCGCCGTCGCGGGCTCGAAGAACACGGTCCTGGTGCCGGTGGCCTCGCGCGCAGCCGCATACGCCGTGATCGCCCGGGTGCTGCCGGGGGTGGACCTGGCGGCCCTGTCCTTTTCCGGCTCCCCGCGGACCGGGTCCCGCTGGGTGGTCCCGGTGTGGTGGAAGGGCTACGGTCTCGCCGTCTCCCCGGAGGTCTTCGCCGCACGGCACGGCCGCCTGTGCCGGCGTACGGAGATCGTCCCGCACGCCAAGGTGCAGAGCGTCCGCTTCGCGCAGGGCCCGTGGGCCCGCGCCCGCGGCGTCGCCGACGTCCACGTGGACACCGGCGCGAACTGCACGGTCACGGCCCGGCTCCGGCCGGCGCCCGAGGCCGCGACCCTGCTGTACGCCCAGGCGGCCCGCTCCCGCACCTCCCGGGCCACCGCCCGCCCGGACCGCTGGATGACGGCCCCGGAGGCGGAGGCGGAGACGTGAAAGCCGACGGGTCCCCGACGCCCTAGCCGGCCCCGCCGCCCGCGCGGACCAGGCCCGTCTCGTACGCCAGGACCACCACCTGGACCCGGTCGCGCAGTCCCAGCTTGGTCAGGATGCGGCCCACGTGGGTCTTCACCGTCGCCTCGGAGAGGACGAGCCGGGCCGCGATCTCGCCGTTCGACAGGCCCTGCGCGACCAGCAGCATGACCTCGCGCTCGCGCTCCGTCAGCCGCTCGATCTCCTTGTTCCGCGGCTCCTCGGTGGTCGTCGGCAGCATCGGCGCGAAGCGGTCCAGCAGGCGCCGCGTCGTGGACGGGGCCACCACCGCGTCCCCGCTGTGCACCGAGCGGATGGCCGCGAGCAGCTCGCCCGGCGGGACGTCCTTCAGCATGAACCCGCTCGCGCCCGCCTTCAGGCCCGAGAAGGCGTACTCGTCCAGGTCGAAGGTGGTCAGGATGATCACCTTCGGGTGCTCCTCCGGCTCACAGATCCGCCGCGTCGCCTCGACCCCGTCCAGCCTGGGCATGCGGACGTCCATCAGCACCACGTCCACCTTCGTGGACCGCAGCACCTCCAGCGCCTCCAGGCCGTCGCCCGCCTCGGCGACGACCTCCATGTCCGGCTGGGCGGCGAGCACCATACGGAAACCGGTGCGCAGCAGCACCTGGTCGTCGACCAGCATCACGCGGATGGACATCAGTTACCTCGTCCTCGTCATCTCTTCTTCAGGGGAAGCAGTGCGCTGATCCGGAAGCCGCCACCGGGCCGGGGCCCCGCGTCCAGGGTTCCGCCGACCATACCGATCCGCTCGCGCATGCCGATCAGCCCGTGCCCGGCGCCGTCGGCGCCGCCGTCCTCGTACAGCTCGTGGGCCGCGCCCCGGCCGTCGTCCTCGACCAGCAGGCCGAGCCCGTCGTCGAAGTAGACCAGGCGGACGCTGGCCTTCGCGTCCGGGCCGCCGTGCTTGCGGGTGTTGGTCAGTGCCTCCTGCACGATCCGGTACGCCGTCAGCTCGACCCCGCTGGGCAGCCGCCGCGGCGCGCCCTCGACCTCGAAGTCCACCGCGAGCCCCGCCGTCCGTACCTGCTCGACCAGGACCTCGATCTGCTCGACGTCCGGCTGGGGCACATAGTCCTCGGACTCCTGCGGCTCGCCGGTGCGCAGCACGCCCAGCAGCCGCCGCATCTCGGCCAGGGCCTGGCGGCCGGTGCCGGAGATGGTCTGCAGGGCTTCCTTGGCCTGTTCGGGGGCCACGTCCATGACGTACGCCGCCCCGTCGGCCTGGACCACCATCACCGAGACGTTGTGCGCGACGACGTCGTGCAGCTCGCGGGCGATCCGGGCGCGCTCGGCGGCCACGGCCACCTTGGCCTGGGCCTCGCGCTGGTTCTCCAGGCGCTGGTTCCGCTCGACGAGCTGGGCGTAGTAGGCCCGGCGGGTGCGCAGGGAGTCGCCCAGCACCCAGGCGAGGACGAAGGGGACGATCGCGAAGAGCATGAAGAGGATGTCGTCGCGGAAGTCGCCCTTGTCCACCTGGAAGCGCAGGGCGTACAGGGGGGAGGCGAGGAATCCGACGGCGAACGCGGTACGGGACATCCGCCGCGAGATCTCGGACGAGGCGGCGACCGTGTACAGGATGATCAGCATCGCGAGGTCGGCGTTGTTCACCTCGGTATGGGTGATCAGCTTGTAGACGCCGGTCCCGACGGCCAGCCAGAACATGCCCTGCGTCCACTTGCGGCGCAGGGCCACCACGACACCCATCGCGACCACCGCGGGAACGGCGAGCAGCCGTGCGGTGGTGCTGCTGAAACTGTCGTCGGCGACCTGCAGCATCCCGATCCCGAAGAGGAAGACAGCCCAGAAGCTGTCGACGCCCGTCGGGTGTCTGCGGAGGAAGTCGTAGAGGCGCTGCACGTAACCCAGAGTAGGGAACGCAGATAGGTGCTGGAGTCAACCAGAGGTCCGAACCTGACCTTGGGGGCGTACTCCCCAAGGTGGACGGTGAACATAGCCTTTGTCCGGTGAGCTCTCAGGATGAAGGCACGAATCCGGTCCGGTGGCGCAGGGCGATGGAGGCCGCGCTGTACGGCCGAGACGGCTTCTACGTGCGCCCCGGCGGGCCGGGCCCCGCCGGGCACTTCCGCACCTCCGTGCACGCCTCGCCGCTGTACGCGGGGGCCGTGGCCCGGCTGCTGCGGTGGGTGGACGCCGAGCTCGGGCACCCGGCGGAGCTGGACCTGGTGGACGTGGGGGCCGGGCGGGGGGAGCTGCTGGCCGGGGTGCTCGCCGCGCTGGACCCGCGTACGGCCGCACGGGTGCGCCCGTACGCCGTGGAGCGGGCGGAGCGGCCGGCCGGGCTCGACCCGCGGATCCACTGGGCGGCGGCCCCGCCCGAGCGGACGACGGGGCTGCTCTTCGCCAACGAGTGGCTGGACAACGTGCCCCTGGAGGTCGCCGAGGACGGGCGCTACGTCCTGGTCGCCCGGAACGGTACGCAGACCCCGGGCGGCCCGCTGGACGACGCGGACCGGGCCTGGCTGGAGCGCTGGTGGCCCGGAGGCGGCCGCGCGGAGATCGGCCGGACCCGTGACGAGGCCTGGGCGGCCGCCACCGGGACCCTGGAGCGGGGCCTGGCGGTGGCGGTGGACTACGCCCACACCCGCGATGCGAGGCCCCCGTACGGCACCCTGACGGGCTTTCGCGGCGGCCGGGAGGTCCCGCCGGTCCCGGACGGCTCCTGCGACGTCACCGCGCACGTGGCCCTGGACTCGTGCGCGGGCCCGGGGGCCGTCCTGCTGACCCAGCGCGAGGCCCTGACCGCCCTCGGCGTCTCGGGCGCCCGGCCCCCGCTGGCGCTGGCCTCGGCCGACCCGGTGGCCTATGTACGGGCCCTGTCCGGGGCCGGCGAGGCGGCCGAGCTCACGGACCGCGCCGGGCTGGGCGCCTTCGGCTGGCTGGTCCAGCCGGTCGGCGTCGGCCCGTGGCCCCCGCGGGGCGGACAACACACCTAGAGCCGCTTGGCGCTGCGCAGGGTCGTCGCGTAGTAGCCGTTGCCGTCGAGGCGCGAGGTGCCGCCCTTGTCGCCGATGGTCGGGCCGTTGGCCTCTTCCCGGCTGGAGATGAAGATCTTGTGGCCGTCGGTGTCCGTGCCCAGGTAGATGCCCGTGTGGTCGAGGCGTTCCTTGGTGCGCGCGTCGAGCTTGAAGAACAGCAGGTCGCCCGGCTGGATCACGTCGATCGAGACGGGCCGGTCCTGCGCGCCGACCCCCTTGAGGGGGAGGACGTCCGCGCCCAGGGCGGAGCGGGCCATGCCGTTCGCGGTGCGCGGCAGGCCGGAGCCGGGCTTGTCGTCGGACATCAGCGGGTAGCGGGCCCGGAAGCCGAAGACGGTGCGGATGAAGCCGGAGCAGTCCATGGCCCGGTACCGGGCCGTCTGGGGCTGCTTCTTGGTGCCGTCGCGGAAGGTGTACGGCGTGCCGAGGTAGTCGTAGAAGTCCGACTGTTCCAGGCGCAGGTCGTTGCCGGCCGAGCCGGCGGGGTTGAGCGGGCCGAAGGCGGCGTCACCCGCGTAGGAGACGCCCTGCGGGTCCTTCTTCACCGGGGCCTGGTCGCCGTACTGGAAGGCCATCGCGAAGATGTCGTCCTCCTGGCTCCCGAAGTACTTCTTGAACCACTCCTTGAACCACTGCTCGTTCTCCGCGCCCTCCTTCCACGGCTGCGGCATCAGGCGGACCCAGTTCTCGGTGACGACCCGGGTCGTGGTGTTGGCCGGCTCGGTGAAGGTGCGGCTCGGCCCGGTGAGGGTGGCCGTGCGGGCGCTGTCGGTGAAGGTGGCCAGCACCTGGCCGGTGCCGTCCCGCATCACCGACCGGTCGGGGCTCTGGAGGCGTTCCCACTTCTGGGCGCCCGCCGCGCCCGCATCGATCCCGGCCGCGATGTTCTTGTCGACGACGACCTGGACGGCGGGCGCCTTGGCCTGCTCCTGGACGCGCAGCGCGTACGTGAGGTAGGCGCTGCCGGCCAGCAGTGCGAGCACGGTGACCGCGTGCAGCGCGGGACGTGTGCGGCTCTTCGACTTGGCGGTCATGCGGGGGGCTCCGGAGCGGTTGAGTACGGGCGCGGGTTTTCGGGGGTCACGCGGCCGGCATGACGCCGAGCAGGATGCCGGCGGTCAGCACGACGTAGGTCATGAGCGTGGTGCTGCCGGTGGCGAGCAGCGTGGCTCCCTTCGGCTGGCGGACCAGCTGGTAGCCGATCAGGCCCGGCACGATGAAGCCGAGGGTCTGGTTCGTGTAGAGGAGCGGGAACTCCATCTGGAGCACGATGACCACGGTGGCCTGGAGCAGGACGCCGAGCAGCACGACGGCGGCGAACAGTCGCTTGCCGTAGAGGATCACGAAGCGCTGCACGATCAGCGTCAGCACGTACGTCATGACGGTCACGCCCACCACGAGGGCGGCGCGCTGGAGGTCCTCCAGGAGGGTCAGCGCCAGCCAGCCGGGGGTGATCATTCCGCCGGGCGAGAGGTTGGTCGTGAGGTAGCAGACGAGCGAGAAGAGCAGACCCAGGGCAATGCCGATCGCGGCGATCTCGGGGGTGAGGACGGCGGGGATCAACGGGTCTCTCCAGGCTTCTGCCCGTACCCCTGCGGGGGGCTCGGGTGGATCTGCGGCTGCGGCTGCGGCTGAGGCGTCTGCGGCCAGGCCGGTACGGGCGTGGCGGCTCGGATGCCATACGGGTCGGGGAGGGGGGCGGGGGCGTACGGCGCGGCCGCCCGCGGTGCCTGCGCGTACGGGTCCGGCACCCGGGGTGCCGCGGCGCCGTGACCGTACGGGGTCTGCGCGTACGGGTCCCGGCCGCCCTGGACCTGTCCGCCGCCGTACGGGTCCTGCGCGTACGGCGTCTGCGCGTACGGGTCCTGCGCGTACGGGTCCCGGCCGTACGGGGCGTCCGCGTACGGGTCGAAGGGGCGGGCGTACTGCCCCGCCGGCTCCTCCTGCCGTACGGAGTCCCAGCCGTCGGAGTGGTCGGAGCGGTCGAAGTCGTGCGCGTCGTCCGTCTCGTCCGCCGGCAGCTCCGCGAGGTGCTCCAGCAGCACCTCGCCCTGCCCGTGGATGTTGCCGATGGCGACGAGCGAGGAGCTGGGCCCGAGGTGCCCCAGCAGCTCCCGCATGAACTCCTCGCCGTCGCGGTGGTCACCGCCCAGGTCGACGGCGCGGTCGCGCCACTCGGCCGGGATCGCGTCGATGGCGCTCTTCGCGGGGTGGCCGATCACGAAGACCTTGTCCGGCCGCAGCTCGGGGATGATCCCGCCCATCTGGCCGTTGCGCTCGACCCGGTCCGGCCGGCAGTTGATCACCACGCTCAGGGGGCGTTCCACCGCACCCAGGTCCAGCAGCTGGTTGATGTTCATCAGCGTCGACTCGGGGTCGTTCGCCGCGAAGACGTTGGCGAACCGCAGCCGCTTCCCGCCCGGGGCCAGGTACCGCTCGACGGAGAGCACGCCCGGGTCCGGCGGGGCCTCGTACATCCCCTGCAGGGCGGTCTCCCGGTCGACGCCGAGGAGCTCGGCGACGGTGAGCGCGATGGCGACGTTCTCCTTGAAGGTGAACCAGCTGAAGCCGCGCAGCTCCTCGTCGGAGACGGTGTCGGGGTCCGCGTACACCAGCCGGCAGTCGCGGGCGTCCGCCTCCTCCTGGAGGACGTCGAAGCGCTCCTTCTCGGCGGTGACGCAGATCCCGCCGTGCGGCATCGACCGGGACAGGGAGCGCGCGATGTCGTCGAGGGTCGGGCCCATTTCGGCGACGTGGTCCTCGCGGACGTTGCACAGGACGCCGATGGTCGACTGGATCAGCTTGGACTGGTTGATCTCCTGGAGCGCCGGCATGACCGCCATGCACTCCATGACGAGCGCGTCGGGACGGTAGGCGGAGGCGCGCCGCACGATGCCGATCTGCTCCACGACGTTGGCGATGCCGAACTTGCGGTAGACCGGTTCCTCGGTGGCGTCCGGGTGGATGAACCGGGCCGCCGTGCCGGTGGTCTTGGCGACCGTGACCAGGCCGCCGCCGCGCAGCGCCCCCGCGCACAGCCGGGTGATGGAGCTCTTGCCGCGGATGCCGTTGACCAGCACCCGGTGGGGTATCCGGTGCAGGCTGGCGAAGTGCCGGCGCTGCTCCACGATGCCCGCGACGAGCATGATCGTGCAGCAGACCAGCAGCACGCAGTAGAGGAAGAGCACGGGATCAGTTCCTTCCGGCCGGGGCGGACGGCCGTGCGTCGGCCTGCTTGCGCTGCTGCTGCTGACGCTGCTGGAGCTGCTGGCGGATGATCTCCAGGCTGCGCGTCACGGCACCCACCTCGTCGTGGTGGCGCGGGTACAGCACCGTGCGCCGGTCGCCGTCGGCGAGGGCCTCGGCGCGCCGGGCGAGCTCGCGCAGCGGGGCGACCACGATGATCTGGAGCCAGCCCAGGCAGGCCGCGCCGACAGCGAGGCCGAGCAGGCCGGCGAGGACCGTGCGGTTCTGCAGGCTGTACTCGTGGATGGCCAGGCCCTTGGCGGACTGCCAGCTGACCACGGTCCAGTCCATGGGCTTGGCGGCGCCGCCGCCCACGAACGGGGCGGCCGCCGCGATCACGTGGTCGCCGCCGCTGCGGTAGAGGATGCTGCCGGGCCGCGGGGACATGCCGACCTTGAGGGCGGAGCCCGCGACGAGGGCGTCCAGCCGCTCGTCGTCGAGCTTCTCGAAGGCGCGGTAGCCGCTGTTGGAGGCGATGATCCGGTGCTGGGAGTCGACCACCCGGATCTCCCCCAGGCCCGGGCGCCTGAGCAGCGAGTTGAGGAAGTCGATGCGGAACTCGCCGACGACGGCAGTGCCGTCCCGCCCCGGGACCTGGGCGGTCGCGATGACGACCGGTTCCTTGCCGCCGTCGTGGAGGGCGATCGGCTCCTTGCGGGGCCCCTTGCCTCCGGCGGCCTGCGGGGTTCCGCCGGCCTGGGCGAGGACTTTGCCGGTGCTGTCGAGCACGTACAGGGAGGCGTAGCGCAGGTGCTCCCTGGCGGTGTGCTCCAGGACGCTCGTCATGTGCTGCGGGGTGGTGTCGTCGGCCATCAGCGAGGCGACGGACAGCAGGTCGGCCTGCCCCTCGTTGAGGGCGCGGCGGATCCGGTCGTTGAGGGTGTCGGTGCGCTCCCGCTGGTCGTTGACCAGCTGCTGCGGTACGACGACGTCCGCGCCGGCCCGGTTGACCAGCAGGCCCAGGGGCACGCACCAGGCCAGGAGCAGGATCCCGCACAGGGCGAGGAGCACACGGGCGCCGCCGCGGCGCCCCCGCGTGCCGCGGGAGCCGGGCGCCGTGTCCTCCAGCAGCTGGCCGCGCAACCGCTCCAGGGCGGTGCCGATCCTGGCCGCCTCGCCCCCGCGGGGGACGGACACCGGGCGGGTCAGGTCACCGCGGGTCAGCCGACGGCTCTCCAGGAACAGGGCGATCAGCGGGCGCTGCACGGTGCCGACGAGCAGGGCGACGACGAGGGCGCCGACCAGCAGCAGGGCGCCGGCCAGGATCAGCCCGGCGAAGGCGTCGGAGGTGCGCGCGGGGTTCTGCGCGACGTTGACCATGGCGACGACGGTCAGCTCCAGGCTGGTGGCGCTGGTGCCGACGCCCGGTTCGGGTCCGGCGAGGCGGGCGTAGCCCGCGGCGGCGCGCTCACCGCCCCACTCGCCGCCCATCAGGCTGCCGCTGACCCCGAGGAAGCCGCCGGAGCCGGGCTCCTTCGCGGTCAGGGGGTTGGCCGCGGTCCGCTTGGCGGCGGTCCTGGCGAAGGAGTCGAGCTGTTTGGTGTCGCGCTTGACGTCGGCGCGCTGGAGGTCGGTGAGGACCATCTCGGGCTCGGGGATGCCGTCGTTGCTGAGCACCTTGCCGTCGGAGCCGACGACGGCGATGGAGCGGAAGTTGCCGAGGCTGATGCCGGGGAAGCGCAGGCTGCTGGAGGCGACCAGCAGCTGCTGGGGACGGTCCTCCCAGGACAGCAGGGAGAGGGTGAGCAACCGGGTCTCGCCGTTGGCCAGTTTGACCATGCGGGGGGCCAGGCCGCCTTCGTCGGCGAGCCGGGTGCGGTCGATCGCGGTCAGGGGGAGGTTCTCGCCGCGGGCGGCCAGCAGCCGGCCCGAGCCGATCTCGACGACCGCGGTGCCGCGCCACTTCTGGTAGACGCTGCCGATCTTGTCGAGCACGGCGTCCGGGGAGACGGGCTTTCCGGCGGAGAAGAGGGCCCCGGCCCGGCCGAGGTCGGTGACGCTCTCGTCCAGCGAGGCGCGCAGCGCGATCGCGCCGTCCTCGGCGAAGTGCTGCTGGGAGGTGAGAACGGCCGCGGGCAGCCGGTCCTCGCGGACGCTGCCCAGGCTCAGCGCGGTGAACCCCGCCAGGGCGAGCAGCAGCACCGACAGCACGGTGATCGGCGGCCTGATGCCGCCGAGCAGTGACATGTCGGCCCTGCGGCCGGCCTTGTGCCGCCGCTTGGCGCGGGATGCGGCCACGGAGGGGGTCCTTCCTGGACTGGGCTGGACGGGGCTGAACGGAGCTGAACCGGACGGGGCTGAACCGGACGGGGCTGAGCCGGACCGGGCTGAGCCGGGCCGAGCCGGACCGGCCCGGACCGCGCCGGAGAGCGGGAGGTCGTGCGTACGTACGCGGGCCGGTGTGCCCGGTGGTGTCACTCGGACAGTTCGCGCAGGGGGCGCAGTCCGTCCTTGGCGGCGCCGCGGTTGAGCATGGTGCCCTGCGTGCGCTCGAAGGCGAGGCGGTAGCGGGAGCGCTGCTCGGGCAGCAGGTTCTTGTCGTTCTTGAGGGCCTCCACGACATCGACCAGGCGGTGGTCGCGCACCGGCTCGGGCTGTGCGCCGGGCAGGTCCGATCCCGGGGTGCTCTCGGGGTCCGGCGGGATGTCGGTGAAGGTGGGCACGAAGCGGGCCCGGACGTCCCACGCGCCGTCCTTCTCGCTGAACTCGAACCAGCCGATGGCGCCCTCCTCGGTCAGGCCGCTGGGCACGTCGTGGCGGGCGAGCTGGTTGCCGAGCCCGTAGGCGACCCAGGTGCCGTCGACCTTCTCCATCGGCTGCACGACGTGGGCGTGGTGGCCGATGACCAGGTTGATGCCGGTCTCCTTGGCGATGCGGCGGGCCAGTTCCAGCTGCGGGTTGCTCGGGTTCGGCTGGTGCTCGCGGCCCCAGTGGATGGAGAGGATCACCACCTCGGCGCCGGCCGCGCGGGCCTTCTTCTCGGCCGCGGCGATGGCCTTGAAGCTGATGAGGTTGGCCAGCCAGGGCTTGTCCTTGGGGACTTCCCGCCCGTTGAAGCCGAAGGCGAAGGAGATCTGGGCGACCTTGACGCCCTTGACGTCCAGGATCAGGGGCTTGTCGTCCTCTTCCTTGTTCCGGGCGGAGCCGGTGTGCTTGAGGCCCTCCCGGTCCAGGGTGTCCAGGGTCCGGTACACGCCCTCCGGGCCGTGGTCGAGGGTGTGGTTCGACGCCGTCGAGCAGGTGTCGTACCCGACGTTCTTGATCGTCTTGGCGATCTGCGGCGGGACGAGGAAGTCGGGGTAGGTCTGGAACGGGCCGTTCGGCCTGCCCAGGACCGGCTCCATGTGGCAGATGCCGAGGTCGGCCTTGCTGATGACCGGCTTGACCCCGGCCATGATCCGGTCGAAGTCGTAGCCCGTGTGCCCGGCCGCCTTGGCGTCCCGGGCGGCCTGCCCGGTCAGCTGGGGGTGGATCAGGATGTCCCCGGCGGCGGCGACGGTGAAGGAACGGCCCGCGCTCCCGCCCGCCGCGTCGTCCGAGGCCGTCCCGGGAGCCTCCTTCGGGCCACCGAGCAGGCCGCACCCCGCGAGCGCGAGGCTCAGCGGGAGGAGGAGTGCGGCGCGGGCCGGAGTGGAGGCCGGACGGGGAGGGGCGATTTTCACTCGGCTATTTTCAGCCAGTGAAGACTGTGACGTCCACGAAGGACCTGACGATCGGCTTGATCATTTGTGGTGTGATCATGTCGATGGCGTCCTGCGCCGTTTTTAATCCGACCAATTCGGGCCAAAAGAGCGCTGCCCCCTCGTCGTCGCCTGTGGCGGAGGACATAGATCTACTTGGCCGGGTCACACGCTTCGCCGCGGAATTCGGGATGACGGGCGGATATCGTGCGCCCACACGAGCCCAGAAAGCGATCTTTGTCGAAGGCGTTTCCGCCCTTTTCGATGGAGATGTCGACCGAGCGCGCATGCGGCTGGCCGAGGTGGACTACAGGATCGACGTCTTCACCGACGCGGCCGGCGGGCGCCGCTTCGCGGAGGTCTCCGACGGTGCGGGCCGCTCCGGCTCCGCCACCCGGGGATGGGGCCGGGTCTACGTCGCCCTCGGCGCGTCCCCGCGCTGGTCGGTCCAGGTCCCGCACCCCGTCGCGGACCAGGGCACCGAGCGGCTCGGGGCCAGGGTGCTGCGCGGCGCCCCGGGCGGGGTCATGGTCATGGCGGGGGCCCACCGCACCGCGGGGGCGGGCGCGGGCCCCGGCGAGGGCGGAGCCGGCGACGAGGCGGACGACGGGGACGCCGGGGGCCCGGCGGACATGGCGCACCGCACCGACTCGGTCTTCCACGCCGTGATCACGGAACTCGCGCGGCGCGGCCTGCCCGGCGTCCAGCTGCACGGCTTCGCCGACGACTCCATCCCCGGCACCGGCTCCGTCGTCTCCACCGGCAGGGGGAGCCTGGCGGTCGAGGACGCCGAACGGCTCGCCGGGAAGCTGGCCGGCCAGGGCGTCGAGGTGTGCCGGGCCTGGTCGGACACGTGCCGGTTGGCGGGCCGGACCAATGAGCAGGGCCGGCTCGCGGCCGAGCACGGGACCCGTTTCCTGCACGTGGAACTGAGCAGGACCACCCGCTCCGGCTCCCGCCGGCTGGACGAGACCGCCCGGGCGATCACGTACGTCACCGAGCGGTGGTCGCGGGCCGCCCCGTAGGGGACGCCGAAGGGCCGGGACCCCCCGCAGGGGATCCCGGCCCTCCTCACCGGCTGGTTACTGCGTGACCTCGTCGTGGCCCTGGTGCAGGCCGCCGCCGCTGCCCGTGCCGCCCGTGGGCTGCGAGACGACCGGCTTCGACAGCGGGGCCAGGTCGTGGGCGTAGTGGCCGACCGCGTCCGCGATGACGTCGACGTTGATGTCGAGCGCCTTCTGGTCGATGTTGGTGATGTCGTCACCCTTGCCGTGGTAGTTCACGTCGTAGGCGACACCCGCCTGGCCGCCGAACTTCGCGGCCTGCTCGGCGGTCTTGATGCCCTCGGCACCGGTGAAGGTACCGCCGGACGGGATGCCCACCTCGATGAACGGGCCGTAGTCCGAGCGGCCCGAGAAGTCCGTGCCCTCGTGCGGGATCTTCTTCGAGTCGAGGAAGTCGTTGATCCCCTTCTCCAGCTGGGCGGAGCCCTCCGGGCCGGGGCCCGAGCCGGTCGCGTCCGAGTCGTCGCCGTCGTAGACGAAGTAGGCGGCGTTCGGCGAGGCGATCATGTCGAAGTTCAGGTAGAGCTTGATCTGCTTCTTCTGCGCGTCCGTGAGGCCGGCGACGTACGCCTCGGAGCCGAGCAGGCCGAACTCCTCCGCCGACCACCAGGCGAACTTGACCTTGTTCTTGACCTTCTTCTGCTCGCTCGCGAGCCGCTGGGCGACCTGGAGGATGCCCGCCGAGCCCGAGCCGTTGTCGTTGATGCCCGGGCCGGCCGCGACCGAGTCGAGGTGCGAGCCGAGGAAGACGGTGTTGTTCTCGTCGCCGCCCTTGGTCTCGGCGATGACGTTGAACGTCTTGCGGTTCTCGCGCAGCTCGCGGATGTCGAGGGTGACCTGGACCGGGCCGGCGGCGGCCTCTGCGGCCAGCTTCTCGCCGTCCTCCTGGGTGATGCCGCCCGTCGGGACCTTGCCGAGGGTCGGGTCGCCGAGGGTGCCGTTCAGGGCGCCCGCGGTGTTGTTGAAGATGACCGCGCCGACGGCTCCGGCCGTCGCCGCGTTCTGCTGCTTCACCGCGAAGGTGCAGCCGCCGCGCTTGATCAGGGCGATCTTGCCGGTGAAGGTGCCGGAGGCGAAGTCGCCGGGCTCGCAGCCGTTCGTCCCGTCCGCGTCGACCGGGGCGACGGCGACGTCGGCGGTCACGCCGCCCTCCGGGGAGTTCGCCGTGTAGGTCATCAGGTGGATCGGTACGTCGCGCTCGTTCGCGCCGCCCACCGTCAGCTTCTCTTCGATGGTCTCGACGTAGACGAAGTCGAACTCGTTCCTGGTGACCGTGTAGCCGGCCGCCTTCATCACGGCCTCGATGTACTTGGCCGACTGCTCGTGGCCCTTGGAACCGGCCGCGCGGTTGCCGTTGTTGTAGTCGGCGAGCGACTGCAGGACCTTGAGGTGGTTGTAGGCGCCCTTGCCGGTCGCGTCCTTGACCAGCTTCTTGGCCAGGGCGTTGCCCCGGGCGGCGTCGCTCTGCGGGCTCCCGGTGGCGCCGGCCGGTCCGGCGAGCAGCAGGGGCGAGACGAGGGCCGCGGCTGCCAGGGCGGCGGTTGCTGCGGCTATACGACGTGAGGGCATGAAGGTCCTTCCACGACAAAGGCGAGCAGGGCAGGGCGGAGCAGGGCACAGCAAGGCGGAGCGTGGTGCATCGGACAAGCAGAAGTGGTGCGCGTTACGTGGGGGATCGGTGGACGCACGTTAGACAGCAAGTGGCCACGATGGCCAGAGTTTTCGCTGATTCCGGTTTATGAATTCCGTATATCGGTGACTCTGGGCCGCTTGATTCCGGCCAACTGCCTGCCGATTCGTCCTAGCGGAGGATGCCCTCGATGAAGTCAGATCCGATACGGGCGACCACGGGCAGATCCAACTGGTGCTGGGCATACCGTCCCTGTCGTCGCGTATGCATCAGACCGGCCCTTTTCAGGACGGCCAGATGGCGCGACACCTCCGGCGCGGTGATCCCGTGCACGGTCGCCAGTTCGCTCGTCGTGTACGGGGCCCGCGCCAGACTCCGGCACAGCCTCATCCGCAGGGGATGCGCCAGCGCCTCCATCCGCCGCTGCAGCAGCTCCACCGAGCCCGGCGCGGAGGCCGGTTCGGGACTGCCGAGCGGATAGTGGACCACCGGCCGCCAGCCCGGAGCGTGCAGCACCAGCAGGTGCGGCCAGCCGAAGTTGGTCGGTACGAAGACCAGGCCGGTGCCTATTCGGGGATCGGTCGCGGTGGCCGACCCGTGGACCATCTTGTCGACGGTGATGGTGCTACCGCCCCCGTCGACGCTCAGCGCCGCCGAGACCTCCTTGAGCGCGGCCGGCAGCCCCTTGCGGCGCAGCACCTCGCTCTTGTGCCGGGCGTCGGCGCTCTGACCGGGCTCGACGCGCTTCCACGTCTCGGCGAAGAAGGCCTCCTCGCAGTCCTCCAGGAGGCGCCGCATCCACACCCGTACGGCCGCCGTGTCGTCCAGCAGACGCACGGAGAACTCCAGCTGGCGCGGACCGCGGGCCGCGGCCGTCTCCAGCGCCCTGGCCCGCGCCGCCGGGTCCGCCAGCGGCGAGGAGGCCGGGCCGCCCTCGTTGTAGAGCGCCAGCCAGCAGTGCTCCAGGGCGGCCCGCACGAACTGCTCGTCGTCCAGCCGGTCGAGTACGTCCAGCTCCTCGGCCAGCGTCGCGGCCGGCCGCCCCGTTCCGCCGGGGAGCCCGGCGAAGGGCATGAAGATGTCGGAGAAGGAGCTCCGCCACATGAAATCGGCGTCCAGCAGCCGGTCCGCGAGACACGGATCGAGCGACGCGGCGGTGGCGGTGGTCCAGGAGGCCAGCCCGGGGTGGTGCGCGGGCTGGGAGAGCGCGTGCAGGGACATGCAGAGCTCCGCGAGCGGGGAGGGCGCGAAAGTGATCCGCTCGGTGGGCAGGCCGGCGATGTCGATGGTGACGCTCATCAGGCCATTCTGTCGTTCGGCGCAGCGCGGGGAGCCCCGGGCGGGCCGCCCGGAGCCGCCGTACGAGTGGCCGCGGGCGGCCCGGGGCCGAGGCCGGACGAGTGATCGTTCCCGGCGCGGGAGCGCTTTCGAGCCGCTCGATTGACCGGGAACGTCAACTGTCGTGCGCGATGCCGCCGACGGGGTGAGGCTTGAGTCATGACCGCCATCGAGCAGTACCTCATCGACACCTACCGGGCCTCCCAGCAGGGCGCCCCGATGCCTCCCCCGCCCGGCCGGGACGACGTCGCCGCGATCCGCTCGCTCCGCACGTACGAGCAGGCCAGAGCCGTCGCGGACGGGGCCTCGGCCCGCCACCCGTGGCGCGCGGCCCTGCGCCGGATACTGGCCCGCCCGCGGGCGTGCTGATCCGGCGCGGGCCGCGAAGGCCGCGGGGCAGGGCCTATGCGAAATTGGGCGCGTTGCGCTGGTACACGAGCCGCAGCCCGATCAGCGTGAGCCACGGTTCGTGGTCGTCGATCACCGAGGACTCGCCCAGCACCATCGGAGCCAGCCCGCCGGTGGCGATGACGCGGACGTCGTCCGGGTCGCCGTTGGGTCCGGCCAGCTCCTTCGCCATCCGGGTCACGACCCCGTCGACCTGGCCCGCGAAGCCGTAGACCACGCCCGACTGCATCGCCTCGACCGTGGACTTCCCGATCACGTTGCGCGGCCGGGCGAGCTCGATCTTCCGCAGCTGGGCACCCCGCACGCCGAGCGCGTCCATCGAGATCTCGATGCCCGGGGAGATCACCCCGCCCACGTACTCGCCCTTCGCGGACACCGCGTCGAAGGTGGTCGCCGTACCCAGGTCGACCACGATCGCCGGGCCCCCGTAGAGCTCGACCACCGCGACCGCGTTCACGATGCGGTCCGCGCCGACCTCCTTGGGGTTGTCCATGAGGATCGGCACGCCCGTCTTGGTGCCCGGCTCCACGATCACCGCGGGCACGTCGCCGTAGTAGCGGCGGGTCACCTCGCGCAGCTCGTGCAGGACCGACGGCACCGCCGAGCAGATCGCGATGCCGTGGATCCCGTCGCCCAGCTCGCTGCCGAGCATCGGGTGCATGCCCATCAGCCCCTGCAGGAGCACGGCCATCTCGTCGGCCGTGCGCTGCGGGTCGGTCGAGATGCGCCAGTGCTCGACGATCTCGTCACCGTCGAACAGGCCCAGGACCGTGTGGGTGTTGCCCACGTCGATGGTGAGGAGCACGGGTTACACCGCCTCGCGCAGATCGAGCCCGATGTCCAGGATCGGCGAGGAGTGGGTCAGCGCGCCGACGGCCAGGTAGTCCACGCCGGTCCCGGCGTAGGCGCGCGCCGTGTCCAGGGTGAGGCGGCCCGAGGACTCCAGCACCGCGCGGCCGGCCACCAGCGCCACGGCCCGAGCGGTCTGCTCGACCGTGAAGTTGTCCAGCAGGATCAGGTCGGCGCCGGCCTCCAGGACCTCGCCGACCTGGTCCAGGGTGTCGACCTCGACCTCGATGGGGACCTCCGGGAACGCCTCGCGCACGGCCTTGAAGGCCTGCGCGACACCGCCCGCCGCGACCACGTGGTTGTCCTTGACCAGCGCCGCGTCCGAGAGCGACATGCGGTGGTTGACGCCGCCGCCGCAGCGCACCGCGTACTTCTCCAGCGCGCGCAGGCCCGGCGTGGTCTTGCGGGTGTCGCGGACCTTCGCCGAGGTGCCCTCCAGCGCGTCGGCCCAGCGGCGGGTGGCCGTCGCGATGCCCGACAGCCGGCACATGATGTTCAGCGCGCTGCGCTCCGCCGTGAGCAGGTCACGGGTGCGCGAGCGCACCGACAGCAGCAGCTGGCCGGCCGTGACGGTGTCTCCGTCCTCCGCGTGCCGCTCCACCTCGAAGGCCTCGGTGCAGACCACGGAGAACACGGCCTCGGCGATGCGCAGACCGGCCACGACACCGTCCTCGCGCGCGACGAAGTCGGCGACGGCCTCGGCCTCCTCCGGCACGGTCGCCACCGTCGTCACGTCCACGCCGCCGTCCAGGTCCTCGGACAGCGCCATGTGCGCGATGTCCTCGACCTCGATCGGGTCCAGGCCCGCGTCTGCGAGCAGCTGCGCCAGCGCGGGGTCGAGGCCGCTCTCCTCGCCGTCGCCGCAGCCGCAGTCGTCGCCGCAGCCGCCGTCGTTCTGGTCGATCAGGGGAAGTTCGGGGGTGCTCACGGTCACTGCTCCAGGCTCGGGGTGCTCAGGGGGTGCACGGACGGGAAGTCCGCGGAGTCGGTGGGTACGACGACCAGGGCGCGCTTCTCGGTCGCCGAGAGCCGGACGACGAGGTGGCGGCGCCAGTGCGCATCGTCCCGCTCGGGGTGGTCCTCGCGCCAGTGGCAGCCGCGGGTCTCCACGCGCCGCTGCGCCGCGGCGACCAGGACCCGCGCCACGCACAGCAGGTTCGTGGCCTCCCAGGTGTCCACGCCCGGCTCGGCGGTCTTGCCGTGCGCTTCGAGATCGTTCAGGGCGGTGGCGTACAGCGCCTCCAGGGCGTCGGCGGCCGCGCTCAGCGAGGCGGCCGAGCGCAGCACGCCCGCGCCCTCCGTCATGATCCGCTGGACCTCGTACCGGGCACCGCCGGGCTGCAGCGGTCCGGTCGCCGGGACGGGTATGCCCGGCCCGCCGCCCGCGGCCCGCTCGGCGACGATGTCCTCGGCGATCCGCTCGGCGAAGACCAGGCCTTCCAGCAGGGAGTTGGAGGCCAGCCGGTTCGCGCCGTGCACACCGGTGCAGGCGACCTCGCCGCAGGCGTACAGGCCGGGGACCGTGGTCCGCCCCTGCAGGTCGGTCCGCACACCGCCGGACGCGTAGTGCGCGGCCGGTGCCACCGGGATGGGCTCGGTCACCGGGTCGATGCCGTGCGAGCGGCAGGCGGCCAGGATCGTCGGGAAGCGCTGCTCCCACATCTGCGCGCCGAAGTGCCGGGCGTCGAGGTACATGTGCTGCGCGCCCTGCTCCTGCATGCGGCGCATGATGCCCTTGGCGACGATGTCGCGCGGCGCCAGCTCGGCGAGCTCGTGCTGCCCCTGCATGAAGCGCACGCCGTCCGCGTCGACGAGGTACGCGCCCTCGCCGCGGACCGCCTCCGACACCAGCGGCTGCTGCCCCTCGGCGTCCGGGCCGAGGAAGAGCACCGTCGGGTGGAACTGCACGAACTCGAGGTCGGAGACCTCCGCGCCGGCGCGCAGCGCCAGCGCCACGCCGTCACCGGTGGACACCGACGGGTTGGTGGTCGCGGAGAACACCTGGCCCATGCCGCCGGTCGCGAGGATCACGGCGGGCGCGTGGACGGCGCCGACCCCGTCGTGCTGGCCCTCGCCCATGACGTGCAGGGTGACACCGGCCGTACGGCCCTGTGCGTCCTGCAGCAGGTCCAGTACGAGGGCGTTCTCCACGGTCTCGATGCCCGCGGCCTGGACGGCCTCGACCAGTGCCCGCGAGATCTCGGCGCCGGTGGCGTCGCCGCCCGCGTGCGCGATCCGGCGGCGGTGGTGGCCGCCCTCGCGGGTGAGTTCTATCTCGCCGGTCTCCGTGGAGGTGTCGAAGACCGCGCCGGTGTCCATCAGCCGCCGGACCGCGTCCGGGCCCTCGGTGACGAGCAGCCGTACGGCCTCCTCGTCGCACAGGCCCGCGCCCGCGACCAGGGTGTCGTCGAGGTGCTGCTCCGGGGTGTCGCCCTCGCCGAGGGCCGCGGCGATACCGCCCTGGGCCCAGCGGGTGGAGCCGTCGTCGAGCCGGGCCTTGGTGACCACGACCGTACGGCGGCCCCCGGCGGCGCAGCGCAGCGCGGCGGTCAGGCCCGCCACGCCGGAACCGACGACCACGACATCGGCGTCGAGGGACCAGCCGGGGGCCGGTGCGTGCAGCCGTATACCGGTGCCCGCGCCTGCCCCGCCCGACGGGATGCCTCTGCCTGGGGTGCTCACGAGTGTGCTCCGAATTCCAATGGGATGTTGTCGATCAGCCGGGTCGAGCCCACCTTCGCGGCGACGGCCAGCACGGCCTGCCCGGTGAAGTCCTGACCGGTCTCGGTGAAGTCCAGCGGGTCCACCAGCGCCAGGTAGTCCAGTACGAGCGGCGGCTCGTGGCGGCCCGCCTCCTCCAGGATGTGCAGCGCGGCGGCCCGTACGGCGTCCGGCAGTCCGGAGCCGGCCGCGGACACGGCCGCCGAGACGGCGTGCGCGTCGGCGGAGGCACGGATCTCGCCGAGGCGGGCCAGGGCCGTGGCCCGCTCGTCGCTGGCCGGGGAGGCCTCGGCGCGGGCGCGCAGCGCCGCCTGCGCGGCCAGCCGGTCGCGGCCGGCGAACAGGGCACGGGACAGGGCCAGGGCGGTGTGCCGCTCGGCGGCGGAGAGGTAGCGGTTGCGGGACGACAGCGCGAGCCCGTCCTCCTCGCGGACGGTCGGTACGCCGACCACCTCGACGGGGAAGTTCAGGTCGGTCACCATCCGCCGGATCAGGGCCAGTTGCTGCGCGTCCTTCTGGCCGAAGAGGGCCAGGTCGGGGCGGGTGAGGTGGAGCAGCTTGGCGACGACGGTCAGCATTCCGTCGAAGTGCCCCGGACGGGTGGCCCCTTCGAGGCGCCCGCCCATCGGACCGGCGGTGATCCGCACCTGCGGGTCGCCGCCCGGGTAGACCTCGTCGACCGCGGGGGCGAACACGGCGTCGGCGCCGGCCTCTTCGGCGATCGCCAGGTCCGCGTCGAGGGTGCGGGGATAGCGGTCGAGGTCCTCGCCCGCCCCGAACTGCAGCGGGTTGACGAAGACGGTGACGACGACCTGGCCCTCGGGCCCGGCCTGTTCACGGGCCGCGCGGATCAAGGTGGCGTGGCCCTCGTGGAGGGCGCCCATGGTCATCACCACGGCCCGGCGGCCGGTGCGCGCCAGCTTGTGCAGCTCCTCGGCGGTGTGCAGCAGCAGATCGGTCACCGGTCGCCCCCGTCGGACTCCGTGTCGGCGAGCACACCGAGAAGGTCCTCGGCGAGTTCGGGCTTGAGCAGACCGTGCGAGAGGGCGCGGTCCGCGGTGGTGCGGGCCATCGCCAGATATCCGGCGACCGCGGCGGGCGCGTGCCGGCGCAGCTCGGAGACGTGCGCGGCGACCGTTCCGGCGTCCCCGCGGGCCACCGGCCCGGTCAGGGCGGCGTCGCCGGAGCGCAGGGCGTTGTCGAGGGCCGCGCCGAGCAGCGGGCCGAGCATCCGGTCGGGACGCTCCACGCCGGCCTTGGCCAGCAGCTCCATCGACTGGGCGACCAGAGTGACCAGGTGGTTCGCGCCGAGGGCGAGGGCCGCGTGATAAAGCGGACGGTTCTCCTCCGCGATCCACTCGGGTTCGCCGCCCATCTCGATGACCAGGGCCTCGGCGGCCAGCCGCAGCTCGTCGGGAGCGGTGACGCCGAAGGAGCAGCCGGCGAGCCGCTGCACGTCGACCTCGGTGCCGGTGAAGGTCATCGCCGGGTGCAGGGCCAGCGGCAGGGCTCCCGCGCGGCGCGCCGGGTCGAGCACGGAGGTCCCGTACCGGCCGGAGGTGTGCACGAGGAGCTGTCCGGGGCGGACCGCGCCGGTCTCGGCGAGGCCCTCCACGAGGGACGGCAGTGCGTCGTCGGGGACGGTGAGGAGCACCAGGTCGGCCAGCTCCAGCACCTGTGCGGGCGGCACGAGCGGCACATCGGGCAGCATGCGCGCGGCCCGGCGCACGGAGGTGTCGGAGACTCCGGAGACGGCGACGGGCCGGTGACCGGCCTGCTGGAGCGCGCACGCCAGCGCGGGACCGACGCGGCCGGCTCCGACGACGCCGACGGCGAGCCGGGCAGGGCGTGGCTGCTGTGATGGATTCACGCGGGGAGGGCCCTTCCGTTCCAGTCCGCGGGGGGTACCGGACGATACGTCGCCATGCTAGCTCCTGGGCTGTTGGCCGGTCGGTGGCGACAGGGGCGAGGATCTGTGCTCATGAGTGACGACAACGAGGACACGGAACGCAGGAAGCGGCTGGTCGCGGCCTGGCGCGGGGCGGGCCGGACCCTGTCCCGCAGTCTGCTGGAGCCCACGGTGGGGGAGCTGCTCGGCGCGCTGGCCGAGGCCCCGTACGACATGGACGGCCCGGCCGACGTGTACGGCGACGGGGTCGTGACGGCGCTGGAGCGCGAGGTCGCGGACCTGCTGGGGACCGAGGACGCGGCGTTCTTCCCCAGCGGGACGATGGCGCAGCAGATCGCGCTGCGGTGCTGGGCGGGCCGCACCGGGAACCCGGTGGTGGCACTGCACCCGATGAGCCATCCGGAGCGGTGGGAGGGTGACGCGCTGTCCGCCGTCTCCGGTCTGCGGGTGGCGCACCCGACGACGGAGCCGCGCCAGCCGACGGCCGAGGAGGTCGCGACCCTGCGGGAGCCCTTCGGCACGCTGATGGTGGAGCTGCCCCTGCGGGACGCGGGCTTCCTGCTGCCCACCTGGGAGGAGCTGGAGGCCCTGACCAGGGCGGCCCGGGAGCGGGACGCGGTGGTCCACTTCGACGGGGCCCGGCTGTGGGAGTCCACCGTCCACTTCGGGCGCACCCTGCCGGAGATCGCGGGGCTCGCGGACTCCGTCTACGTCTCCTTCTACAAGTCGCTCGGCGGCCTGAGCGGGGCGGCGCTGGCGGGGCCGCGGGAATTCGTGGAGGAGACCAGGGTCTGGCGCCACCGCTACGGCGGCCAGATCTTCCGGCAGTTCCCGCAGGCCCTGTCGGCGCTGGCCGGACTGGAACGGGAACTTCCGCGGCTGCCGTCGTACGTGGCCCAGGCGCGGATGGTGGCCGCGGCCCTGCGCTCGGCGTTCGCGGACTCGGGGGTCCCGTGGGCGCGGATCCACCCGGAGGAGCCGCACACGCACCAGTTCCAGGTGTGGCTGCCCTACGAGGCGGACCGGCTGACGGAGGCGGGCCTGCGCCAGGCGGAGGAGACGGGCACGGTGCTCTTCCGCCGCTGGTCCGCGGACGGCCCGCCGGGCCTGGCGGTGACCGAGCTCGACATCACGGAGCCGGGCCTGTCCTGGACGGAATCCGACGTCCGGGAGGCGGTCTCGGCCTTCGTGGCCCGCATCTAGGCCGTCTCTTTCGGATCTTGCCGGGCCCGCGTCGCCCGGCACCGCACCTCGCCGCGTTGTCGGAGCACCGCAGTACGTCCAGTACAACGGCGCTCCTCCGCCTTGCGATGCACGGCACCGGACGACGCGGGCCCGACCGACAAGATCCGAAAGAGACGACCTAGGGGGTGGGTGTGCCGGTGTCCGGTGCCGCCGCCGCACGAGGGAGGACCGCCGCCGGGCGGAGCCCGGTTTTCGGAAGGGAAGGGCGGCACTCCGCGCGGCGGCCCCCGCACCCCGGGAGGGAAGCGGCGAAACACCGAATTCCGGAAACTTACCGGCTCGGAACGGCCGCGGCGTTACCGTCCCTTCACGGCAATTACCGGCCACCGCGCCCGGAGGAGACACCATGACCACTCAGCCCGCGTGGCGGAAGTCCTCGTTCTGCAGTGAGGGCGACGCCTGCGTCTACGTCGCGACGGCGCCCGGCGCCCTCGTCAAGGTCGCCGACCGCGCCGACCCCGCCCACCTCGTCCTCGCCACCACCCAGGCCGCCTGGGCCGACTTCCTGCGTGCGGTCAAAGAGACCGGCTGAGGGACCCGCCGCGCCGCGCCGCGTCCACGATCAGGGGATTTTGTCCGATTAGCGCGTATCTTCGGCCCATGCCCACGCCCTACGGATCCCGCGGCGGCATGGCGTTCAGCGCCGCTGAGCTGCACCTGCTCAGGCGCCTCCTCGCCCACGCCCTTCAGTCCTCCTCGGCCCCCCTGGCGGCCGAGGAGGTCCAGGACTGCCTGCGTCTCGCGCAGTCGGTGGACGACGCGGTCCAGGAGGCGGGCCGGCTCAGAGCGTTCCTCCTCGCGGACCTCGCCCGCTACCGCGGCGCCCTGCCCGGCAGCCTCTCCGGCTATCTGGAGCTGCTGCAGGACGCGCTGGCGGCCGGGTACGAGCCCGAGCCCGACGACCTCGCCGCCCTGCGCGCGCTCCGGGCCAATCCGGTCGCCGCCGCGCTGCTGGAACGGGTCCGGACCGTCGCGGAGCGCTCCGTGCGCCGGCGGCTGTCGACCGCCCCCGCTCCCCGTACCCGGCTGCTGGCCCTGGCCGGCGGCAAGGACAAGGACGATCAGCCGCCGCGCCCGGCGCCGCGCCCCGAGGAGCCGCCGCGCCCCGAGCGTCCGATCCCGACCCCCGGCGAGGTGTTCCCGCCGCGCCGCAAGCCCGCCCCGCCCCCGGCGGCCGGGCGGGCCGCCGGGTAGCTACGCTGTGGGGCATGGACTACGTCTCCGCGCTCGTGCCCCCCTTTGTGATGGCCGTGTTCTTCATCGCTCTCGTCGTGACGATCGTGAAGAGCCAGGGCGGCGCCAACAAGGCCAAGGAGGACGCGGCGGTCGACGCCGTGATCGCCCGGGCCGAGGCCGCCCAGCAGCAGAAGTAACCCCGAGGGCGTGCGGCTTCACCGGCCGCGCGCCCGATTTTGTTGCGCGTTGCCGAGTGAATAGTCGGGCAATTCCGCACAAGCCGCACTATCGTGCTGGTGTGCCTCGCCCCCTGGGAGAACTCGAAGACGCCGTGATGACACGGGTGTGGCAGTGGAACCGCCCGGTCACCGTTCGGGAAGTACTGGAAGACCTCCAGCAGGAACGGTCCATCGCGTACACCACGGTCATGACCGTTATGGACAATCTTCATCAGAAGGGCTGGGTCCGCAGGGAAGCCGAAGGCCGCGCCTATCGATATACCGCGGTCTCCACCCGCGCCGCCTACTCGGCCGCACTGATGAACGAAGCCTGGTCGACGAGCGACAACCCCGCGGCCGCCCTCGTGGCCTTCTTCGGCATGATGTCCGCGGAACAGCGGGAAGCCCTCCGGGACGCCGTGCGGGTCGTCCAGCACGACGACGAGTCCGGGGCCGACGCCGCCCCCGAAGCCCCCGCTGCGCCGCCCGCCGAAGGGGACTCCGCCGAGCGCCCCGAGGAGCCGGGGCGATAGCGTCCGCAGCCATGGGAGAGTTTTCCTCTGCACATGCAGAAACAGTGACGATCCGCCGTGCCCGCACGCGTGATGTTCCCGCGCTGCGCCGCCTGCTCGACCAGTACGTGCAGCAGCGGATCCTGCTCGACAAAGCACCGGTCGTCCTTTACGAGGACATCCAGGAGTTCTGGGTCGCGGAACGCGAGTCCGACGGTCAGGTCGTAGGCTGCGGCGCTCTCCACGTGATGTGGGAAGACCTTGCCGAAGTACGCACTCTCGCCGTCGACCGTGACTTGAAGGGCGGCGGAGTCGGTCATCAGGTGCTGGAGCAGTTGTTGCGCACCGCCCGCACGCTCGGGGTGAGCCGGGTTTTCTGCCTCACCTTCGAAGTCGAGTTCTTCGCGAAGCACGGCTTCGTCGAGATCGGCGAGACCCCGGTCAAGACCGATGTCTACATGGAGCTCCTGCGTTCCTATGACGAGGGTGTCGCCGAGTTCCTCGGTCTCGAACGAGTGAAGCCGAACACCTTGGGCAACAGTCGGATGCTTCTGCACCTCTGATCGATGGCCTCAGCTTTTCCGGCGCTCCGCGCACCTGTGGCCTATGTCCGAATCGCGCACGTTTCCCGCCCTGTTGCGGTCTCGAACCTCTCCCCGGGGGTTTGTGTTTTCCAGGCAAAAGCGGTTTCCTTTCCGCGTACTGCTTTTCGATGAAAGGAAATCCCGGTGGCACAGAAGGTTCAGGTCCTTCTTGTCGACGACCTCGACGGTGGCGAGGCGGACGAGACGGTGACGTTCGCTCTGGATGGCAAGACCTACGAGATCGACCTCACCACCGCCAACGCTGAAAAGCTCCGCGGTCTGCTCGACCCGTACACCAAGGGCGGCCGCCGCACCGGTGGCCGTGCCACCGCCGCCCGCGCCAAGGGCCGCGGCTCCGTGGCGACCGGACACCCGGACACCGCGGAGATCCGCGCGTGGGCCAAGGAGAACAACTACAACGTGAACGATCGCGGTCGCGTCCCGGCCGAGATCCGCGAGGCCTACGAGAAGGCCAAGGGCTGACGGACCCCTTTCGTACGCCGCCCCAGGCGCGCCCGGTGGCATTCCGTCGCCGCCGCCGCCACCAGGCGTGCGAGATCGGGCCCGCGAGCGGGTCCGGCGGCCCGCCCGGGACCGGGCAGGGCCGGCAGCAGTGCCTCACACCCCTGCTCGGGGGGTCGCAGCCACACGGCGGCCCCCCGAGGGCTTTCTCCCGGGTGCCCCGGGGGAGCCGGGGCGGTGATCCGGCCACCCGCACCCAGGGCGGTCAGATCGAGGGCGACCCCGCCCCATTCCAGCCAGTCGAGCAGCCCGTCCAGCTCCTCTGCGCTCCCGGCGGCCACCAGGAACCGCATCCGGCGCCCCATCACCGCCACCGGGCCAGTGGGGACCGGCCTGCGCAGCAGTGCGGCACCCGCGTCGGACGGCAGCTCCAGCACGTCGAACCGGATCCCGGTCGCGAGCTGGGCGGGCGGCCCGCCCGTGACGGTCCAGCCGAGCACTCTCCCGTACCAGGAGGCGTACGCGTCCCCCTCGGGCGCCACGCGGGGCATCGGCACGGTCGGCGGGGCGAGCGGCGGGATGGTTGTGGCCATGTCCGGAGCAACTTCCGAAACGTCGCGGGGTTACGCTCGATGTGACACACCGCACTCATCTACATGCGGAACGTAAACATCCATGCAGCCCGGAGTCCCGCATTCGGGACGGAACTGTGTTCGCCCTTAGCGGAGGGAACCGGTGCCGCGGGCATGGAGTGTCAGTCCTTACGGGTAAGACATTCCTAGTGGATCGGGGCGACACGCTGATTTGACGGGCCTACGTTCGCCATCGGCGTACACGCGTGACGGGTATCTGCCTGGCCTGCGGGAACATCGTCTCGCACCATCGAGTTGGAGCAGTTGTCGGCTCTTCGGGCCGGTTTTCCCGCTGATGCAGGGGTGAGCCGCGGACGGATGTCGGCAGTTGGAATGAGCTGTCCCGCCCCGCGGGACTAGCATGCGGAAGGACAGGGCGGGGACCGACCCCGAACTGCCCGACCGCTCTGAGGAGCGATAAACGATGTTCGAGAGGTTCACCGACCGCGCGCGGCGGGTTGTCGTCCTGGCTCAGGAAGAAGCCCGGATGCTCAACCACAACTACATCGGCACCGAGCACATCCTCCTGGGCTTGATCCACGAGGGTGAGGGTGTCGCCGCTAAGGCCCTGGAGAGCCTCGGGATTTCGCTCGAGGCTGTTCGCCAGCAGGTTGAGGAGATCATCGGTCAGGGGCAGCAGGCCCCGTCCGGCCACATCCCCTTCACCCCGCGGGCGAAGAAGGTCCTGGAGCTTTCGCTCCGAGAGGCCCTCCAGCTCGGCCACAACTACATCGGCACCGAGCACATCCTGCTCGGCCTGATCCGCGAGGGCGAGGGCGTCGCAGCCCAGGTCCTCGTGAAGCTGGGCGCCGATCTCAACCGAGTCAGGCAGCAGGTCATCCAGCTGCTCTCCGGCTACACCGGTGGAGGCAAGGAGTCGGCCACGGCCGGCGGCCCGGCCGAGGGCACGCCCTCGACCTCGCTCGTCCTGGACCAGTTCGGCCGCAACCTCACCCAGGCGGCCCGCGAATCCAAGCTCGACCCGGTCATCGGGCGCGAGAAGGAGATCGAGCGGGTCATGCAGGTGCTGTCCCGCCGTACGAAGAACAACCCGGTCCTCATCGGCGAGCCCGGCGTCGGCAAGACCGCCGTCGTCGAGGGCCTGGCCCAGGCGATCGTCAAGGGCGAGGTTCCCGAGACGCTGAAGGACAAGCACCTCTACACGCTTGACCTCGGCGCCCTGGTCGCGGGTTCCCGCTACCGCGGTGACTTCGAGGAGCGCCTGAAGAAGGTGCTCAAGGAGATCCGCACCCGCGGCGACATCATCCTGTTCATCGACGAGCTCCACACCCTCGTGGGTGCGGGCGCCGCCGAGGGCGCGATCGACGCCGCCAGCATCCTCAAGCCCATGCTGGCCCGTGGTGAGCTCCAGACCATCGGTGCCACGACGCTGGACGAGTACCGCAAGCACCTCGAGAAGGACGCGGCCCTCGAGCGCCGCTTCCAGCCGATCCAGGTGGCGGAGCCTTCCCTCCCCCACACGATCGAGATCCTCAAGGGCCTGCGCGACCGCTACGAGGCCCACCACCGCGTCTCCATCACGGACGAGGCCCTCGTCCAGGCGGCGACGCTGGCGGACCGGTACATCTCGGACCGCTTCCTCCCGGACAAGGCGATCGACCTGATCGACGAGGCCGGCTCCAGGATGCGCATCCGCCGGATGACCGCACCGCCGGACCTCCGCGAGTTCGACGAGAAGATCGCGGGCGTGCGCCGCGACAAGGAGTCGGCCATCGACTCCCAGGACTTCGAGAAGGCGGCTTCTCTCCGTGACAAGGAGAAGCAGCTGCTGGCGGCGAAGACCAAGCGCGAGAAGGAATGGAAGGCCGGCGACATGGACGTCGTCGCCGAGGTCGATGGTGAGCTCATCGCCGAAGTCCTCGCGACCGCGACCGGCATTCCCGTCTTCAAGCTCACCGAGGAGGAGTCCTCGCGACTGCTCCGCATGGAGGACGAGCTCCACCGCCGGGTCATCGGCCAGAAGGACGCCATCAAGGCGCTCTCCCAGGCGATCCGTCGTACCCGTGCGGGTCTGAAGGACCCGAAGCGTCCGGGTGGCTCGTTCATCTTCGCCGGTCCGTCCGGTGTCGGTAAGACCGAGCTCTCCAAGACGCTCGCCGAATTCCTCTTCGGCGACGAGGACGCACTGATCTCCCTCGACATGTCGGAGTTCAGCGAGAAGCACACGGTTTCCCGTCTCTTCGGTTCGCCCCCCGGCTACGTGGGCTACGAAGAGGGCGGCCAGCTCACAGAGAAGGTGCGCCGCAAGCCGTTCTCCGTCGTCCTCTTCGACGAGGTCGAGAAGGCCCACCCGGATATCTTCAATTCCCTTCTCCAGATCCTGGAGGACGGTCGTCTGACCGACTCCCAGGGCCGGGTCGTGGACTTCAAGAACACGGTCATCATCATGACGACCAACCTGGGTACCCGGGACATCTCGAAGGGCTTCAACCTGGGCTTCGCGGCCCAGGGCGACACGAAGACCGGATACGACCGGATGAAGGCGAAGGTCAACGAAGAGCTCAAGCAGCACTTCCGGCCCGAGTTCCTCAACCGTGTCGACGACACGGTCGTCTTCCACCAGCTCACCGAGGAAGACATCATCCAGATCGTCGACCTCATGATCGCCAAGGTCGACGAGCGCCTGAAGGACCGCGACATGGGCATCGAGCTGAGCGGTGACGCGAAGCTCCTGCTCGCCAAGCGCGGCTACGACCCGATCATGGGTGCCCGGCCGCTGCGCCGGACCATCCAGCGCGAGATCGAGGACACGCTGTCGGAGAAGATCCTCTTCGGCGAGCTGCGTCCCGGTCAGATCGTGGTCGTCGGCAAGGAGGGTGAGGGCGAGGACGCCAAGTTCACCTTCCGCGGCGAGGAGAAGGCGGCCCTGCCGGACCTTCCCCCCATCGAGGCCACGGGCTCCGGCCCGGACCTGTCGAAGGGCGCGTAAGCGCGACCGAGCGGTGAAGCGGTAAAAGGGGCGGCCCCGGGACTGAAGAGTCCCGGGGCCGCCCCTTTCGGCACGGTCGCGGGTCACTGCTCGTAGGCCATGGGGAAGGGCTTCACCTCTGCGTACGGGAACCGCTGCGCCAGCGTCTCCTCCATCCCCGGCGGCAGCATCTCGTCCCCGTACAGCAGCAGGGTTTGCAGCGACGGCAGCCGGGCGTGCTCCACGAGTCCCTCCAGTGCCTCGTCCGGTACGGCGAGCTCCTCCAGCCCCTCCAGCCGGGACAGCTCCTCCCAGTCCGCCCGCCCGTGCGGCCGCCAGCGGTGGCCGAGGTTCAGGACGCGCAGCCGCGTGTGCCGGCCCAGATCCGTCACGTCCACCGAAGGGGCCTCCAGGCACAGCATTTCCAGGTCCGCCCCGGGTGCGAGGTCGCGCGCCGACCAGGGATACGACGCGTACAGGTCCAGGGAGCGCAGCAGGGGCCAGCTCGCGATGGCCTCGCCCACGCCCGGCGCGTCCACGTGGAGGGTGGCATCCCTCACGGGCAGACCGCTCAGGCCCGTCACATCGGTGAGCCTGAAGCACCCGTCGATGTACAGCTTCTCCAGCAGGGTCTGGCCACGGAGGAAGTCCAGGTCGCGGAGGTCCACGAGCCGGGACAGGCTCAGGTCCTTCACCTGGACGCGCGAGAGCAGCGCGGACAGGGCGCGGGGGGACACGTCGTCGAAGACGAAGAGCCCCGGCGGGCGCGCGAACGTGTCCAGGGCGTCGGCCTGGGCGTCGAGGCGGAGCCGGAGGGGGGTCGCGTCATGCGGGAGGTGTTCGATCACCTCCCGGGCGTACTGCCGGGCGTCGTAGCGGCCCCACAGCGAGACGAGGGCCCGGTGGACCTCGCGCGGCGGGGACTCCCGGAAACCGGCCAGATAGGGGATCGCCCGCTCCGAGAGCGTCTCGCCGGCGGCGGTGACGGCCATCAGGGCCTCGTCCGCGTCCGCCGTCGCGGGGTCGGCCAGCAGCTCCAGCACCAGCGGGCCGGTCCGGCCCAGTTCCTCGGCCTCCTCGATGCTCCGAGGCGGCAGCAGGTGCCGTACGGCGGCCTCGGCCTCGGCGCGCAGGGCGGGATCGAGCTCGGTCGCGTACTGCAGGGAGGCGTAGGCGAGGATCACGGACCGGTTGGTCCCGCGGGCCAGCAGGGCCCGGATGATCTCGGTGCGCTCGCGCGGGCGGCCCTGGGCCACCGCCATGCGGACGACGTCCTCCCACTGGTCGTCCTCCGCGTGCCCGGTCAGCTCGCCGAGGCTGCCCTCGTCCAGGGCCGCCCGCGCGCCGAGGAAGTCCTGGAAGGTGCGGTGGACGAACTCGACGGTGTCCACCGTCGGGGCCCGCAGCAGGCCGGTGCGCTCCAGGAAGTGCGCGAACACGGCCGGTGCGGCGCCGAGGACACCGGCGGCCGGTACGGCGGGCAGCGCGTGCGCGATCAGGGCCTCGGCCCGGGAGCGGTCCATCTCGGTGCGGCCGTTGCGGATCAGCCAGTACGCGAGCCGCTGGAGCAGCTGGAGCTGGGGTTCCTCGGCCAGGTCGGGCAGGCGCAGCCCGCGCTCGCGGTCCCGGCGGTGCAGCAGCATCGACAGGGCGGCCGCGTAGAGCTCCTTGCGGCCCGAGGGGAGGACGCCCCGGCGCTCCCGGTGCAGGGCGCAGATCATGCCGCACAGCAGCGGGTTGGTGGCCAGCCTGGCCAGGTCGGGTGTGCGGCGTACGGAGTCCAGCAGCTGTTCCCGGTACTCCGGCGGGGTGTGCTCCGCGGCCGCGTGCCAGCGCTCGATGAAGGCCCGTACGTTCGCCGGGTTCATCGGGGCGAGGGTCACCTCGGAGAAGTCCACGGCGGCCAGCCAGTTCTGCCGGACCGCCGAGGGCCGGGAGGTCACCAGCCAGCGGTTGCCGGGGCAGGCGGTGATCAGGTCGGCCAGCCAGTCCCGGGCGCGTTCGCGCTCGGCCTCCGGGATCTCGTCGATGCCGTCGACCAGCAGCAGGGCGCGACCGTCGCGCAGGACGCGGCCCTCCCAGCCCTCGGGCGCCTCCCCGGCCAGCGGGGTGCCGGCGAGGAAGTCGCGGGGTGCGGGGAGCCGCTCGCCGTGCCGGGTCAGCGTGCGCAGGGGCAGGACGTACGGGATCGGCCCGTCGCCCGAGGCGCGGGCGGCGCAGACGGCGAGCCACTGGATGAGGGTGGTCTTGCCGGATCCGGCCTCGCCGCGCAGCAGGACGCGGTGGTGCTCGTCCAGGAGCCGGTCGGCGGGCAGGGAGTAGGGGCCGGGGTGCGCGCCGGATCCGGCCCCGGCCGCCGCTGCGGGGGCGGCGGTGACCTCCAGGCTCACGTAGGCCGTGTCCAGCGGCCAGCGCGACGATCCGGGCGCCAGGTCCAGGCCGAAGATGGTGAGCGCGCTGTGGCGCCGGGCCAGGTAGTCCAGGTAGCGGGCCTCGAAGGCGCTGTCGCGGCCGTCCTGGCGGGGGACGCGGGTCAGCAGCTCGTCCACCTTGGCGATCGTCTCGGCGTGCAGCCGGCTCTGGTCGACCAGGGTCGCGGCCACGAAGGTGGAGCGCTGGGTGAAGAAGTTCAGGATGTGCAGGCAGGCCAGGTCGACGAGGCGGTCGTGGAAGAGCCCGGCGTCCCGGGAGAGCCCGGGGTGCGGGGCGGCGGCCCGGAGCCTGCGGGCGAAGGCCCGTGGTCCGAGGCGGACGGCCTCCACGTCGGAGAGGGAGAGGTCGCCCAGCGCGTGCAGGGTGGCGGCGAGCGCGGCCGCCACGCCGGCCTCCTCGCCCGGGGGGAGGGGGCGCTCCCCGGGGGCCCGCAGGGCCTCGCGCACGATGCGGTCGGCCAGCCTGCGCAGGTCCGCCGCGTCGAGGTCGCGCTTCTCGCGCCACGCCACGTAGGAGGCGATGCGCTGCGGCCGGTCCACCAGGCCGGCGCCCGGGCCTTCCGTCCGTAAGAGCTTCTTGATCAGGGGAGCCACGACCCCCGAGGCCAGCCGGATCCCCACCACGGATGCGTCCACGAGCCCGGAGCGTAGTGCCGGTCACATTCGCGCGGGTCGGAATCGGTGCGGCCCGGCCGGGGCCGGTGACAAGCCGCACAGGGCAATTCGGACATACTAGGGGGTTTCGTAGACCTGGAAGGGCCTGTGAGGGGGGTTTCGCCCCAGGCCAATCCCGTCAACGGGCCACGTCACTCCCGGGCCGCTACGAGCCCCGGTAGTGCAGGGGGACGTTTGGGGAAGTGCGGGGGCCCGGGTTACCAAGGATGAGCCAGCCCGGCACGCGCTTCATCGTGCCGGGTCACTTCATGCCTCTTACGGGTGTGAATCCCTTTCCTTTGTCCCCGGCCCCGGAGGTCTGCACATGTTCGCGAAGCGCGCCAACACCCGTCGTACCCGTATCGCCGTCGGCACCACCGTTCTCGGTGCGGTGCTGGCCCTCGGGGCGGGGACGACCGCTGCCTTCGCCGACGCCCCGCAGACGACCGTCACCGCCAAGGCGGCCGGTGCCGCAGGTGCCGCCGGCGCCGCGAAGACCGGCCTCTGGGACAAGCCGCTGGAGAACTACACGCTCTCCGCGACCTTCGGCAAGGGCGGCAACATGTGGTCCCACAAGCACTCCGGCCAGGACTTCGCCGTCCCGGTCGGCACCCCGGTCAAGGCCGCGGCCGCCGGTGTCGTCGTGAAGTCGGGCCCGAACGGCGGCGGCGACGGCCCCGCGTACGGCAACGCCATCGTGATCAAGCACGCGAACAACACGTACTCGCAGTACGCGCACCTCTCGAAGCTCCAGGTCAAGATCGGCCAGAAGGTCAAGGCCTCGCAGCGCATCGCCCTGTCGGGCAACACCGGCAACTCCAGCGGCCCGCACCTGCACTTCGAGATCCGCACCACCCCGAACTACGGCTCCGCCGTCAACCCGGTGGCCTTCCTGCGCACCAACGGCGTCAGCATCTGACCCGTCCGGGCCACCGCCCCCGCGGCACCCCTCGTACCGGCCGACCCGCTGCGCCCACCGATCAGGTGAGCAGCCAGCCATGGGTCGGCTTCGGTGCTGGATCGAGCTTCCCCGCCTTGTATCCGGCGGCCTGCTCCGCCGTGAAGGCCATGTTGTAGATCTTGATGTTGTGCAGTGCGCCCTGCCACGGGCCCGTCCAGATGTTGTGGTGCCTGGACCGGCCGAGCTGGAGCGGGCCCGGGCCCTCCCAGATGGGCGGCACCTGGGTCTCGTCGGCCTTCTTGCCGTTCACGTAGAGGGCGATGGCCTTCTTCTCGGCGTCGTACGTCGCCATCAGCAGCGTCGGTGTCTTCACCATGTCGAGGCCCTCGGCCGTGACCGTCCTCGTGGTGGCCGCGGCGCCCTTGTCGCCGGTCTGCACGCGGAAGATCCAGGCCTGCTTGCCCTTCACCTCGTTCACGCCCAGCTCGAACGAGAACGACTCGCCGTCGCCCTGGCTCATGACGATCCGCGAGCCCTTGGCGGCGGAGTTGTAGGCGCGGGCGGTCAGGGTGAAGCTCTTGGTCACGTCCACGACCGGCTCGGCGGACTGGCCCCAGGAGTTCCCGTTGCCCTTGCCTATGACCTGGAAGCGCTTGCCCAGCGGGTCGATCCTGAGGTCGGGGCCCAGCCGGATGCCCACCTTGCCGTAGCTGTTGCGCAGCAGGGTGTCGTCGCCCGCGACCGTGGCGGTGTAGGCGGCCGGCGTGGACTTGTCCGGCGTCGGTTCGCTCGGAGAGGGCGAGCCGGACGCCGTGGGCGGGGTGTCCCCTTCGGCTCCGTCATCGCCGCCGCCCAGCAGGAAGAACGTTCCTCCACCGGCCAGCAGCGCCAGTACGGTCACCCCGCCGCCCAGCATCCACAGCCGCTTCCTGCGCCGCTCGGCCGCCGAACGGTCGGCCATGGCCGCCCAGTCCGGCTCGTCCGAAGGGTCGCGGAGCGCGACGGACGGGGAGCCGGGCTGGGCCGGGGGCCACTGCCCGCCGCCCGTGTCCTGCTGGTACGGGTTCGGCTGCTGCCCGGACTGCGGGTAGCCGTAGCCGCCGGATGCCGGCGGATAGCCGTAGCCGTCCTGGGCGGGCGGTCCCGACGGGAACCCGTATCCGCCGCTGCCGGGGGCGGGCTCGGGCTGCGGGTGGCTCGGGGGATTCGTACCGTCGCTCATGCCACGGATGCTAGGTCACGCCCCGCGGGCGAGTGCCGCCCGGTGGCCGTCCCGCCCGGCCCGCCCCGGTTCAGGCCTGCGGCTGCCCCACGATCGGGAAGCTGCCCGTCGCCGTCGGCGCGTGCTCCGGAAGCCACAGCACCGCCACCGCACCCGCCGCCGCGCCCTGGCGCTCGATGCCGCCCGGGGCGGCCACGTTACGGAAGGTCAGGCGGGCGCCCAGCACCCGCGCCTGGCCCTCCGCGATGGTCAGCCCCAGCCCGTGGCCCACGCCCGCGCGGTCCGTCGACCCGGTACGGAACCGGCTCGGCCCCTCGCGCAACAGGGCCTCGGGGAAGCCCGGCCCGTGGTCCCGGACCCGTACGACCCGGCCCTCGACGTCGACCTGCACCGGCGGCTGCCCGTACCGCGCGGCATTGGCCAGCAGGTTCCCCAGGATCCGCTCCAGGCGCCGCGGGTCGGTGCTGACGATCTCGTCCGCGACGATCCGTACGGTCGCCTCCGGCATCAGCGCCGTCACCCGCCGGCCCACGAACTCGCCCAGGGCCACGTCCTGGAGCTCCGCCCGCTCCGACGCGCTGTCCAGCCGGGCCACTTCCAGTACGTCCTCGACCAGCGCCCGCAGGGCCTGCGCCCGGTCCCGGACCAGCTCCGTCGGCCGCCCCGGGGGCAGCAGTTCCGCCGCCGTGAGCAGGCCCGTCACCGGAGTCCGCAGTTCGTGCGCGATGTCCGCGGTGACCCGGCGCTCGGCCTCCAGCCGCTGCTGGAGGGCATCGGCCATGGCGTCCACGGCCCGCGCGAGGTCGTCCGTCTCGTCACGGACGACGCCGCCGACCGCGTCCCGCACGCGTACGTCGGGATCGCCGTGCGCCACCCGCTGGGCGGCGGCCGCGGCCTTGCGCAGCCGGCGCGAGATCTGCCCGCCGATGAGCACGCCCAGCGCCGAGCCGCCGATCACCGCGGACAGGCCGCCGATGACCAGGGCCCGGTCCAGGTCGGGGATGAGGTTGGCGCTCTCCCGGAACTGCGTGTGCAGCGACAGGACCTGCCCGTTGCCGAGCGGTACGGCGGCCCACACCTCGGGCAGGCCGTGCGGCCGCTCCTGGATGTAGGTACCGCGCCGTCCCGACTGCACCTTGTGCCGCAGTTCGGCGGGCAGTTCGGGATCGTTGAGCTTGGCGCCCATGGGCGGCTTGCGCCCGGCGTCGGCATTGCGGGAGATGAACTGAACGCGGTCCAGCTGCACCTCGCGGGCGCTCTCCAGCATCGACACGCGGGCAGCACTGTGCACCACCAGGCTCAACGCGATCGTGACGAGGGCGCCCACGGAGGCGATGGCGACGGTGATCTTCCAGCGGATGCCCGTGCGGAGCGTGAACCGTCTCATGCCTTGAGTTTGTATCCGAAGCCCCGGACCGTCTCGATCCGGTCCTGGCCGATCTTGGTGCGCAGCCGCTGGACGTGGACGTCCACGACGCGGGTGTCGCCGCCCCAGTCGTAGTCCCAGACCCGCTCCAGCAGACGGTCGCGCGACAGCACGGTGCCGGGCGCGGAGGAGAACTCCAGCAGCAGCCGCATCTCGGTCGGCGTCAGTGCCACGGCGGCGCCCGCCCGGCGGACCTCCATGCCCTCGGTGTCCACCTCCAGGTCGCCGAAGGAGAGCACCCCGCGCTCGGAGTCCGCGCCGTTGTCGGCCGCGTTCGGTCCGCCGTTCTGCGGTCCGCCGGAGTGGTCGAAGCGGCGCAGCACGGCGCGGATCCGGGCGACGAGCACGGACCCGTCGAAGGGCTTGGTGACGTAGTCGTCGGCGCCCGCCTCCAGGCCCAGCACCACGTCGATGGAGTCGGCGCGCGCCGACAGCATGATCACCGGAACGGTGGACTCGTCGCGGATGCGGCGGCACAGGCTCACGCCGTCCATGCCCGGGACCATCACGTCCAGCAGCGCGATGTCGGGCCGGTCCGCGCGGAAGGACTCCAGTCCGGACAGGCCGTCGGGCATGGCCGTGACCACGAACCCGTCGCGTTCCAGCGCCAGGGTCGTGGCCTCACGGATGACGTCGTCGTCCTCCACGAACAGGACATGGGTCTCGGCCATGCGGCAGCCTCGCCTCGGTTCTTCTGTGCTCAGTTCTTCTGACTCGTGACCGGGGCGGGCGGTACACCGCCGTCGACCACGTTGCTGTACTCCGAGTGAACTCGGTCCTGCTCGGTGAACTTCTCACCGTTCCAGCGGTACGTGATCACGTCCTCGCCCGACGGATAGGCGAGCGTGTCGCTCTTTCCGTAGACCTGCTTCGTGACCACCAGGTCGCCCCGGTCGATCTCCGCGTAGACGGGTGGCTGTTCGTCCGAGAACACATTCTCGTACGAGTCACCCTCGGCCCGGTACACGTAGGTTCCGCGGCCCAGGGCGTCGGCACAGGACAGGACGTTGACGACGATGTCCACGACGGGGCTGCCGGTCACCCTGCCGTAACTCACGTCCACGGGATACTCCTTGCCCGCACACGGTTTGAGGTCCCGCTTGATCTCGGCACCGACCTTGGGGTCCTTCATCAGGAGCCCGACCGGGTCGACCTTCTTCACCGGCCGGCCCGACGAGGCGGAGGACGGGACGGAGGAGTCGCCGGGCGAGGGGCCCGACGACGCGCTCCTGGACACGGCATCGGTGCGGGCCGGGCCGCCGTCGCGCAGACCGGTGCCACCGGTGGCGCAACCGACCGCGAACACGGCTGTGCCGACGAGGACGACCGTCCCCGCCGACATCAGCACCAGAGAACCTCCGGACAGACCTTGGCCATTCAGGCCGCGCACCGCTCACGCCCCTCGTACCGCATGGTGTGGTCACCGCGCTCCAGCGCACGCATGTCCAGATCCCGGCTCTCCAGCTCCTGCCGGAGGCGGGCCAGCGCGCGGTGCAGAGTGCTCTTCACGGTTCCCGCCGACATTCCGAGCGCCGCAGCCGTTTCCTCGGTGCTCATCTGCTCCCAGTGTCGCAGCACGACCACGCTGCGCTGCTTGGGCGCGAGAACCTTGAGGATGTCCATCAGGAGGGCGCGGTCGGCGCGCTGGTCGGAGCCGTCCTCGACGGAGGCGTCGGGGAGCTGCTCGGTGGGGACCTCTTCGAGCTTGCGGGCGCGCCACCACTCGGTGCGGGTGTTGATCATGACGCGGCGCAGGTAGGCGTCGGCCAGGGACTTGTCGGCGATGCCGTCCCAGCGGCCGTAGGTGCGCACCAGCGCGGTCTGCAGGAGGTCCTGGGCGTCGGTGGGGTCCGGGACCAGGCGCCGGGCGCTGCGCAGCAGCGCGTCCTGCCGGGTGCGTACGTACTCTTCGAATCCGAGTACCTCACCGTGCGCCATCTGAGACCGCCTCCGCTGCCGTCCACCTGCTCATCCGCTGCCTTACGGATTTGAAGGTACGGAGGGGTTGTCACGGGCCTGTGCGAGCCAGCCTTCGGTGGACGCACGGACACCCATAGGTTGTGTAACAACCCCCGTGAGCTGCGGTTTCCCGGCGAGAAGCGGAAGCGGCGCCTCAGCTTCGATCAGGTCCGGGGGAGGGGCTGCGGGAGCGATGCGGGGAGCCGGTAGTGGCCTCCGTCCAGCGGTTCCACCAGCCCGTCCGCCACCAGTCCGTCCAGTGCCCGGGCCCGCTGCACGGGCTCGTCCCAGACCGTGTCGAGCACGGCCTGCGGAACCGCGCCCACCGCCTCCCGCAGCACGGCGAGGAGCTTGCCGCGCACCTGCCGGTCCGTCCCGGCGTATGTCTGCCCGCGCCGCGGCGGACCCTCGTGCGCGGGCTTCCCCGCGAGGCGCCACGCGCACAGCCCGGCCACCGGGCAGCGCGCGCAGTCCGGGTTCTTGGCGGTGCACACCAGCGCGCCGAGCTCCATCGAGGCCGCAGCCCAGCGGGCCGCGGTGCCCTCGTCCTCGGGCAGCAGGGCCCGCGCGAGCCGCCGCTCGGCGGCGGTCGTCGCGTTCGGCGGGTACTCGACCCCGGTCGTGGTGCGCGCGAAGACCCGCCGGACGTTCGTGTCGAGGACCGCGTGCCGCTGCCCGTACGCGAAGGAGGCCACGGCCGCCGCCGTGTACTCGCCGATCCCGGGCAGCGCCAGCAGCTGCGCGTGGTCGCGCGGCACGTCGCCCCCGTGCCGCTCCGTTATGGCGACGGCCGCGCCGTGCAGCCGCAGCGCGCGGCGCGGATAGCCGAGCCGGCCCCAGGCCCGTACGGCCTCGCCGGGGGCCTCCGCGGCCAGGTCCGCGGGGCGGGGCCACCGGGCGAGCCACTGCTCGTAGACCGGCAGGACCCGGCTGACCGGTGTCTGCTGGAGCATGAACTCGCTGACCATGACCCCCCAGGGGCCGGCCTCGGGGCGGCGCCAGGGCAGATCGCGGGCGTGTTCGTCGAACCACGTGATGACGGGGGAGTGCAGCGCGTGGGCGGAGTCGGGGGATACGGCCGGGGAGGAAGCGGGAGATGCAGTCATGGCAGACGGCATCCTGGCACGTTTCATCTCCCTCGGCGCGCCGGACCGGGACCGGTGAACCAGCGGGCGGCCGGAGTCCCGCCCGCCCGCGCGGCGGCGACGAGCGCACCGGCGGGGCCGGCGAGCGCGAGGACGACGAGGGCGGCGACCGAGCCGCCCAGCAGCAGGCCGAACGCGACGTCGTGCGGGTGGTGCACGCCGACGAAGACCCGGGAGAAGGCCATCAGCAGCGCGAGCGGCACGGTCAGCAGGGCGAGCCGGCGCACGGTCAGGGTCAGCGCCACGGCGGCGGCGCCCGCGAGGACCGCGTGGTTGCTGGGGAACGACCAGTCGCCGGGTCCCGGGCACGGCACCAGCGGGGCCGCGGCCCCGGCCACCGCGCGACAGGGCCGCTCCTCGGCCACGGTGGACTTCACGAACTCGGACGCGCCGTACGCGACGGCGGTGGCCACCGGGGCGAGGACGGCCAGTGCCACCGCCTCGGGTCCGCTCCGGCGGCGCGAGCGCCACCACACGGCGGCGAGGAGCACGCCGAAGAGGAGCAGCCCGTAGCCCGTCCAGATCTCGAAGGCCGATTGCACCCACGAGGGTGTCCGGTGGGCGAAATCGGTGACGGAGCGGTAGAGGCCGGAGCTGGAGCTGTCCATGCTCACCGAACGTACGCAAAGCGGATTAATCTCGGCATCAACCCTTTGGCCGGATCTGAGCGCCCCGATTGCGCCCGCGGGATGATCATCGGCAAATCGAGCCCGCTGCGCGGCATGTGGGGCACTGATCGGGCCGCGAACTCTCGTAAAGTTCCGTCCGTGGGATCTCTGCGCAATCCGGTCGGGCCGCTCCCCTCCTCCATCTACTGGCGACGGAGGGCTGTGCTGGCTTCCGTTGTCGCGCTCCTCGCGCTCCTCGCCGTATGGACCGTCAGTTCCGGCGGGGGGAGGACGAGTACGAACGGGAAGGGCCAGGGCGGCCCCGACCCCGTCGGCTCCATCACCCCGGGCCCGGCCGGCACCGGGCCCGCGATCAGCGCGGCCCCCGGCGGGCGCCCGGAGTCGGGCAGCGGCGGAACCACGGGCTCCGAGGGCTCCACCGGCGGCGCGGGCAAGAACGGCGAACCGGGCGGCGGTACGGGCTCGAACGGCGGCCAGGGCTCCGGCGGCGCCGCGGGCGGCCCGGCCGCGGTCCCGGCGGACTCCCCGCTCCCCACCTGCGCGCCGGGATCGCTGCAGTGGGAGGTGAAGAGCGTGAAGAACGAGTACGAGGCGAGCGAGAAGCCCCGCCTCGAACTGGTCGCCCGCAACACCTCCGGAACCACCTGCAAGGTCGACCTCGGCCCGAAGCAGGCGGTCCTGACCATCCTTCAGGCGAGCAGCAACAAGGCGGTGTGGTCCTCGGCGGACTGCCCGGCGGGCGCCGGCAACGCCTTCTTCCGCCTGCCGGCACAGGGCGAGACGAAGCAGTCGCTGGACTGGGACCGCAGGTTCAGCGCGGCCGACCAGTGCCAGACGCCCCCGGCGGGGTCGGCGGCTCCCGACACCTACGTGGTCGAGGTCAAGGCCCCGGGCATGCCGGTGGCCCGTACCTCCTTCGTCCTGAAGCAGGACTAGAGCAGTGCGCCCTCGGCCGTCTCCGCGGACGAGACGGCCCGGCGGACGCGGGCCGGGCCCCTGTACGGCCTAGACGTAGCGTTCCAGGATGGACGACTCGGCCAGGCGGGAGAGGCCCTCGCGGACGCTGCGGGCCCGGGCCTCGCCCACGCCGTCCACGGCCTGGAGGTCGTCCACCGAAGCCGCCAGAAGCTTCTGCAGGCCCCCGAAGTGCTCCACGAGCCGCTCGATGATCGCGCCCGGCAGCCTCGGAACCTTCGCCAGCAGCCGGTACCCGCGCGGCGACACCGCCGAGTCCAGGGTCTCCGGCGAGCCCGTGTACCCCAGCGCCCGTGCCACGATCGCCAGCTCCAGCAGTTCCGGATGCGTCAGAGCGTCCAGCTCCGCCAGCGCCTCGTCCACCGTGCGGGAACGCTTCGCCGTCGGCTCCGGCACGTAGTCCCGGATGACCAGCTCCCGCTCCTGCTCGATCCCGACCGTCAGCTCGTCCAGCTGCAGCGACAGCAGACGCCCGTCCGTGCCCAGTTCGACCACGTACTCGGCGATCTCGGTCGCGATCCGGCGGACCATTTCCAGCCGCTGCGCGACCGCCGTCACGTCGCGGACGGTGACCAGGTCTTCGATCTCCAGCGCCGACAGCGTGCCCGCCACCTCGTCGAGGCGCAGCTTGTACCGCTCCAGCGTGGCCAGTGCCTGGTTCGCCCGCGACAGGATCGCCCCGGACTCCTCCAGGACCCGCCGCTCACCGTCCACGTACAGCGCGATCAGCCGCATCGACTGCGACACCGACACCACCGGGAAGCCGCACTGCTTGGAGACGCGGTCGGCCGTGCGGTGGCGCGTGCCCGTCTCCTCCGTCGGGATCGAGGCGTCCGGCACCAGCTGCACACCGGCCCGCAGGATCTTGGTGATGTCCTTGTCGAGGATGAGCGCGCCGTCGAGCTTGCACAGCTCGCGCAGCCGGGTCGCGGTGAACTCCACGTCCAGGACGAAGCCGCCGGTGCACATCGCCTCGACGTTCTTGTCCATACCGAGGACGATGAGCCCGCCGGTGTTGCCGCGGACGATCCGTTCCAAGCCGTCACGCAGCGGCTGACCAGGTGCGACCGCGCTCAGCGAGGCGCGCATCATGGCCTCCTGCTTGGAGCCGGCGCCCGACTTGCCGGATGCTGCTGCCCCGTCCTTGGCTGCCACTGCACTCCTCCGGTCGCGGGTTGCGCCGCCCAGCGCCGCGGGCACGAGGACGTGCGTACGGCCGGGCGGACCATCCAGAAGTCTACCGGCGCGCGCCGCGGCCCCGCCGTGGCTTGGCCAGGTACGGCCCGGGAGGGCCCCGTACGGGCCCGCCGACCAGGGGGCCGTCCCCCCAGGGCGGGCTACTCCGCGGACCGCTCCCTGGCCGGCGTGCGGGACCGCCCGCGCGGCAACACCCGTAGTGCGTCGCCCATGTCGGCCACTTCGATGACCTTCATCCCGGCCGGCACCTTGCCCGGATCCGCCGGCACCAGCGCGTGGGTGAACCCCAGCCGGTGCGCCTCCGCGAGACGCCGCTGCACGCCCGTCACCCGCCGCACCTCGCCGGCCAGGCCGACCTCCCCGATCGCCACGAGGTTCTTCGGCAGCGGGACGTCGCTGGCGGCCGAGGCCAGCGCGAGCGCGATCGCCAGGTCGGCGGCCGGCTCGGTGAGCTTCACCCCGCCCACCGTGGCGCTGTAGATGTCGCGCTTGCCGAGCGCCGTGATCCGGCCGCGCTGCTCCAGCACCGCCAGCATCATCGACACGCGGGAGGTCTCCAGGCCCGAGGTCGTGCGCCGGGGGGAGGGGATCTGCGAGTCCACGGTCAGCGCCTGCACCTCGGCGACCAGCGGGCGCTTGCCCTCCAGAGTCACGGTCAGGCAGGTGCCGGGCACCGCCTCGGCGCGGCGGGTCAGGAACAGCCCGCTCGGGTCGGCGAGCCCGGTGATCCCCTCGTCGTGCAGCTCGAAGCAGCCGACCTCGTCGGTGGCGCCGTAACGGTTCTTGATGCCGCGCACCAGCCGCAGCCGGGCGTGCCGGTCGCCCTCGAAGCTCAGCACCACGTCGACGAGGTGCTCCAGCAGACGCGGGCCGGCGATGGCGCCGTCCTTGGTCACGTGGCCCACGAGGAGGGTGGCCATCCCGCGTTCCTTGGAGGCCCGGATCAGCGCCCCGGCCACCTCCCGCACCTGGGCCATGCCGCCGGGCGCGCCGTCGATCTCGGGGGAGGCGACGGTCTGTACGGAGTCCAGGACCAGCAGGGAGGGCTTCACCGCGTCGAGGTGCCCGAGCACGGCGGACAGATCGGTCTCGGCAGCCAGATAGAGGTGATCACTGAGGGCGTTGATCCGGTCGGCCCGCAGCCGCACCTGGCTCGCGGACTCCTCGCCCGTCACGTACAGCGTGCGGTGCTCGTCGCTGGCCGCCTTCGCCGCGACGTCGAGCAGCAGCGTCGACTTGCCGACGCCGGGCTCACCGGCGAGCAGCACCACGGCGCCGGGCACGAGCCCGCCGCCGAGGACGCGGTCCAGCTCGTCCACGCCGGTGCTGCGGGCGGTCGCGGTCCGGCCGTCGACCTGCGCGATCGGCAGGGCGGCGGTCGAGACCCGGCCGGCGGCGGTGGTCCGCACGGCGGGCGCGCCCATCTCCTCGACGGTGCCCCAGGCCTGGCACTCGGGACAGCGTCCGAGCCACTTCGCGGTCGTCCAGCCGCAGTCGGTGCAGCGGTAGGACGGCCGGTCCTTGGCGGATGAACGAGCAGTGCGGGCAGCCATGGCGTTCACGGTAGCCGCACCCACCGACAGGCCGGACCGCGGTGCCGGTGGCGGGGCCCGGCCGCCGCGCTGCGAAGGTGTCGCCACGGACCTGTCCGACGGGGGATCGCCCTTCGCCACCGGACGCGGCGGCGGCTCCCGGCGTGCCCGTAGCGGCAGGGGATCAGGGCCTGCCGGTCCGACCGCGTCAGGGCCTGCGTCAGCGCCTCACCGATCTGTTCACCCTTAAGGGCTAAATGTGGCGAAGGCTTCCAGGCCGCCACCGGCGCGCCGCCTACGGTCGCCAGGTGAACAGCAGCAGCCAGGCACACTCCTCAGCGCGCACCGGCGCACACCGGGCGCACGGGCGCATGCCCCACGAGGGCGAGCAGCCGCCGCCGTTCCGGCACGAGCCCTACCTGGACGGCCTGTTCACGTACTGCCTGTCGGTCCTGTGCGACCACGACACCGCGACCGACGTGCTCGGGGACGTACTCGCCGTGGCCGAGCGGCATCCCGGCCGCTGCCCCGACGAGGGCGACCGGCGCGCCTGGCTCTACGCACTCGCCCGCTGGGGCTGCCTGCACCGGCTCGCGGAGCACCGGCGCGCGCGACTGGGAGCGCATTCCGCCCGGCGTGCGCCGGAGCACACCGAGCACGAGCGTGCGCCGGGTGGCGGAACGGCCCCCGACCACGGCCGGGAAGCCCACCGGCCTCTTGACGTGAGCGCCTACCGCCGTACCGAGCTCGCCCGGCTCGCCTGGCCCGAAGCCGCCGGCACCACGCCCGAGCAGCGCGAAGCCCTCGAACTCGCCGTCCGCCACCGGCTCGGCGTCCCCGAACTCGCCGCCGTCCTCGGCACACCTCCGGCCGCCGCCCGCGAGCTGCTCTCCGGCGCCGCCTGCGAGGTCGAGCGCACCCGCGCCGCCCTCGCCGTCGTCGAGACCGGCAACTGCCCCGGCGTCTCCCGGCTCACCGGCGACGACGGCGACGGCAACGTCCTGCTCTCCAGCACCCTGCGCGCCGAGCTCGTCCGCCACGTCGACGACTGCCCCCGGTGCCGCCGCGTCGCCGAACGCGTCGGCGCCGCAGGCCCCTGGCCCGGCTCAGGCGGCCTCAACACCGCCGCGCTCCCCCTCGTACCGGCCCCCCGCACCGCCGTCCACGCCGCGATGCTCCGCTCCGGCCGGGGCCGCGGCCGCAGCCCCGCCCCGCGCTTCGACCGCACCGGCTTCCCCATGGATCCCAAGGACCGCGCGGCCCGCCGCGACCGGCTGCGCGCCCGGGTCGTGACCACCACCGTGGTCGCCACCGTCGTCGCCGCCCCGGTCCTGGCACTGTGGGCGGCGTACCGCGGTGACCCCGCCGTCGGCGAGCACGCCGGCGGCGACGCCACCCGTATCTCCGCCAGCGAGTCCGAACTCCCCACCGCGCGGACCGACGGACACCCGCTGACCGCCTACGAGAACGCCGGGAACGCCGCCAGCACCACCAGCGGCCCCGGCTTCGCCCAGAGCGACACCGCCTCCGACGTCTCCGTCGAGGTGATCAGCACCGGCCCGCCGGCCACCCCCGACCAGACCGGCAACCCCGGCCGCCTCAGCGTGGCCGCGTCCTCGCAGGGCTCCGTCACCCTGCTCACCCTCGCCGCCTCCGGCGGCGCCCCGGTGGACTGGCGGCTCTGGTCCGACGCCCCCTGGCTGCGCGCGAGCCGGACCGCGGGCACGCTGGCCCCAGGAGAATCGGTCACCCTACGGATCGCCGTCGACCCCGAGGCCCAGCCCGTCGGCGCCTGGAGCGCCCGGGTCGGAGTCGACCCGAGCGGCGCGGTGGTCTCCATCCAGGGCCGGGGCCGCCCCGCGTCGACATCCCCGCCCACCCCGGACCCGACACAGCCCGGCACTCCGGCGCCCTCCCCGGACCCGACGCAACCGCCCACCCCGACCCCGTCCCCGACGGAGCCGACGATCCCGCCGCCCTCCCCGACGCCCCGGCCGACACCGACGGAGGGCTCAGGCGGAACGGTTTCCCCCGCCCCGGACCCCGCCCCGTCGGCGTCACAGGCCCCCTGACGGGGCCGGCCCGAGCGGGACGGGGTCAGACGGTCGGGCGGTCAGGCGGTCAGGCAGGATCCGCGGGGTGCGGGGCCATCGGCAGCAGCGAGGCGAGCCGCGCCTCGCACAGCTCCACGAGGGCGTCGTACCCCTCCTTGCCCATCAGCTCCGTCAGCTCGGGGCGGTACGAGACGTACACCGGCTCCCCGGCACCGTGCGCCGAGGTGGCCGACGTGCACCACCAGTGCAGGTCGTGGCCGCCCGGACCCCAGCCGCGGCGGTCGTACTCACCGATCGACACCTGCAGCACGCGGGTGTCGTCCGGCCGGTCGATCCAGTCGTAGGTCCGGCGGATCGGCAGCTGCCAGCAGACGTCGGGCTTGGTCTCCAGAGGCTCCCGGCCCTCCTTCACGGCCAGGATGTGCAGCGAGCACCCGGCCCCGGCGGGGAACCCCGGCCGGTTCAGGAAGATGCACGCGCCGTCCCACCGGCGGGTCTGCTTCTCCCCGTCGTCGTCGTGCTGCGTCCACCCGCTCTCGCTGCCGACGTCGTGGAACTGCCACAGCTCGGGCGTCAGCCGCGCCACGTGCTGCGCGACGCGCTTCTCGTCGTCATCGTCGGAGAAGTGCGCGCCGAGCGTGCAGCACCCGTCGTCCGCCCGGCCCGCCTGGATGCCCTGGCAGCCACTGCCGAAGATGCAGGTCCAGCGGGAGGTGAGCCAGGTCAGGTCACATCGGAAGACCTGCTCGTCGTCGGCGGGGTCGGGAAACTCCACCCAGGCCCGGGGGAAGTCCAGCCCCTTCTCGTCGGCGACGACCACGACCTTCTCCTTGCCGCCCTTGGCCTTGGCGCTGCCCTTGCCCTTGACGGTGTCCTTGCCCGTGTCCTTCTGCGACCGGGTCTTGTTGGCCTTCTTCGTATTTGGCACAAACACAAGCGTCTCAGATCAGCAGAATGATCCCGGACCGGACGGAGTGTCGGGTTCACGGGCGAGTTCCCACCAGGGAGGGGTGGCGTGGGCGTGGAGGTGGAAACCTGCGCCCAGTGCCGCTCCTCTCGGCCGGTGCCGACGGGCGGTGGGTGTGCTGATCGTCGTCACGTCCTGGTGCCGGTGGGCTGCGCGGGGCAGCGGTTTCCGGTCCGTGTGGGCGTGTCCCTCCGGACGCTGGCCTGCTGGGCCCGGGGGCCCGGCGGGGGAGGGTGTCCGGCGTCGCCGGGGCGCCGGACGTGTGGTTCTGCGGCGGGTGGCTCCGGTTTTCGACCGGTCCAGCCGGCTTGGTCTCCGCGCGGCCGGTGTGATGGTTGCGCCGGCTTCCAGCGTGTCCACGACCGCGCGGATGGCCATGGTTCCGGAGGCCCGGCTCGTGATCGTTCTGCCTTGGTGGGTGAGGCCGCGCGATGCGATCCGTTGCCAGGCACCCTGGTCGCGGTCGCCCTGCCAGGAGCAGGCGGGGCAGATGGCCCACTTCCAGCCGGGTGCGGTGAGCCGGTCCGGGGCCGCACGGTGCCGTAGCGGGGTGAGGCACCGCGGACAGTGCCTGGAGGTGTCGCGTGCCGGAACGGTGACCACGGCGATGCCCGACTCGCCCGCCATGTGTCGCAAGCGGTCGACGATCTGCCCGCGCACCTGCTGGGAAAGACGCGTGTTCATCGTCCGTCCCATGCCGCCCGCCTCCATTGAGCGGAGGTCTTCGACGTAGATGACGCTCGCTCCGGCGGCGATGGCCTGGTCGACCGCCCACCGAGAGGCGGCCCGGGCCAACGCATCGTTGAGGCTCGACCGACGTGCGCCGACCCGGTCGCACTCCTCGCGGAGAACCGCGTGCCGGGCGGCGAGGGGGTGCTGCTCATTCCCGGCGATGAGGCTCCGGTAGTGGTCGGCCTTGCAGTGCAGGCGCTCGGAGAGTCGGCGCAGCCGGTGCTGCTTGGCGAGGACGCCGGCCGCCCGGAACATGCCTCCGGCCCCTCGGGCGGTGATCCGTCCGTCGCCATGAAGCCGGACCACGCCTGCACTGAGCAGGGTGTTCAGGCCCCAGTCCACGCCGAGCGCGATCGTGTGCCCGCCGCCTGTGCTTCTCGGTACCGGGTGGGTGTACGCGACATCGGCACGGACGCGACCTTGCTGCGGGCGGAGCGTGGGCAGGTGCAGCACCGCGCCCGCCGGAATCGTGGGCGGCAGCCTCAGGAGGCAGGCCACCCAGGTCCAGTTCCTTGTAGGACCGCGGGTCGGGGCGGTTGGGGAGCTGAAGGCGCACCAGTGCATGATGCGGATCACCGATTCGCTCGATGGTGGCCTGCTGCCGGTCGCACGCCGACAGGAGCAACGTGCGCGGTGTCCTGGGCGTGGCCTCTAGGTCGAACACATGGACCGGCAGCCGCTTGTGCTTCCCGAGGAACACGGAGACCTGTCGGGTACGTGCCCTGATGGCACTCGTCGGCAAGTGTCGCCCACCCGGTACCGCTGCGCGGACGGCCTCCCACTCCTGTGCCGTGCGTTTGGCCGGGTCGGCGGGCCAGGTGGCGATCACTGCCGCAGTCAGGCCGGTGCGCCAACCCGCTGAACGCAGAATTCGCCCGGCCTGCTCCTGTGCCATACGAACGATCCGGTCATTGACCCGGATCCCCTCGGGCGGTCCGGCGTTCCAGCCGAGGCGACGCAACGCCATCCATGCCTGTGACGGCAACTTCCTGCCGCCGTCGTCCGTACCGGAGATGAGCGCCTCCATATCGGGGGCGGTCCAGTGCGCGGCCAGCAGTTCGGAGACCATGCCTGATGCCAGGTCGGCGCACCAGCCGACGCGCTCCGTCAGCGCGGCGCTGGTCAGCCGTTCTCCGGTCGCCTCATCCACGCCCGTCCGAAGCAAGGCGTGGGCAGCAGCGGTACGGGCGATCTCGCCCTCCGTCAGCGGAACTCGCCGTCCCACGCCGCACCTTCCGTCCCCCGACCTGTCATCCGATCAACGACCCGGCTCACCAAAGGTCGCGCGTTCGATCCGGGAACGGGCATCCAACGCAGCCGCCCCATAGGAATAAGCACCCCTTACAGAGCTCTGGAGTCTTCCTCGCAGTAGCGTTTCCCCCTATGAGACTCGGTGTCCTGGATGTGGGTTCGAATACGGTCCATCTGCTGGTGGTGGACGCGCACCCCGGTGCGCGCCCGCAGCCGGCGCACTCGCACAAGGTGGAGATGAGGCTGGCGGAGCTGCTCGACGAGCGCGGCGCCGTCACACCCGAGGGCGTCGAGCGTCTCGTCTCGGTGATCGGCGACGCGGTGCAGGCCGCCGAGGACAAGGGGTGCGAGGACGTTCTCCCCTTCGCGACCAGCGCCGTACGCGAGGCCACGAACGCGGACGAGGTCCTGGCGCGGGTCAAGGCCGAGACCGGCGTCGACCTGCCGGTGCTCAGCGGTGAGGACGAGGCCCGGCTCACCTTCCTCGCGGCCCGCCGCTGGTTCGGCTGGTCCGCCGGGAAGCTGCTGGTCCTGGACATCGGCGGCGGCTCGCTGGAGATCGCGTACGGCATCGACGAGGACCCGGACGCCGCCGTCTCCCTCCCGCTGGGCGCGGGCCGCCTCACCTCGGGCTGGCTCCCGGGCGACCCGCCGGACGCGCTGGACATCCGGGCGCTGCGGCGGCACGTGCGGGCGGAGATCGCCCGGACGGTCCGCGAGTTCAGCCGCTTCGGCGTGCCGGACCACGTGGTGGCGACCTCGAAGACCTTCAAGCAGCTGGCCCGCATCGCGGGCGCGGCCCGCTCCGCGGACGGCCTGTACGTACAGCGGGACCTGAGCCGCAAGTCCCTGGAGGAGTGGGTCCCGCGCCTGGCGGCGATGACCACGGCCCAGCGGTCCGCCCTCCCGGGCGTCTCGGAGGGCCGGGCGAACCAGCTCCTGGCGGGTGCGCTGGTGGCGGAGGGCGCGATGGACCTGTTCGGCGTGGACCACCTGGAGATCTGCCCGTGGGCCCTGCGCGAGGGCGTGATCCTCCGCAGGCTGGACCACATGCCGGCACCGGGGGCCTGAGGGCCGCTACCGGCCGTCCGAGAAGTTGTGCACCCCCCACCAGCCGGACTCGTCGTGGTAGATGCCCACTCCCACCTCGGTGAACGTCCGGCTGGTCTGCGCCTTGTAGTGCCCGGGGCTGTGGCGCCACATGGACTGGAACTTCTCCGCCGCCTGCTGGGCGGTCATCGACTCGTCGCTCCACATCACGATGTTCTCGCCGACCCAGGTGCGCGATCCGGTCACCAGGTGGCCGGTGTCCTTGCTGCCCGAGTGGCCGAAGCCGGATGTGCGCATGTGCCTGGCCCATTCGCGGGCGAAGCCACTGAGATCGTCCTTCAGTACGAGGGGCGCCAGGCCCACCGTGGCCCGTTCGCCGTTGAGGAGCTTCAGCGACATGGCCTCGGCGTCGCGGACGGCCTGCGAGGACACCCTCGGCCCGGCCACCTTCGGGTCCGGGCCGACCGGGCCGGACCCGGACGCACCGCCGGCCGGGGCAGGGCCGGGCGCGTCGGCGCCCTTCGACGGCTTGGATCCGCGGGACGGGGCGGCGTCCGGCCGGACCTCCGCCGAAGGGGAGGCCGCAGCCGCCGGGGACGAGGCGGGCGCGCCGGACGGGGTCGCCGACGCGAGCGGTGAGCCGGATATCCCGGTCGGGGTGCCCGGACCGGGCTGCTGAGCGGGTTCGGTCGCGGCGCCGGCGGCAGCGCCAGCTCCAGCGTCCGTGTCCGTGGACGAGGACGCGGCCACGCGGTCGGCGCCCCCGGAAGCGCCGTCCGTTCCGTGGAGGGCGAAGGCCCCCGCCGCGACGGCGACGAGCGCGGCCGCGGACACCATCAGGCCCGTGCGCCTCGCGCTGCTGCGCGTACGCACCGCCCTGCGGCCCCCCGCACGGCGACGGGACTTCGCAGGGCGCCGCTCCCTGTCGTGGACCGGCCCGGCTCCCTGGTGGGCAAGGCTTTCGACCGGCTCGTGCTCGTGCATGTGTGGCCCTTCGCAGTCGTGCGGAGCTGCTGCCGGATGGTCCGGCATACAGGGAGACCCGCCCGGGCGACGGCGATAACACTTTCCGGGGCGAACAGCGGGAAACATCCGCCCGGCACCGGCACCGGCACCGGCACCGGCACCTACGGCACCGGCCCCGGTGCGGCCCGAGGCCGCCCGTACGGAGCCGGCGGCCGAGCCCGGCACTGAGCCGGTGGCCGGCCCGCCCCGGCCGCCCCTCCCGCGTGGCCGCCGTCACGGCCGCGGCCGCCGCCGGGCCCGTACCCTGTCCCCGTGGCAGAACCAGTCCGTGTCCCGACCGCGAAAGTCGCCCTCTCCACCGCCTCCGTATATCCGGAGTCGACGGCGACCGCCTTCGAGATCGCCGCGCGCCTCGGGTACGACGGCGTCGAGGTGATGGTCTGGACGGACCCGGTCAGCCAGGACGTCGACGCCCTGCGCCGGCTGTCGGACCACCACGGGGTGCCGATCCTGGCCGTCCACGCGCCGTGTCTCCTGATCACCCAGCGGGTCTGGTCCACCGATCCGTGGACCAAGTTGCAGCGCGCCCGGGCGGCGGCCGAGCGGCTCGGGGCGAGCACCGTGGTCGTGCATCCGCCGTTCCGCTGGCAGCGCCAGTACGCACGGGACTTCGTCACCGGCATCTGGCGGATGGCGGACGAGACCGACGTCCGGTTCGCCGTGGAGAACATGTACCCGTGGCGCTACCGCGACCGCGAGATGCTCGCGTACGCCCCTGAGTGGGACGTGACCAAGGACGACTACCGCCACTTCACCGTCGACCTGTCCCACACCGCGACCGCCCGTACCGACGCCACCGCGATGATCGACCGGATGGGCGACCGGCTCGCGCACATCCACCTCGCCGACGGGAACGGATCGGCCAAGGACGAGCACCTGGTCCCGGGCCGGGGTACGCAGCCCTGCGCCGAGCTGCTGGAACGCCTCGCGCGGACTTCGTTCGACGGGCACGTGGTGATCGAGGTGAACACGCGCCGGGCGATGTCCTCCGCCGAACGCGAGGCCGATCTCGCCGAGGCGCTGGCCTTTACCCGCCTGCACCTCGCCACCGCCACCTCAGCGGCGCCCGCCACTTCCGCGGCCCCCGCCACCTCCGCCGCCGAGCGCGACGAGGTCCGCCGGCCGTGACCGATACCCCGGACGCCGCCCAGCCCCGCCGCCGCCGCGGCCCCGGCCGCCCCCGGCAGGACGAGGCCGACGAGGGCCCCGGCACCCAGGAGCGCATCCGGCTCGCCGCCCGGGAGGTGTTCGCGGAGCGCGGGTACGACAAGACCTCCGTGCGCGGCATCGCCAAGGTCGCCGGCGTCGACCCTGCGCTGGTGCACCACTACTTCGGCAGCAAGGACGACCTGTTCGCCGCCGCCATCGAGGTCAGCATGGAGCCCGCCCTGGTGGTCCCCTCGATCCTCGGCGAGGGCCCGGACGGCATCGGCGAGCGCCTCGCCCGCTACTTCCTGGGCGTCTGGGAGAACCCGGTCACCCGTGTCCCGCTGCTCGCCGTGATCCGCTCGGCGCTCACGCACGAGGCCGCCGCGAAGGTGCTGCGCGGGCTGGTCCTGCGGCGGGTCCTGGAGCGCGTCGCCGCCGACCTCGACGTTCCCGACCCGACGTTCCGTGCCGAGCTCGCCGCCTCGCACATGGTCGGCATCGCGATCCTGCGCTACGTGGTCCAGGTGGAGCCCCTGGCGTCCGCCGACCCGGAGAAGATCGTGGCGCTCGTCGCGCCGACGCTGCAGCGGTACCTGACCGAGGAGTGAGCCCGCCGTCCCGGCATCCGGACGAGGTGTCCGGATCGCGGGCGGTGGGCGTAGCCTCGTATCTGAGCCATATCCGCAGTCGCGGCTGACCGTACAGCCGCACTCATGGGGAGTGAAACCGCATGCCCGAGCTGAGGTCCCGCACCGTCACCCACGGCCGCAACATGGCAGGCGCACGTGCGCTTATGCGCGCCTCGGGCGTAGCGAGCGCGGACATCGGCAAGCCGATCGTCGCGGTCGCCAACTCCTTCACCGAGTTCGTCCCCGGCCACACCCACCTGGCTCCGGTCGGCCGCATCGTCTCGGACGCGATCCGGGCCGCCGGTGCGATCCCGCGCGAGTTCAACACCATCGCGGTCGACGACGGCATCGCCATGGGTCACGGCGGCATGCTGTACTCCCTCCCCTCCCGCGACCTGATCGCGGACTCGGTCGAGTACATGGTCGAGGCGCACTGCGCCGACGCGCTGATCTGCATCTCCAACTGCGACAAGATCACCCCCGGCATGCTGATGGCCGCCATGCGCCTCAACATCCCGGTGGTCTTCGTGTCCGGCGGCCCGATGGAGGCCGGCCAGGCGACCCTCGTCGACGGCACGGTCCGCAAGCTCGACCTGATCGACGCCATGGTCGACGCCTCCAACGAGAACGTCTCCGACGAGGACGTCCTGCGCATCGAGGAGAACGCCTGTCCCACCTGCGGCTCCTGCAGCGGCATGTTCACCGCCAACTCGATGAACTGCCTGGCCGAGGCCATCGGCCTGGCCCTCCCCGGCAACGGCTCGGTCCTCGCCACGCACACTGCCCGCCGCGCCCTGTACGAGGACGCCGGCCGCACGGTCGTGGAGATCACCAAGCGCTACTACGAGGACGGCGACGAGTCCGTCCTCCCGCGCAACATCGCCACCCGTGAGGCCTTCGAGAACGCCATGGCCCTCGACATCGCGATGGGCGGCTCCACCAACACGATCCTGCACCTGCTGGCCGCGGCGCAGGAAGCGGGTCTGGACTACGACCTCACCGACATCGACGCCGTCTCGCGCCGGGTCCCGTGCCTGGCCAAGGTCGCGCCGAACGTGGCGCCCGGCGGCACGTACTACATGGAGGACATCCACCGCGCCGGCGGCATCCCCGCCATCCTCGGCGAGCTGCACCGCGGCGGACTCCTCAACAAGGACATCAACACCGTCCACTCCGACGGCCTGGAGGACTGGCTCGCCCAGTGGGACGCCCGCTCCGGCACGGCCTCCGACACGGCCATGGAGCTGTGGCACGCGGGCCCCGGCTGCGAGCGCTCCGCCACCGCCTTCTCGCAGTCCAAGCGCTGGGAGTCCCTCGACCTCGACGCCGAGGGCGGCTGCATCCGCTCGGTGCAGCACGCGTACTCCAAGGACGGCGGCCTCGCCGTGCTGCGCGGCAACATCGCCGAGGACGGATGCGTCGTGAAGACCGCCGGCGTCGACGAGTCGATCTGGACCTTCGAGGGTCCGGCGGTCGTCTGCGAGTCCCAGGACGAGGCGGTCGACAAGATCCTCCGCAAGGAGATCAAGGAGGGCGACGTCGTCGTCATCCGCTACGAGGGCCCGCGCGGCGGCCCCGGCATGCAGGAGATGCTCTACCCGACCTCCTTCCTCAAGGGCCGCGGCCTCGGCAAGTCCTGCGCCCTGGTGACCGACGGCCGCTTCTCCGGCGGCACCTCGGGCCTGTCCATCGGCCACGCCTCCCCGGAGGCGGCCTCGGGCGGCACCATCGCGGTCGTCGAGGACGGCGACCGGATCCGCATCGACATCCCGAACCGGTCCATCGAGGTCCTCGTCGACGAGGCCACCCTGGCGGCCCGCCACGAGGCCCTCGGCGGCGTCTACGCCCCGAAGAACCGTGAGCGCAAGGTCTCCGCGGCCCTGCGCGCCTACGCCGCCATGGCCACCAGCGCCGACAAGGGCGCGGTCCGCGACGTCTCCCTCCTGGGCTGATCGTCCGCACGGCAGCAGTGACGCCCCCGCACCCCCCGGTGCGGGGGCGTCCGCGTCTCACCAGCCGGAGGAAGCCCCCGCGGCGACCGCGAACACCGTCCCGTCGGGCGCGTTCCCGAACAGCCGACCGTCCGCGGTCACCGGCGCGGGCAGCGTCGAGGTGTGGGCGGCGGCCTTGCCGTCGGCCATCCGCGCCCTGGTCTGCCCCGTCGGACGGCCGCTGTCGGCGTCGACGGCCAGCAGCCGTCCGTCCGGCGCCATCAGGGCGACCAGCCCGTCGGCGAACACGGGGCGGGAGGCCACCGTCACGCCCGTCTCCGACCGCCAGCGCTCCTTGGCCGCTCCGACCGCCACCAGCGCGCCGGAGGTCCCGGACAGGTAGGTGGTCCCGTCCCGGTCCACCGTGGCCTGTGCGTCGAGGAGCGGAGCCTTCAGCGGTACCCGGTGCACCGCGTGTGTCGCCAGGTCGGCCCGTACGACGGCGGTGGTCCTGGAGGACGAGTCGAGGTCCAGCAGGTACAGCCCGCCCTGCGCCGTGCCGACCGGCTGCAGCCGCCCCGCCGTCCGCAGCTGCCCCCGGACCGTCCCGGTCGCCGGGTCCACCGCGGCGACCTTGGTGGACCCGCCGTCGCCCCCGGGCGTCGCCACGTACAGCCCGGGTGCTGCGCCGTCCTGCCCGTCGTCGCCCCACCAGACGGATCCGACCCCGCCGATCTGCCTGGTCCAGAGCGGTGTGCCGGTCGCCGGGTCCAGCGCCGTGACGCTGCCGCCCGTCCCCACGAGCAGGACGTGCCCGCCCGCGGTCATCACCTGTGTGCCGTCCGGGAGCCGGTGCCTCCAGTGCTCGGCCCCCGTACCCGGATCCAGTGCCTGGAGCGTCTCGCTGCCCGGCACCACGACGAGTACCTGCCCGCCCGCGTGCAGCGGAGCGCTGACGGCCGTGGCCTTCTTCGCGGGGCCGGCCGCCTCCAGCGCCCACACCGTGGCGCCGTCCGCGGGATCGAGCCGTGCCGCGGTGATGCCCGGACCGGTGCAGTAGAGGGCCGCAGCCTGCCAGGAGCAGGCACCCATCCGGCTGCCCGTCACGGGCCCGACCAGCGGGACCGCCCATGGGGAGAAGGTCTTCTGCGGCGCCGGACCGGTCTGTGCGGCGATCCGGCCGGGCGACCCGGCCGCCGCCCCGAACTGCAGGTATCCGCCCAGGGCGCCGCCGGCGAGCAGCAGCCCGAGCCCGATGCCGGCCGCTACCGCCGTCCGGGTCCTGCGCCGGGGCGGCGGCGCCCCGGGTCCGGCAACGATCCGCTCCCGCTTGTGGGTGATCTGCTCGGCATCGAGGGGCCGCCGGGGCTCTGGGATGAAGGCCCGGGTGTCCTCGCCGGTCGGGTACGCGATCGCCCGCATCTCGGCGATCAGCGCCTCGGCGGTGGGCCGCTCCGCCGGATCCTTGGCCAGGCAGCGCGCGACGAGGGGTACGAGCTGCGGCGGAAGCCCGGTCAGATCCGGTTCGCTGTGCACCACTTGGTACGCCACCAGGTAGTGGCTGTCCGAGTCGAACGGCCCGTGCCCGGTCGCCGCGTGCACGAGCACCGCCCCCAGGGCGAAGACGTCCGCGGCCGTCCCCACGTCGCGGGGCCGCTGGAACTGCTCGGGCGCCATGAACGGCGGGGTGCCGATCAGCTTGCCCGTCTCGGTCCGCAGGTCGCTGTCCGCCGGCCGGGAGATCCCGAAGTCGATGACCCGCACGCCGTCCGGAGCCATGAGCACGTTGCTGGGCTTCAGGTCCCGGTGCACCACTCCCGCCCGGTGGATGTCCCGCAGGGCCTCGGCCAGACCGGCGGCGAGCCGGGCCAGTTCGGAGGGGTCCAGCACCTTTTCCCGTACGCGCTCGGAGAGCGTCGGCGCGTCGATGAACAGCGTGGCCATCCACGGCCGTTCGGCATCGGGGTCGGCGTCCACGACGGGCGCGGTGAACGCTCCGCTGACCCGGCGCGCCGCGGCGACCTCCTGCCGGAACCGGGCCCGGAACTCCGGGTCCACCGCGTGCGAGGGGTGCACGATCTTGACGGCGAGTTTCAGCCCCGAACCGGACGTGGCCAGATGGACGACGCCCATCCCTCCGGAGCCGAGCACCGATTCGAGCCGGTACTGCCCGGCGTACTCCGGAAAACCCACGTAGTCCGCGCGCCGCGAATGCACCGTTCACCACCCCCGCCGGAGCCTAGTCGATGACCCGTGCGATTCTCCAAGGTCCTGCTACCCTGCGCGAGTTGCGCACGGCAACGCCCATGGGGGGAGATTTCGCATGTCGGTGGAGAACGATTCGAGCCAAATCCAGAGCCTTGCCTCCGGCTCCGGTTACCCGTCCTACCCGGTCGCTCCCGGCTCCCGGCTGAACGTCCGCAGCGGCCCCGGCACCAACTACTCGGTCATCGACGTCCTGCCGTACGGCGCGACCGTCACGCTCCGCTGCCAGACCGACGGCACCACCGTCTCGGGCCCGTACGGCACGACCGCCATCTGGGACTGCATCGGCAACGGCCGGTTCGTCTCCGACGCGTACGTGAGGACCGGCAGTGACGGCTATGTCGTCACCGAGTGCGGCTGACCCTTCTCGGACCGCTGCCGGACCCGTCGGACCCGTCTGACACGTGAGACACACCGGGCCCGCCCGGCCCGGCGGGGGATAATCGCTGACGTGAGCGACGACCAGCGAGACCAGACCCCCGCCGAGCCGGACGCGCAGGCCGCGGTGCCCGCCGGCCCGCAGCCCGAGCCGATCCGGTTCTTCGGCACGACGTGGGTCGACCACGACGGCGGCTACGCCCTGCGCCGCGCCGGCCTCGCCATCGGCTCGCTGACCACCGCCGTCGCCGCAGCCCTGCTGCTCCGCCTCTCCTACGAGGGTCTGGAGATCGGCAACGTCGGTCCCTTCCTCAGCATCTCGGTCGTCGTCCTCTTCGCGATCTCCAGCTCCATCGCCTTCACCAAGACCTGGGCCTCCTTCAGCCGTCGCCCCGCCCCGTCCTCCGACGAGGCCGCCCTCAAGGGCCTCAAGACGATCGGTTTCATCGGCTCGCTCATCGCGTACTTCCTGCGCTGCCTCGGCGAGGCCCCGGGCGAGAAGCTCCACCGCGCCGAGTACGAGCGCGCGCAGACCGAATACGCCCGCCGCCGCAGCACCCGCACGGGCAACCCGGCCGCCCGCCGCCCCAAGCGCAAGAAGTAGCGGTACCAGGCAGGAAGGCCGGCCCAGAGGAGTCCGGAGCAGTCCGACCCTTCCCGGTGATTGACGCCCGGGCACCGCCAGGAGCATTATTCATCACATGATGAATAACCAGGCGGACGGAGACCCCGCCGCCGTCCACGCCCGTGACCTCACCGTCCGCCGCGGCACCGGCCGCAACCCCCGCACCGTCCTCGACTCCATCGCCTTCGACGTCCCCCGCGGCCGCATCACCGGCCTCCTCGGCCCCTCCGGCTGCGGAAAATCCACCCTCATGCGCGCCGTCGTCGGCACCCAGGCCCACGTCACCGGAACCCTCGACGTCCTCGGCCACCCCGCCGGCCACCCCCGGCTCCGCTCCCGCATCGGCTACGTCACCCAGGCGCCCAGCGTCTACGACGACCTCACCGTCCGGCAGAACCTCGAATACTTCGCCGCCGTCCTCGACCCCGGCCGCGCCGCCGCCGACCGCCGGGCCGACGCCGTCACCCGCGCCATCACCGACGTCGACCTCACCACCCGCGCCGGCGCCCTCGCCGGCAACCTCTCCGGCGGCCAGCGCAGCCGCGTCTCCCTCGCCGTCGCCCTGCTCGGCACGCCCGAGCTCCTCGTCCTCGACGAACCCACCGTCGGCCTCGACCCCGTCCTGCGCCGCGACCTGTGGAACCTCTTCCACGACATCACCGCCACCCGCGGCGCGACGATCCTCGTCTCCTCCCACGTCATGGACGAGGCCGAACGCTGCCACGACCTGCTCCTCATGCGCGAGGGCCGCATCCTCGCCCAGGACACCCCCGACGCACTGCGCGCCCGTACCCACTCCGCCACCGTCGAAGAGGGCTTCCTGCGCCTGGTCGACGAAGCCAACGCGCACGCCGCCACCGCGAACGCCGCCGACACCGCGGCCCTCACCCCGGAGCAGAGCCGATGACCGCCACGACCGCCATGAGCGGCGCCCGCACCGGCGCCACTGCCGCCCGCGTGCTGCGCCAGCTCCGCCACGACCCGCGCTCCATCGCGCTGATGCTCCTGGTCCCGGTACTGATGCTCACCCTGCTGCGCTTCGTCTTCGACGGCAGCCCCAAGACCTTCGACGGCATCGGCGCGTCACTGCTCGGGATCTTCCCCCTCATCACCATGTTCCTGGTGACCTCCATCGCCACCCTGCGCGAACGCACCTCCGGAACCCTGGAGCGCCTCCTCGCCATGCCGCTGGGCAAGGGCGACCTCATCGCCGGCTACGCCCTCGCCTTCGGCGCCGTCGCCGTCCTCCAGTCCGTCCTCGCCACCGGCCTCGCCCTCTGGGTCCTCGGCCTCGACGTCATCGGATCCCCCTGGCTGCTGCTCCTCGTAGCCCTGCTCGACGCACTCCTCGGCACCGCGCTCGGCCTGTTCGTCTCCGCCTTCGCGGCCTCCGAGTTCCAGGCCGTCCAGTTCATGCCGGCGGTGATCTTCCCGCAGCTCCTCCTCTGCGGCCTCTTCGCGGCCCGCGACACCATGCACCCGGTCCTCGAAGGCCTGTCCGACGTCCTGCCCATGTCCTACGCGGTCGACGGCATGACCCAGGTCCTCACCCACACCGACATGACCGCCGCATTCGTCCGCGACGCCGCGATCGTCGCCGCCTGCGCGCTGCTCGTACTCGCCCTCGGCGCGGTCACCCTCCGCCGCCGCACCCCCTGACGCCCACAGGCCGGACAGTCCCGCCCCGTTCGTTTCCCGGGTGAAAGGATGAGGCCGTATACGTGTCGCGCGTGAAACTCCCCCGGCCACCGCTGGGAGGGACCCCCAGGCGAGGTGAATCGGGCATGACCCAGACAGTCGCAGTCCTCGGTACCGGAAAGATCGGCGAGGCCCTGCTCAGCGGAATGATCCGCGGCGGCTGGCCCGCCTCGAAACTCCTCGTCACCGCCCGCCGCACCGAACGGGCCGAGGAACTCCGCACCCGCTACGGGGTCGAGGCCGTCTCCAACGCCGAGGCCGCCAAGCGCGCCGACACCCTCATCCTCACCGTCAAGCCCCAGGACATGGCGAAGCTCCTCGACGAGCTCGCCCCGCACGTCCCCGCCGACCGCCTGGTGATCAGTGGCGCCGCCGGCGTGCCGACCGCCTTCTTCGAGGAACGGCTCAGCACGGGCACCCCCGTCGTCCGCGTCATGACGAACACCCCCGCCCTCGTCGACGAGGCCATGTCCGTCATCTCCGCCGGCAGCCACGCCACCGCGGCGCACCTCGCCCACACCGAGGAGATCTTCGGCAGCGTCGGCAAGACCCTGCGCGTCCCCGAGTCCCAGCAGGACGCGGCCACCGCCCTCTCCGGCTCCGGCCCCGCCTACTTCTACTTCCTCGTCGAGGCCATGACCGACGCCGGCATCCTCCTCGGCCTGCCCCGCGCGCAGGCCCACGACCTGATCGTCCAGGCCGCCATCGGCGCCGCCGT